>NZ_CP103833.1:971462-1295283 GCF_029774155.1 Actinobacillus arthritidis | reverse complement strand
ATACATAAATTTTACGATGTTGTTTAAAATCTAATTGGTGCAAAATACCTAAAGAAAGTGGCAACATAAGGGCGACCACCGCCGTATTATTGATAAAGAGCGAAAGCCCTGCCGTAACAGCAAATAAGTAAATGATCGTACGTTTCAAATTCCCCTTTGCTAAACGGATGACATGATTAGCAATCCAAAGATCAATTTGGTGAATATTTAATACCGTCGCGATAACAAAACCGCCAAAGAACATAAAGATAATCGGTTCGGAGAAGGGAGCAAAGGCGACTTTAGTAGATAAGACATTCAAGAAAATGGCGAAGATAGGTACCATTAAAGACGTGACGGTGATATTAAAGGCTTCCGTTAGCCACAAAATACCCACAAAGATCAATAAAGCCAATCCTTTATTTTCTTGCGGAGCAAACGGCAATAACTTTAATAACGTAAAAAACAAGATCAAATCAAGCGTTAAGATAGTAACGCCTCGTATAGGATTCTTCGTAGTTTTCGACATAATGGTACCTCTAATTTGTTTGCATATTGGTCTGTTTTAGACTCTAAATTCGACAATAAACGATTTTTAACAAAAGTAAAGAGGAAAACATAAAATTAATGAATTATTTTATTCAGTGAGCTTATCTCCTGATTACGCATAATATAACAAACATATTGCATAAAACACGTAAAAATACTCAAATATCATGAATAAAAATTCAAATAAACTCATAAAAAAAGCGTAGCCAATATGCTACGCTTTTATTCTAGTTCACCTATTCTAACCAGAAAAAATATCCGATTAGAGAAACAGTTAAAATACAAACAATACTGAGTTTATACGAACGCAACATATCGCTCTGTTTGACAATACCTGTACTAAACGCAATCGCATTCGGCGGTGTACCGACCGGCATCATAAAGGCACAGGAAGCACCAAAACCGATAATTAAAGCAAATGCACGAGGATCAAGATTTAATGACTCTGCAATCGAGATAAAAATCGGTACTAATAACGCCGCACTTGCTGTATTTGAGGTAAATTCGGTTAAACATACAATAAATGTTGCAATAATTAAGCAAATAATATAATAGTGTTTACCTTCAATTAGTGAAACAATTCCTTCTGCCATAATTTTGCTCGCACCAGTATGGCTTAACACATAACTTAAGGTTAAACCACCGCCAAATAGGAATAATACCCCCCATTCTGTTCCTTCTTGTAATTGGCTCCAAGTCGTTACTCGTGACGTACATAAAGCTAGTGCGGCAATCATTGCCACTATACTATCAAAGCTACCGATATTCTTCGATAAACCTAATAATGGCGAAATAAAGCTATTCACTTGTTGACCGAAAACCCAGCAGAGAGCGATTACCACAAAAATACTTAAAGTAATAATACGTTTACGATTCATTGGAATCTCTTCTGCGTGATATTCAAAACGTCCTGAGAATTTAGGACGGAAGTTAAAATACAACACGACTAATGCCATTGGTAATAAAATAGCAACCATCGGTAAACCGTAAATTAACCATTCAGCAAAACCGATGCCTAGTTGTGAAGCGACAATCGCATTCGGCGGACTTCCTACTAAAGTTCCCATACCGCCAAGACCGGCACTATAAGCAATACCTAAAATCACAAAGGCGAAAGTGTTGTGATCACGTTCTTTATCCATATTACTTAATAAGCCTAAAGCAAGCGGTAACATCATTGCTGCGGTGGCGGTATTACTCATCCACATTGAAAGCACGGCGGTTACAAGGAATAAATAAAGTACCGCAACAAATAAATTACCTTTAGCCAGTGCCATAATTTTATTGGCAATTAATTTATCAATTTTTTGAATATGCAATGCGGTTGCTAATGCAAATCCTCCGAAAAAGAGGAAAATAGTCGGATCAGCAAATGCCACTAATGCCTGCTTGGATTCGACCAAACCTAAAAAGACGGAAAGTACCGGAATAAATAGTGCGGTAACGGTGACGTGCATTGCTTCGGTAAGCCATAAAACCGCTACAAACGCAAGTAAAGCGAGAGCTTTAGTCGGAGCAGGTTCAAAAGGTAGGAAATTTAGTAATGCTAAAAATAGAATCACATCCAAAATATAAATGATGGTATTCCTGCGATTTTTAGCAACATCTTCTTTAAATTGCTTGGTTTCTGGCATTCAGTGTCCCCCACGTTTCAGATTTGATTAAAATGTTACAATTTATTTAAAACGAAAGGACTATATCAAAAAATCATTGCAAAAAAATAACTAAAGTAAAAAAATATGAGTTACATCATAATTTTTAATCAACAATTTAAACAGGTACAACCATTTATAATAAAAAACGCCCTATTCTAACATCTGAGAATAGGGCGTAAGCGGTTGATTTTAACTATATTGTTACAAGATTCTTATAACCAGAATACGTAACCGACCGTTGCAATCACTAAGACACAAATAATATTTAACCAAAAACCGGCTTTAACCATTTCATTTTGTTTAATTTGCCCCGTACCGAATACAATCGCATTTGGCGGTGTTGCCACCGGTAACATAAAGGCACAACTTGCACCTAAACCAATAATTAATGCTAAACCGAGTGATGGCATATTCAATGCTTCTGCAATCGAGATAAAAATCGGTACTAATAATGCAAGCACTTGCTGTATTTGAAGTAAATTCAGTTAAGAAAATAATAAATGCGACCACAATTAAGCCAATCACATAGAAATGGCTACCGTCAATTAACGCCACAATACCGTCCGCCATAATTTTGCTTGCACCGGTTTGTCCTAATACCGCACTTAACGTTAAACCGCCACCGAATAGGAATAATACTCCCCATTCCGTGTTTTCTTGGACTTGTTGCCAAGTTGCAACACGCGTAATACAAATTAATGCTGCGGCAACCATAGCCATAATACTGTCAAAGCTACCGATATTGCCTTTTAGTCCTAATAAACCTGAAAGTAATGGATTAAGCTGTGAACTAAATACCCAACTTAACGCAATAAATGCAAAAATTACTAAGGTTAAAATACGATCACGATTAAGCTCAATTTTTTCAAATGTCTGTTCAAACTGTACATCAAATTTAGGCTTGAATACGACATACAATACACCAATCATCAATGGCATTAAAATAAACATAATCGGTAAACCATATTTCATCCAATCTGCGAATGAAAGATGTAATTGTGAAGCAACAATCGCATTCGGTGGACTACCGACGAGAGTCCCCATCCCTCCGATACTCGCACTATAAGCGATTCCCAACAATACAAATACATAAGTATTATGATGTTGAGAGCGATCCAATTTGCTTAAAATCCCCATCGCCAGCGGTAACATCATTGCGGCGGTTGCCGTATTACTCATCCACATAGAAAGAAACGCTGTAACCGAAAACAAATAAATAACCGCAACAGAAAGTTTACCCCTCGCCATTGTCATAATCTTATTCGCAATTAAGCGGTCTAATTGTTGAATATGCAATGCCGTTGCTAAAGCAAAACCACCGAAGAAAAGGAAAATAGTCGGATCAGCAAAGGCAACCAAAGCTTCTTTTGATTTAACTAAGCCTAATGCAATCGACAGTATTGGCACTAATAATGCAGTAACCGTGACATGTAACGCTTCCGTTAACCAAAGTACCGCAACGAAAACTAATAAAGCCAATCCTTTATTTGCTTCAGGTGCAAAAGGCAATACATTTAATAAAATGAAGAAAAGTATGACATCGACAATAAATATCACACTATTACGCATATTGGTTTTTGCCACAGGGGCGGAATTGCTTCCCATAGAATACCCACCTTTATTGAGTTATAAAATAGGTTGCACTATATACTAAATTAGGTAGAAAAAAATAAAAATGTTACAAAAATGTGAAGATCTTCAAATATTTGGGATAGTGGACAAAATTGAGTCCAATTTCCTGATGATATAGCTATAATAGGTATTTTTAGTCGGTTATGGCTTTATTTTTTTAACTTATGCAGGTAAATAAAATTCATCAGTCAATCTTTGATTCGTTATATGTGCAATATGTCTGCGATAATCTTGATTGCCAAATAATTTATATCACGTTTTAAACTCCAATAAGTACTGCGTAATCGCTTCATTTAACATTATGCTCCGAACTTTTGTTAAAGTAGGTTTTATACTCATTTAGCCATTGAAGTAATGCTTGATTAAGCGATGAAGTTTAAGTGAGTGTTTCAGGTAAAGTTTTTGTTCAGTTTTTATGGATTTTTGAAGATTCCTTCGGATGATTCTTTCAGAACATTGATATTCAATGGCAATCAAAACACTTATAGCATTGAACACCATTAATTTTGTCCACTATCCCCAAAATTTTAACCGCTTGTTATAGTTTTACCGGCTCGATGATTTCGCTAGGGTAGCAACCTAATACTTTGACATAGCTAGTTACGCTTTCTAACGCTGTTAACGCTTGTTGAGTATTTTCGGAATGAATATTCGCTTGTAATTCTACATAGAACATTTCTTCCCAAGGCTTACCGTAAATCGGGCGAGATTCCAATTTAGTCATACGGATTTGATGCTGTTTGAATACCATTAAGGCATCTACTAACGCACCGGCTTGTTGTGAAGTGGTCATCAGCAACAATGTTTTAGTTTGTAGCTGTGGCGAAACATTAATCGCTTGTTTCGCTACCACGATAAAGCGTGTGATATTGTTTTGTTGGTTGGCAATATCGGTTTTGATATTGGTTAAACCGTAAAGTTTACCACCGTCCTCATTACCTAATGCGACAATATTCGGCTTATTCAAGCGGGCAACCATCTGCATTGCGTGCGAGCTACTTTCACAATATTTAATATGAACTTTATTTAGGCTTTGAATAAATTGACTGCATTGTTGAATCACTTGAGGGTGACTGTACAAGGTATCAATTTCAGCAAGATCTATATTACCGTTTGCCAGTACGCAGTGCTTGATCGGGTAAGCTAATTCACCAACTACCGCTAAATCAGTATGTTGCAGTAAGTCATATACGTCATTGATTGAACCTGAAGTGGTGTTTTCAAGCGGAAGCACACCAAATTCAGCTTCACCTTCACTCACCTTATCAAACACTTGTTGGAACGAATCACAACTCAATTCAATTAAAGAACCTTGATATTTTTTCGCAAATTGACGAGATGCCATATTGGAATAAGAACCACGCATACCTAAAAAGGCAATCGATACATTTTGTTCTTTTTGCTCATTTAATTTATTTTGCAGATAATTTTGCTGAGTTAGTACCGAATCTTCGATAATGCGTTGGAAAATCTGTGTAACATATTGCGGATCTAATTGATAATTTTCCGCTTCAGCATGACTCACTAATGCTTGTAATAGCGCTTTTTCTCGTTCGATATCACGTAACGGTTTTTGTGTGATTTCTTTACTACGAACCACATCAAAAGCAAGACGATGACGTTCGGCAAGTAATTTCAGTAAATTGCGATCAAGTTGGGTGATTTGTTGGCGGATATTGGATAAATCTAATGACATCGTGTTTTCTCTTAATTATTTGATTTATCAAGATTATAGCGATTTAGTTGATAAAAAAAAGACAAGCGGTCAAATTTGCAAGATTTTTTGCAAATTCGACCGCTTTAATACACTTACTGTACTAGAAAATTGATATTATTCTTTCGTGCTTAATTTCAGTGAAATAGCTACTGAGATAGCGAGAAGAGTGACTATGCCAATCCCGATTGTCATCCACATAATTTCTTCCTTATACTTGAATAGAACGATATTAACTCGCAATACCTTTATGGCGTAATAGTGCATCTAAGGTTGGTTTACGGCCACGGAAACGTTCAAACAATACCATTGGTTCTTCCGAACCACCACGCGTCAGAATATTATCTAAATAAGACTGACCGGTAGTTCGGTTGAAAATACCGTCTTCTTCAAATTTAGCAAAGGCATCCGCCGATAATACTTCTGCCCATAAGTAGCTGTAATAGCCTGCTGCATAGCCACCTGCAAAAATATGGCTAAAACTATGTGGCGTACGTACCCATTCAGGTGTGCGTACTACAGCAACATCCGCTTTTACTGCTTTTAAGGTATCTAACACCAAGCCTTCACGAGGTTGTGCCAAATGCAAACGGAAATCGAATAGACCGAACTCTAATTGTCTTAATACAAACATTGCCGCTTGGAAGTTTTTCGCCTTGAGTAACTGGGTTAATTTATCTTTCGGTAACGGTTCGCCGGTTTGATAATGCCCCGAAATAAATTCAAGTGCTTCCGCTTCCCAACACCAGTTTTCTAAGAATTGGCTCGGTAATTCCACCGCATCCCACGGTACACCGTTGATCCCGGCAACATCGCCGACATCAATTTGGGTGAGCATATGGTGGATACCGTGACCAAACTCATGGAATAAGGTGGTAACTTCGTCATGCGTAAACAGAGCCGGCTTGTCGCCAATCGGTTTATTAAAGTTACAAGTTAAGTATGCTACCGGTTTTTGTAACGAACCATCTGCCAAACGTTTTTGGTTGATACAATCATCCATCCACGCACCGCCACGTTTATTTTCACGTGCGTATAAATCTAAATAGAATGCACCGCGTTCTTCGTTTTGCTCATCGTAAATTTGGAAGAAACGCACGTCTTCGTGCCAAGTATCAATGCCGAATTTTTCTTCGATACGTAAGCCGAAAATACGCTTCATTAGTTCAAATAAGCCTGAAAGTACGCGATCTTCTGGGAAATAAGGGCGAAGTTCTTCATCATTGATTGCATATAATGCTTGTTTTTGCTTTTCGCTATAAAATGCAATATCCCACGGCTGAAGTTCGGTTACGCCGTATTCTTGTTCAACAAAGGCGTGTAGTTCCGCTAATTCTTTTTCACCTTGTGCTTTTGAACGTTTGGCTAAATCTTCTAAGAAATCGACAACTTGTTGCGGGTTCTCCGCCATTTTGGTAGCAAGAGAAAGATCAGCATAAGTTTCAAAACCTAATAATTGCGCCATTTCTAAGCGTAATTTAAGTTTCTCATCGATATTTGCCGAGTTATCCCATTTGCCTGCATTTGAGCCTTGATCAGAAGCACGGGTTGCATACTCTTTATAAATTGCCGCACGTAGTTCACGGTTTTCGCAGTAAGTTAGTACCGGATAGTAACTTGGGAATTCTAAAGTAAAGCGGTAGCCTTTTTTACCTTTGCTTTCTGCAGAAAGTTTTGTCGCTTCTAAGGCGGATTCTGGCAAGCCTTGAAGCTGTGCTTCGTCTGTGATCACGATATCCCAGCCCATTGTGGCATCCAATACATTATTACTGAATTGTGAGCTTAGTTCAGACAGGCGAGCAGATACTTCACCGTAACGTTTTTGTTTATCCGCCGGTAATGAAATCCCCGAAAGCTCGAAATCACGTAGGCTGTTTTCAATTGCTTTTTTCTGTGCAAGAGAATAGCTCTCAAACTCCGATGAGTTTTTCAGTTTTACATAGCCTTGATATAAACCTTGGTGTTGCCCCGCCCAAGTACTGTATTCAGAAAGTATCGGTAAGCATGCCTGATAAGCTTCTCGTAATTCCGGCGAGTTTTTCACGCCGTTTAGATGACCGACGGGTGACCACGCACGCGCAAATTTATCGCCGGCAATCGCTTGTGGCATATAGAAATTTTCCCACGTTGGGTTTTCAATTTGAGCAACTTGTTCAATTGTATCGCGACATTCTTTAATCACTGCTTCTATTGCAGGTTGGATATGTTCCGGTTTGATTTGTGAAAATGCAGGTAAACCGGTGTAATTTAAAAGAGGATTAGACATTGTTTATTTCCTTTTTCTTAGTCGAAATGAATTATTAGTCTTAGCATCATACACCAAAGTTTCATAGAAACAGAAATCACGAGGGGGTTTTTTAGTTATTTTTATATGTAACTTGTTGGATGAAGATAAAACATACTCAATAAGTATATATAATTTTTTTAAGGTTATTATTGAAAGTTAGTGTTTTTTAAAGTAAATTAACGCCCTTAATTTTTTTATGGTTTTAGGTTGAATAAAATGAAAAAAAATAGTTTGGCGTTGAGTTTATTACTTTTAATTTCAAATGCGATATATGCGTCAGAGGAGACATTAGATATGATTACCGTTGAAGGCAGTACGCCGGATACAAAAGGTAATTTGTTAGGAGATGGTTTAAATATCAATGAAAAAGTGGTAGATAGCCAAACCTTAAAGCAACGAGGCACAACATTAGGTAATGCACTTTCCGGAGAGTTGGGCATTCATTCCAGTCAATTTGGCGGGGGAGCAAGTGCGCCAATTATTAGAGGTCAAGAAGGCAAGCGTGCGAAAATTCTGCAAAATAACGGTGAAACCTTTGATATGTCGGAACTATCTCCCGATCATGCGGTTACTGTAGATTCTTTGCTTGCAAAACGTATTGAAATTTTACGTGGTCCAACAACTCTACTTTATAGTGCAGGTAATAATGCTGGGGTAATTAATGTGGTTGATGAGAAAATTCCGAGTGTATTACCGGAAAAAGGATATGAAGGGCAAGCCGGTGTACGTTTTAGTTCTGCGAATAAAGAACGTTTAACTTATGCAGGATCTACTTTTGCATTAGGCAATAATTTTGCTTTACGTTTACAAGGGCTATATAACAAAGCCTCCGAATACTATGCGCCGAAATTTACGATTGAAGGCAAGTCTTATCATCGGGTGCCAGATAGTGACCTTCAATCTCAATCAGGCACGGTCGGACTTTCTTGGATTGGAGAGAAAGGACATTTAGGTGTGGCTTATACGGATCAACGTAATAAATACGGTTTAGTTGGACATACGCATCAATACGATCATTATACGATTAGCATTATCCGCCAAGGCGTGATGTTTGGGAAAGGCTATTTACGTTTTTATCCGCATTTAGCGGAAGAAAGCGACATTGATTATAACAATCCGGGACTTCGCTTAGATCACTCACATATTCCCGGCGGTTCTCAGTATGGCATGCAAGATCACCCACATGGTAAGCCTTGGATTGATATGCATTCCAAACGATACGATCTTGATGGGGAATTAAAAAATCCGATAAAGGGGATTGAATCGCTCAAAGTTACCGCAAACTATGTTGATTATTTTCATGATGAAAAAGATGGCAATAGAATAGAAAATTACTTTAAAAATAAAGGAAAAAATCTACGTCTTGAATTAGTTCATTCAGAATGGAATGGGTTAAAGGGAGCGATTGGAGCACAATATTCTCATTTACAGACTAGTGCTTTATCATTAGAAGCCGCACGTATCGTGAATAAGCAACAGTTATTAAATAATCCAAAAACTAAGCAATTTAGTGTATTTGGTATTGAACGTTTAAATCTCGGTGATTTTTCATTTGAAGTCAGTAGCCGTGTTGAGCGTCAGAAAATTTCAATGGATTATGATGTTAAGTTAATCGATCAATGGTTAGGCTTTAATACGCCAATGCCAAATTTGGAACCGCATAAGGAAACCGGTTACTCTTATAGTTTTGCGACCAATTGGTTTTTTGCTCCGGATCATAAACTGACTTTAAACACTTCTCATCAGGAACGTTTACCAAATGCTCAAGAACTCTATGCACACGGTAAACATATTGCACTCAATGCTTTTGAAGCCGGTAATAAAAACCTAAATAAAGAGCGTTCAAATCATATTGAGTTAGCTTTAGCTTATATGGGAGAGAAGTGGGATTACAAATTTAATGTGTATCATACTCATTACGATAATTATATTTATCCACTTACTTTGAATGATAATCGTGGTCCTAAATCTTTGAGTGATGAATATACTTTAAAAGTAAACCGTTATTACCAAGGGAAAGCACGTTTTAGTGGGGTAGAAGGTGAAATTGGCTATCTCTTTACGCCGAATTATCGTCTTGCCGTATTTGGTGATTATGTTCGTGGTAAATTAACCGATCTGCCTGATATTCCAAAGGGCTATTACATTTTTGGTGCAAAAAGAGGTCAGGTTTCAGGATGGGAAGCCCAACCTGATATTTCAGCACCACGTGTACCACCATTACGTTTAGGGGCAAGATTTAATGCGGATTTCAATCAGAATTGGTCGGGAATGTTAGAGTATTATCGAGTGTTTACTCAGAATAAAGTGTCGAAATATGAAAAAGCAACACCGGGTTCTCATCAAGTGAATGTTGGGTTAACTTACAATAAGATGTTCAATCAGACAGAATATCAAGTGTTCTTAAAAGTAGATAACTTATTAAATCAAAAAATTCATCAGCACGTGTCTTATTTACCTCATATTCCACAAATGGGTAGAAACGCAATGCTTGGTATGAATGTGACTTTCTAATAAAATTTTTAGGAGAAATAAAAATCCCCAAGATGTTTAATCGAACCTTGGGGATTTTTTATTCTTATGTAATGGGTTTAGAATTTTACGGTGTGTCCGTAGCTTTCAATAATTTTTTGAATACGCTCAAGATCTTCTTTTGGCGGTGGCAATACACCGTCTAATTCATATTTATAACCAAGTGTTTCCCATTTATGTGCTCCTAAACGGTGATAAGGGAGTAATTCAACTTTTTCAATATTTTGCATACCTTGGATAAATTGCCCTAAGCGGTGTGCGGAATCATCATCATCGGTATAACCCGGTACGACAACATAACGAATCCAAGTACGTTTATTTAATTTTTGCAGATAGCGAGCAAAATCAAGTGTACGCTTATTTGATACACCGATTAAATCTTGGTGGATTTCATCATTTAGTTGCTTTAAGTCGAGCATAACTAAATCGGTCACTTCAAGCATTTCATCGACTACGGGGCTATAATGGCGAACAAAACCATTGGTATCCAAACAAGTATCAATACCTTCCGCTTTACAGGCTCTAAACCAATCTCGCACAAATTCCATTTGTAATACAGCTTCTCCGCCAGATGCTGTTACACCACCGCCGGTCGCTTTCATAAAGTGCTTGTAGGTTACCACTTCTTTCATCAAATCTTCGACACTGATTTGTTTACCACCGTCAAGATCCCACGTATCACGGTTATGACAATATTTACAACGCATTAGACAGCCTTGCAAGAAAAGAATAAAACGAATCCCCGGACCATCTACCGTGCCGCAAGATTCGTAAGAGTGATAACGTGCAATAGACATTTGCTTACCTCAGACCTCAAAAAATTTTGCCAAATTGTAGCAAATTTTTAGATTGTTTGCAGAAATAAATCAAGCCGTCAAACTTTACTCAGCGAGAAATCCCAACTATTTTTTGATCTCTTTCAGAAAATCTACTAATAGCGATTTTTGCGTTTGGGTTAATTCCTGCCAATATCGGTCGGCTTCATCGCTATTCCAATCGAATCCTTCCATACAGTCCGCAAAAAAGTAGCTGATCGGCGTTTTCAAGAAAGTCGCAATCGCCACCAAATGTGCCACGTTGATCTTATTCGCCCCTCGTTCATAGCGTGAAAGCTGTGGTTGGGAAATATCCACATACTCCGATAGCCTCTCCGCCGAATAGCCCATTTCTCTGCGTTTTTGTTGGATACGTTGACCGACAAGACGGTCGATGTCTGATGCAACTGGTTGTGCCATTTTACTGCCTACTAAGATTATTCATTTTAGGCATATTTTTTGTGATTTATTGCATTGACTGAATATGCTATAAGGCATAGAATTACGATATTAAATGCCTAGAAGGCATAAATTATTATCATAGGAACGTTAAAATGAATAGTATCAAAAGTATTTTCGGATTTTTCTTTGGGTTTAAGGGGCGGATAGGGCGGCTTCATTATGCGGTCTTCCTACCTATTTTTGCAGTAATTTATCTATTTATTGCAGGTTTTCTGGCTTTGATAGCTCCAAAGATCAACTATCGCATAACGAACGATACATTCGGCTCAGCAGAGGACTTTTTAGGCTTAGCCATCATTTTTGCAGTTGTTACATTAGTTTTTGTATTCAAATACTCCCACATCGTTAGACGTATACACGATCTCAATAAGAAAGCAACGGATACTAATTTATTCAATACTGTTTTGTGGATAGATATTCTCTCACCTTTTACCTTGCTGATTACTTCTGATATTAAGCTTCTAGTTAATTTGGCAATGAGCGTACTTTCTATTAGTTGCCTGATTACTCTTGCTTTTAAAAAAGGTAATGAGGGAGAAAATGATTTTGGCAAACCACAAGTTCCGTTTTGGAAGAAAACAAATTCTTAATTAACTTTAATAGGAGAAACGTATGCAAAGTTTAAGAAAAGTAGCTGTTTTAGCTGTTGGTTTAGGTGTATCTGTATCTGTAAGTGCTTTTGCTGACTGGATTACAATGTATGGTGATCATTCATATAATACTAGATATGTTTCTTCATCCTTTCGTACTTGTAAATATAGCACCTCTCCGGGAGGTAGCGGTGAAGTTATATTCATTAGAGTAAGTAGTAGCATTTGCCCTCCCTTTATTGAATATAATCCTGAAATGAATAGTTGGAGGGAATAATATATGTATGATTATAAGCTATTAAAAATAGCTCAGCCGTTTTATCATAATGATACTTGTAATGATTATGATAAATTTCAAACCGACTTAATGGGTTATTTAAATGCTGGATATGAGATAGTTCATAGTGAGGATATAAGTTACAATTACTATGATACAGAAAGTTTTGGAAAAATCTTTTTTCTGAGAAAACCTAAGTGAATTTTATACCGCTTATTACAGGCTGTATTTCTCTATACAACCTTTAGTTACCGAGAATTTGCTGTTTACCATACATAGGGAGTAAAAATGAAGAAATTTCTACTTACTTTATTCGTACTTGCCATTTCCTTACCAACCCTCGCCTGCGATGAAGATTACGGACAAGGGAAACGCTATTCCAACGGTTACTATCTTAAAAATGGTAAGCTAACTAAAAGCAAAGTCGAAAACTGCTCAAACGGAATGCAAGAACAGAGCCATACTTTTGCAAATGGCACGGTGGTGAGTTTCATCAATATCAATCTAGCAATGACAACGGGCGGAAACGGCTATCAAACTGATGCTTATATCAATGGGAAAGAGGCGAAAGAAGTGAAACGATTAAAAAGTATTCCCGCTCACTTTAGAGGTCAGTGTTACCAACCTAAATCGAAAGGTTCAAAACAAATTTATTGTATTTAGCGTACTCAATTTATTGACAAACAGCCCAATTCAGGGCTGTTTTATTTTAAAGTATATTGTTTTAAGGCTATCCCAACCGCTTACAAGCGGTCGATTTTATAACACTTTTTGCCAAACAACTTTCGGCAGTAAGTAAACTTCTTTTTCTGCCTTTTCACCTTCGCCGACAATATGCCCAATGCCGCTTGCCATAACCGCTAAAGTTACATCAAAGGCATTAATACTGTCGCCATAACCTGCTGTGAGGTTAAACATTGAGCCGTCTGCCAACAGATAAACGGTTTTCTCACCTACTTGGTAAGCATTGACATACGGCATCGGCACGCTCATCGGGTGTTGTTTTAAAAACGGCACATCAATTTCTTCGGCAACGTGTCCGACATTTAAAATAAATAAGCCTGATTTCGCTTGTTCAATCATCTTGCCTGAAAGCACGTTTTTCGCCCCTGTTGCTGTGGCAACCACATCAGCAATTTTGATTGCCTCAGCAAGTGGCATTACCATCCAACCGTCATATTCGGCTTGTAACGCTCTTGCACGATCTAATTCAGCCACAATCACTTTACCACCGTAGGCTTTTGCTGAAGTCGCCACACCTTGCCCTACCAAACCATAACCAATAACAACTACTGTTTTTTCGTGTAGGCTTAAGTGGGTGGTTTGTAAAAAAGTATGCCAAGCGGTTAAGCCCACCATATGGCGGTTGTGTAAACCTTCTTTCACCGGCAAATCATCCCAGTTGAAAATCGGGTAATAAGGTTTCAGACCATTTAAACGGTTCACGCCTGAACCGGTGGCTTCTAAGCCTGCTTTCACACCTGTTTGTAAGCCTTTCGAGTGAATGAGTGAGGTTAAATCCGACCCCATTTCGCATAAATGGGTTGGTCGCCAATCTACTGCTTTTTGAAAACTTTCGTGCCAGTCGGCATTGGACATATCACGCCAAGCGTGAGCATCTGCCCCATTTTCCACCAAATACGCCACCACATCATCTTGTACGGTGGTTGGGTTACAAGTGGTTAAAAACACTTTTGCCCCTTTATCCAGCAAGCCTTTCACTAACGGAGCCATTTTCAAATCTAAGTGCATATTGCACGCTAAACGTACGTGGGATAAATCAGGTAAAGCCCCGATTGCGGCTCGAGTACGAGTCATATGTAGTGTTGCCCAATCTAATTCAGCGTTAAAATTTTGGTACATTGCCAATTCTTATAAACCTATCAATAAAGTCGGTAATTATATGCTATTCTTAACCGATTTGGGGTAAATTACTATAGATAAAACTCCCATTATGTTGCTGAATATTTAGTCGCTACCTATTTTAATACACGGTCAAAATCACTTTCATAACTCAAATCTTGTTTCACCCGATATTTTTCAAACTCACTTAATGCGAAAGAACGAGCAATTTCAGCGGTGACTTTACCGGCATCTTGTAAAATTTCTCGGTCGGTAGCAAGAAAGCGGTTTAATCGGGTTTCCCAATCTGCTATTGTCATAGGAATTTGGCGTTCTGCCATATCTTCTGCCATATCTAAATAAGCCGAAAAAAGCCTTTGTAATTGTGCCAGCTCACTGTCTGACAGATAATTCTTCGCAACCACCACATCAAAGGGGTAAATTTTTCCCTGTGGGGCATCTTTCCAATTTGTCAGCCCCATATTGGTTTTTGTAGCATCGGATCTGGCTACTATCAACTCTGCTACCGTATGCCCATGAATTGCCCAATGAAGTTTATTCTGCACAGTGGCAAAAAAACGTTTCGTCGAGGTAGGGTCATAGTCCAAAGCGGTCGTATAAATATCCGTGATTTTTTGATAGAATTTCCGCTCAGATAAACGAATTTCTCGAATACGGACAAGTTGTTCTTCAAAATACTTTTTGCCTAAAATCGTACCGTCATTTTTCAGCCGTTCATCGTCCATCGCAAAGCCTTTAATCGCAAAGCTCTGTACAATTTCAGTCGCCCATTTGCGAGACTGCACGGCACGTTCAGAATTCACTTTGTAACCTACCGAAATAATTGCAGATAAATTATAGTGTTTCGTCTGGTAACTTTTGCCGTCTTGGGCAGTTACTCGAAATTTTCGAGTAACTGAATTTTCATCTAATTCCTTATCAAAAAATATTTTTTGTAAATGGTAAGTAACAGTATGAGACTCTACCTCATAAAGTATCCTCATCATTTTTTGGCTTAGCCAAACATTTTCATCGGCATAAATCGCTTCAACTTGGCTTTCCCCTGTTGCCGTGATAAAAGTTAGGTATTCCGCCACAGAGGAACGAATTAAATCTTGCTTAGATATCTCTTTCTCACACATAGAACACTGTAATTATAAACAATATTTCTAAAGCTGTGTAAATGAATAGCCATTTTTTCGAGCGAGATCACAAAAGAAAAACCGCTTGCCCCATAAACTGCGACAAGCGGTTGATTTTTCTAAAAGTTTTGCAAATTACTATTACATACTTTCAGTAAATGTACGTGTAATTACATCCATTTGTTGCTCTTTAGTTAAAGAGTTGAAACGTACCGCATAACCAGATACACGAATGGTTAATTGTGGATATTTCTCTGGATGCTCAACCGCATCTAATAATGTTTCACGGTTTAATACGTTTACGTTTAAGTGCTGACCGCCTTCAACCGTTGCTTCGTGGTGGAAGTAACCGTCCATTAAGCCTGCAAGGTTACGTTTTTGTGCTTCGTAATCTTTACCTAATGCATTTGGTACGATTGAGAAGGTATATGAAATACCGTCTTTCGCGTAAGCAAACGGAAGTTTTGCAACAGAAGTTAATGATGCAACCGCACCTTTTTGGTCACGACCGTGCATTGGGTTTGCACCTGGACCGAACGGAGCACCAGCACGACGACCGTCAGGCGTATTACCAGTTTTCTTACCGTAAACCACGTTAGAAGTGATAGTAAGAACTGACTGTGTTGGAGTCGCATTGCGGTAAGTTTTGTGCGTTTGAATTTTCTTCATGAAACGTTCAACTAAGTCACAAGCGATTTCGTCTACACGGTTGTCATTGTTACCGAATTGCGGATATTCACCTTCAATTTCGAAGTCTAACGCTACATTTGAAGCCACTACGTTACCATCTTTATCTTTGATGTCGCCGCGAATTGGTTTAACTTTTGCGTATTTAATTGCAGATAATGAGTCCGCCGCAACAGAAAGACCTGCGATACCACATGCCATTGTACGGAATACATCACGATCGTGGAATGCCATTAATGCCGCTTCGTAGCTGTATTTATCGTGCATGAAGTGGATGATATTTAATGCAGTGACATATTGTGTTGCTAACCAATCCATGAAGTGATCCATACGAGCCATTACATCGTCGAAGTTTAAATATTCGTCTGTAATCGGTGCTGTTTTTGGACCAACTTGTGCACCAGATTTCTCATCGATACCGCCGTTGATTGCGTATAACATTGTTTTCGCTAAGTTTGCACGCGCACCGAAGAATTGCATTTGTTTACCAACAACCATCGGAGATACACAACATGCGATTGCATAGTCATCGTTATCAAAGTCAGGACGCATTAAGTCATCATTTTCGTATTGTACTGATGAAGTATCAATAGATACTTTTGCACAATAACGTTTGAAGCCGTCCGGTAATTGTTCAGACCAAAGGATAGTTAAGTTTGGCTCTGGTGATGGACCCATTGTGTAAAGGGTATTTAAGATACGGAAGCTGTTTTTGGTTACTAGTGTACGACCGTCTAAGCCCATACCTGCTAAAGTTTCAGTTGCCCACATTGGGTCGCCTGAGAATAATTGATCGTATTCAGGTGTACGTAAGAAACGAACCATACGTAATTTCATTACTAAATGGTCGATTAACTCTTGTGCTTCTTCTTCTGTGATTTTACCTGCTTTTAAGTCACGTTCGATATAGATATCTAAGAATGAAGATACACGACCGAATGACATTGCCGCACCGTTTTGTGATTTAACTGCGGCAAGGTATGCGAAGTAAGTCCATTGAACCGCTTCTTGTGCAGTTTCAGCCGGACGAGAAACGTCAAAACCGTATGATGCGACCATTTGTTTGATTTGACCTAATGCACGGTATTGTTCTGCGATTTCTTCACGTAATTGGATTGTTGCTTGGATATCTTCACCCGCTTCTAAACGAGGTTGTAATGAAGCAAATTGTTTTTGCTTGTCTTTCATTAAGAAATCCGCACCGTATACTGCTAAACGACGGTAGTCACCGATAATACGACCACGACCGTAAGCATCTGGAAGACCGGTAATTACACCTGATTTACGGCAACGTAAAATGTCCGGAGTATAAACATCGAATACACCTTGGTTATGTGTTTTACGATATTCAGTAAAGATTTTTTCTACTTCAGGGTTTAAGGTACGGCGATAAACATCACAAGAACCTTTAACCATTTTGATACCGCCAAATGGGATGATCGCACGTTTTAATGGTGCATCAGTTTGAAGACCTACGATTTTCTCTAAAGCTTGATCGATATAACCTGCTTTATGAGAAGTAATCGTTGATGGAATGTCGCAATCAATATCGTACGGTTCGTGAGTTTTGTTCTCAACTTTGATTTTTTCCATTACTTCTTCCCATAACTTAGTTGTCGCACTGTTGCGCCAGCTAAGAAAGACTCATCGCCTTCATATGGAGTATAGTTTTTTTGGATAAAATCACGTACGTTTACTTCAGTTTGCCAGTCGCCACCAGTAAACCCTGCCCATGCTTTTTGTTGAGCTTCAGTTAGTTGAGTCATTTTAAGTCCTCTATTTGTTAGTAAATTAAGTTTTACAAGCGGTTATTTTTTGCAGAAATTTGCCTAAATTAAACCGCCTAAATTGAAATTATCTTAGTGCTTACGGATATATAAGAACCATTGCACTAACCCAATGAAAAATACACCGCCGACAATATTACCTAAAGTAACCGGAATTAAATTTTTCACAACGAAATGATATAAATCTAAATCTGCAAATTGTGCCGGATCAACATTAATCGCTGTCCAAAATTCAGGTGATGCAAAATGTGAAATCATCATTCCCATCGGAATCATAAACATATTGGCAACACAGTGCTCGAAACCTGATGACACGAATAATGCAATCGGCATAATCATAATAAACGCTTTATCCGTTAGGCTTTTACCGGCATTTGCCATCCATACTGCAAGACAAACCATCATGTTACATAAAATACCGAGGGTAAAGGCTTCTATCCAAGTATGGTGAATTTTATGTTGTGCTGTTTTAAGAATGGTTAAACCCCATTGACCGTTTGCCGCCATAATTTGACCTGAGAGCCAAATTAATACCACTACACTTAGACCGCCGATAAAATTACCACCGTACACAATGCACCAGTTTTTAAACATTTGGAACCAAGTGATTCGATGTGTCGCTTTAGCCACAGCGGTTAAAGTGGATGAAGTAAAAAGTTCAGCACCAAAAACTACACATAAAATTACACCAAGTGAGAAAACCGTACCACCGACTAATTTCGCCATACCCCAAGGCACATCCACCGCACCGGTTTGGGTTGTGGTATAAAATACGAATGCAAGTCCAATAAAGCCACCTGCTAAAATTGCGGAGATGAAAGAATATAATTGATGTTTAGTCGCTTTATAAACTGCGCCGTCTTCAGCGATTTTTGCCATTTCAGCAGGAGAGAACATTTATAATCCTTAAATATAAATTTGAAAAATTACAGAAATTGTTGAGAATTATAGACCTGTTACCTCAATCCCTCAAAACATAATTGTCATTATATTGAGGTAAATCAAAAGCACATTTTGATACAGATCAAATTGAAACCAAACCTCAAACTTTTGTTAAAATAACTAGATCAGATGTTTAACAAATATTTTACAAAACAAGTATGACAGATTATTTCTCTTCCTTTTTTAGTTTATTTCTTTCAGCAGAAAATCAGCTAGTGACTATGTTTCTCAGTGCATTTTTG
The DNA here is from genome assembly GCF_029774155.1 of Actinobacillus arthritidis. NCBI lineage: Bacteria > Pseudomonadati > Pseudomonadota > Gammaproteobacteria > Pasteurellales > Pasteurellaceae > Actinobacillus > Actinobacillus arthritidis. The sequence goes on along the minus strand of NZ_CP103833.1, from coordinate 1,276,149 downwards.
AGTGCAACTGTGTTGCCGGGTAATTCCGAAATTATATTTACTACGCTAGCAACTCAAACTCGCTTGACTGATTCGAGTTTATTTTCAAGCCAAATACTTTGGCTACTCGGTGTTGCAACCATTGGTAATAGCCTTGGCAGTTCCATTACTTATGCAATGGGATTATTGATTCCCAAGCCATTAGATTTAAAACATAAAACGGCTCAATGGGCATTACGTTTATGTGAAAAATATGGGGTATTTGCCTTATTATTAAGCAGTTTGCCGATTATCGGTGATCTGCTATGCGGTATTGCCGGTTGGCTTCGCTTTAACTTATGGCAATCGCTTATCTTTATTTGCTTAGGTAAGTTTATACGTTACTTAATCTTATTGTTTGCGATATCACCTTGGTTTTAGCTATTAATAAACACCTATAAGAAAGCGGTCTGTTCTTGCAAGTTTTTTGCAAAATCAGACCGCTTGTCGATTATAAGTTTCTTAACGCTTCGATACGTTTTTCAAGTGGTGGGTGGCTCATAAATAATTCTTTAGAACGTGCACCATTAATCATAAATGCCGCAAGAGAACCTTGCATTTCTTGCGGTTCGTGTACGTGTTGTAAACGCTGTAATGCCGCAATCATTTTCTCTTTGCCGACTAATTGTGCAGAACCTGCATCCGCACGGTATTCACGGTAACGAGAGAACCACATTGCAATCATGGTTGCGATGACACCAAAGACCATTTGCAACACAATATCTACAATCCAGAAAACTAAGGTGTTTTGAGTCGCATTACCGTTTTCGTCTTTACCGCTTGAAGCGACTGTTGAAATAATGCGTGATAAGAAAATCACAAAGGTATTCAATACACCTTGTAATAAAGTCATTGTCACCATATCGCCGTTTGCAATGTGTGCGATTTCATGTGCAACCACCGCTTCGGCTTCATTTTCGGTCATATTATCCAATAATCCGGTACTTACCGCGACTAATGAGTTGCTTTTTGTTGCACCGGTTGCAAAGGCATTAACATCGGCAGAGTGGTAAATGGCAATATCTGGCATTGGAATGTTCGCTTGTTGCGATTGACGTTGCACAGTATCGAATAACCATTGTTCTGCATGATTGCGAGGCTGTTGAATCACTTCTGCACCGACAGAACGTAATGCCATACTTTTTGACATAAATAATGAGATTAAAGAACCAGCGAAACCGAATATAAGCGACATCACTAAAATGCCACCGGTGCTACCACCTTGAATCCCCGTCACTTGGAAAATGATATTTAACACAATACCAAGTACGAAAGTAATCGCTAAGTTAGTTAATAAAAATAAGACAATTCTTTTTGCCATAAGTAAATAAATCTCCAAAAAAGAGTGGGAAAACAAATCACTAAATAGAGTTAATTCTATAAGAATTCAAGTGTTTGACAACAATTATTCCCATAAATTTAACTGTTTTTTAACTTTTTCTATCGGGTAATGCACCGAAAGCCCGATTAAGCGTACCGAACGATGATTCGTGCGTTGCCAAACTTGTTGCAGTAACTCAATAAAGCGTTCTAACGAAAGCCCGTCTGTCGTACGTTCCAACGTAGTTTGCGTAAAGTCGCCGAATTTGAGTTTAATGCCTAATTTTTTAAACTCTTGCGGTGAATGCTGACCCCAATTTCTTTGTAGGCGAAACACCAGTTTATCAAACAGTTCATCAACAATTTGTTCCGCTTGTGCTAAATGCCAAATATCAGTCGGTAGCGTATTTTCGACCGCTAAAGATTTTCGAGGGCGATTCACTTCAATTTGTCGATTATCAGTTGCGTGGCTGAAGTCCCATAACCGTCGCCCGAATTTACCAAAGGTTTTGTAAATAAAGGCTTTATCGCTTTGTTGAATATCGCCGCAAGTGTGTAATCCCAGTTGTGCTAATTTTTCATTGGTTACCTTACCGACACCCGGGATCTTTTTTAGTGGCAAATCATAAATAAAAGCGGTCATATTTTCCGGAGAAATGACAAATTGCCCGTTAGGCTTGTTTTGATCCGAAGCGATTTTTGCCAAAAATTTGAGCGGGGCAATGCCGGCGGAGGCAGTTAAATGTAACTCATTCCAAATTGTCGCTCGAATTTCTTGGGCAATCCAAGTGGCTGATCCGGAACATTGTTGGCAATCCGTCACATCTAAATAAGCCTCATCTAATGAAAGCGGCTCGATGATATCGGTATAACGGCGAAATATTTGATGAATCTGCTCAGAAACTGCTTTGTATAACGACATATTTACCGGTACTAGAATCAGATTCGGACAACGTTTTAACGCCTGAACGGTTGGCATTGCACTATGTAAACCGAATTTTCTTGCTTCATAATTACAAGTAGTCAATACGCCTCGACCTTCAACGGAACCTCCAACGGCAACAGGTTTACCGATTAATGCCGGATTTTCTCGCATTTCAATCGCGACATAAAAACAGTCCATATCGATGTGAATGATTTTGCGTTGCCTTGCCATATGATTTCGAATACTTATAACTTAACTGTATATAAAAACAGTTTTATTTTATGTGGTTACCGTTAAAATTTCAACTCAAAAAATACATAATGATAAGGAAGATGAAATGTTATATGGTTTGGCGATAGTGCTGATTCCCTTGTTTTTAGGCTATTTATTTAAAGTCGGTAAAGGCAAATTACAGGTTGTTAATCAGGTCGTAAATATTTGTTTATATTTGATTTTATTTGTGATGGGTATCTCGCTAGGGCAATTAGATGATATTGGCGACAAATTACCACAAATCGGTGGGATTGCACTCGGTTTGAGCTTAATTATTCAATTTTCGAATATTATCGGTTTAGCGATTTACGATAAATGGCAACCGATGGTTCGTGAGGAAGTGAATCCGCAAGAAATCCCTTCTCGTTGGGTAATGCTAATGGATTCGTTTAAATTAATCGGCACTACCATTGCCGGCGGAGTCATTGGTTTTGTGAGCAAAGGCACATTAGATTTCCCATTACATGCCAGTACTTATGTGCTAGAAGTAATGATCTTCGGCGTTGGGATTCAGTTACGTAATAGCGGGATTCCTCTGCGAGAAGTGTTTTTTAACAAACGAGGCATTTATACATCTTTAGTGATGATTGTTAGTAGCCTTGTTGGTGGGGTTATTGCCGCTTTATCTCTGGATTTAAGCATTGTGCAAGGGCTCACTTTTGCTTCGGCATTCGGTTGGTATTCATTATCTAGCGTATTAGTCAATGATGCTTGGGGACCGATGTACGGCAGTATTGCCTTCTTTAATGACCTTTCTCGTGAAATCTTCTGCTTATTTACCATTCCGTTTTTTATGCGGGCATTTCCTTCTACCGCAGTTGGATTAGGTGGAGCAACATCATTGGACTGTATGTTGCCGGTCATTCAAAAATCGGGTGGTACGCAAGTTGTACCTCTTGCCATCAGCTTCGGTTTTATTGTGAATTTGGTTGCACCGTTATTATTAGCATTATTTATTGGCTTAGCTGGATAAAACAAAATGGCAGGTTTATACCGGCCATTTTTTGTTTCTTAATCCACTTTTAGTAATTTAGCTAACGCTAATGACTTCCGTTCAATTTCTTGCCATTCTGATTGAGGTTCCGATTCTTCTACAATACCTGCACCGGCATAAAGCGTAATGCAGTTTTGTTCTATTTGTGCAGAACGTAAGGCAACACAAAACTCCGCCTCGTCCGGTCGCAAATAGCCTAATGTGCCTGCATACCAACAGCGTGAGAATTGTTCATGTTCAGCAATAAATTGTTTCGCCGCTTGGCGAGGTAAACCGGCAACTGTCGCGGTCGGATGAATCCGAGCAAGACAATCGGCATCAGTAATATTGGGTTTTAATACAGCAGAAATTTTACGGCGTAAATGCTGTACGTTATGCAGACGCTTAATTTCTGCTTGGCTGACGACGATTTCCGTTATGCAATCTTCCAGATTCATCTGAATGTCATCCACAACCAATTGATTTTCATAAATATTTTTAGGGTCAGTGAGTAACCATTCCGCATTTAATTCGGTTTGTATTGCACTTTCCGTTACCGGGGCGGTACCTGCTAGTGCTTCCGTATTAAATTGATGACCTTTTCGATGGTATAAACGTTCCGGACTTGAGCCGACAAAGGCGGATTTTGCATTTTCCGCCCAAATGAAATGGTAGCAACCTAAATTAGTGGTTTGACTCGTCGCAAGTAAATCATAAGCGGACAGTTCATGTTCAAATTGCAATGTTTTCGCATTGGCCAGTACCACTTTGTTAAATTTGTTTTGTTGAATATGATTAATTGCTCGCTCAATATTTTGTTGCCAGCTATCAAAATCGTAAACGGAAGTGAGTGAAAGGAGATGATTTTCCGTTAATTCAAGCGGTAAGGTTTGGCTGAAATTTGCAAAAAATTGTTCAAAAATGACCGCTTGTTGAGCTAATTCAGATTCATTTAGGTAGAAATAAGCGGTCAGATTTTGCTGATTTTTGACTAATTGCAAACGAGGCAAAATAAATTGACTATTGCCTTCAAATTGAATACCGCCGACTAATCTAAATCGTGTTTGTTCCACAAACTGTTGTGCATCGTTTATGCTTGAGAATGAACGAATTGCTCCTATACTTGCAATGGTCTGATCAGTATCTCTCGCTTGCCAAAAAAAGTGAGGATAATGATTTTGTGCTTTTAACCAGCTTAATAACGCAACATTATTTTCGGACAAAACAACCTTGGCTTGATATTCAATCAAACCAAAGTGAGTTTTATTTTCTGTAAGCTTTTTGCTAAGTTGTTGTTTTAATTGATTAAAAATAGACATTTGCAAAGTTTCTGAAGAATTTGACCGCTAAATTTTAGCGCTTATGAAAAAAGGTCATTATTTTAGCTCATTTCCTCTTTAAATTCCTACCGAATCAGAGTAAAGTTGAACAATTTTCTATATCAATAACAATTTTATTTAAAACAACAAACAGGACAAACAGCATGGAACGTTTCCCTAAATCCGACAAACTTGCAAACGTTCGTTACGATATTCGTGGCGCAATTCATAAAGAAGCTCTTCGTTTAGAAGAAGAGGGTAATAAAATTTTAAAATTGAATATTGGTAATCCCGCCCCGTTTGGTTTTGAAGCACCTGATGAAATTGTTGTCGATGTGATTCGTAATCTGCCGAAATCACAAGGCTATTGCGATTCAAAAGGGTTGTATTCGGCACGTAAAGCGATCGTACAATATTACCAGTCAAAGGGGATTCGTAGTGTTGATGTGAATGATGTCTATATCGGTAACGGTGTATCGGAATTAATTACCATGTCAATGCAAGCATTACTGAATGATGGTGATGAAATGTTAATTCCAATGCCGGATTATCCGCTTTGGACAGCCGCAACCACACTTGCCGGCGGTAAAGCGGTGCATTATCTTTGCGATGAAGATAATGAGTGGATGCCTGATATTGAAGATATTAAAGCGAAAATCACGCCGCGTACCAAAGGTATTCTAATTATTAATCCGAATAACCCAACTGGTGCAGTTTATAGCCGTTCGATGTTACTTGAGATCGCAGAAATTGCTCGTCAACATAATTTGATGATTTTTGCAGACGAAATCTACGAGAAAATTATTTATGACGGTGCAGTACACCATCATATTGCCGCACTTGCACCGGATTTATTATGTGTAACTTATAACGGTTTATCGAAAGCCTATCGTGTTGCCGGTTTCCGTCAAGGTTGGATGGTGTTAAGCGGGCCGAAAAATCAAGCGAAAGGGTTTATTGAAGGCTTGGATATGTTGGTTTCTATGCGTTTATGTGCAACAACACCGATGCAACACGCTATTCAAACGGCATTAGGCGGTTATCAAAGTATCGATGAATTTGTGTTACCGGGCGGACGCTTACTTGAACAGCGTAATAAAATGTATGAGTTATTAGTACAGATTCCAGGGATTTCGTGCGTAAAAGCAAAAGGTGCACTTTATATGTTTCCGAAAATTGATACGGAAATGTACGGCATTAAAGATGATGCGAAATTTATTTATGATTTATTACAAGCGGAAAGAGTGTTACTCGTACAAGGCTCTGGCTTTAACTGGCATAAACCAGATCATTTCCGTGTCGTAACCTTGCCTTATACGCACCAAATTGAAGAAGCGCTGGGACGTCTTGCAAACTTCTTAAAAACTTATAAACAATCTTAATCTTTTCTCTGCCCCATCCACGGGGCAGATTACTTTTATCTGTCTATATGCAACTCGGTATTATTTATTCACTTTCTGCTTCCGCATTATTCGGCGGAATGTATTATCTTGCCACTTTATTACGCCCGCTTTCCGGCGAGAGCTTATTCGGCATTCGTATGGTTGTTACCTTGCCGTTTTTGTTTTTAGCAATTTTTGTATTAAAGAAACAACATGAATTTTTTGCGTTTGCAAAGCGTTTGAAACAACAACCGCATTTAATTTTCGTTATCTTAATCACTTCAGCGATTGTCGGCTCACAAATGTGGCTTTTCTTGTGGGCACCAAACAGCGGTAAAGCCTTAGAAGTTTCAATGGGTTATTTGCTGATGCCGATCGTCATGGTGGCTTTCGGACGTTTGGTTTATAAAGAAAGTTTATCCCGTGTTAAATGGCTGGCGATTATTTTTGCAACATTAGGTGTGTTAAATAGCGTCATTTTTGCCGGCGGTATTTCTTGGGAAGGCGTTTTTGTTTTTGTTGGTTATCCGGTTTATTTCCATATTCGTCGAAAATTCCAGCTAAGTAATATCTATAGTTTTATCTTTGAAATTATGTTCCTGATTCCAATTTCGCTGTATTTTATTTGGAATACCGATATGGATTTTATTTATGCACAAAACCCGAATATTTACTACTTTATTGCGATTTTAGGCGTAGTAAGTGGTTCGGCACTATTTTCTTATACGTTAGCCAGCACCATATTGCCGTTTAATGTGCTTGGCTTATTAGGTTACTTAGAGCCGACATTTATGATGATTATTTCATTTTTAATCGGTGAGCGATTGGACCCTAATTCCTATTTTTTGATGACTTGTTTGGTGATCGCAGTATTTTTCTTAATTTTAGACGGTCTTTTCAGTATCCGAAAACAGCGTAAAAAAGTGATCGCGGAGAATTAAATGTTAAAGGGCATCTTATGCTGTATGAACGCCAACTTCTTATTTGGCTTGGGCTATTACTTTGCGATCTTATTACGTCCGCTCAATGGCGAAAGTATGTTTGGCTTCCGTATTGTGGTGCTAGCGCCCTTTATTTTATTGGCGATTTTACTGTTTAAACAAACGGCGAAATTTCAGCGACTTTGGCAAAAAATCAAGCAAAATCCACCGCTTATCTTGGTGCTGTTATTGCTTGCTTTGAATACCGGCATTCAGCTTTGGTTATTTTTATGGGCGCCGAATAACGGACAAGCGATTGAAGTTTCGATCGGTTATTTATTACTGCCGATTGTAGCGGTAGCATTGGGTAAAATTGTGTTTAAAGAACATTTTACCCTGTTAAAATGGCTGTCACTTGGCTTTGCGGTGATCGGTGTGGTTTCCAATATTTGGCTGACCGGTTCGTTTTCGTGGGCGACCATTGTTGCCGGTGTTGGTTATCCGCTGTACATTACGCTACGCCGCTATTTCGGTATTAATACGCTTGCCACCTTTTTCGTTGAATTGCTGTTAGTGATGCCGTTTGCCGGTTATTTTATTGCTCAAACCGATATGCGACCGATTCTTGCTGACAATCAGCATATCTATTATTTCTTGGCACTGTTCGGCGTAGTCAACGGTGTGGCGTTTATTTTATATATTGCCTCCAGTAATTTATTACCAGTCAATGTGCTTGGTTTACTCGGTTATGTGGAACCGCTGGTGATGCTTTGCATTTCGTTTATGATCGGTGAAGTATTGGATTCCAAATCCTATCTGTTAATGATTTGCTTAGCGTTAGCGATTACTTTATTAACCATTGATAATTTTAGATTGGCACGCAAGTGATTGAATGTGCTTTTATGACAATCGGTCAAATTTGTATGATTTTTTGCAAAACCTCATAGGACAATAGATAATAAGCTATTGTCCTTTCATTTTTATAGATTATGTCGAAGCTAGTTAGAGTGGCATTGCCTGTGCCGTTACATCGTTATTTTGATTATTTACTGCCGCCGTTTTTGTCGGCAGTTAAAGGCGTGCGTGTTGAAGTGCCTTTCGGTAATCAAACGAAAATCGGCGTGGTGGTGGATTTCCCTAAAACAAGCGATGTTTCTGAAGATAAGATCAAACCGATTAAAGCGGTATTAGATTTAGAACCGATTTTTGACGATGAAATTTGGATGCTAATTTGTTGGGCGACACGTTATTATCACGCACCTATCGGTGAAGTGGCGATCAATGCTTTGCCGGTGAAATTACGTAACGGCGATAGCACCGAAAGATCGCAACCGGATTATTTTGCGGTGACTGAGTCAGGGCGAGTGGCATTGCTCTCGGGTGAGAACAGACGAGCGAAAAAACAGCAAGATTTATTGGCAGAACTAGCGGAAATTGCAAGTTTTTTGAAAAACCGACCGCTTGTAGTCAATCGGCTTGGAAAGGGCTATTGGAAAAAAACTATATCGAACCGGTTAATGTGCCGTTTGAGCCGCAACATTGGCAAAAAAAATTGCAAAATCGACCGCTTGTAAACTTGCAGAATAGACTGGTATTAAATAAACAGCAAACCTTGGTCGTTAGCCGTTTAACGGTACAAAACGGCTTTGAAACCTTTTTATTAAACGGTGTGACTGGTTCGGGTAAAACTGAAGTGTATCTGCAAGTGATTGAAGAGGTGTTAAAGCGAGGCGAACAAGTGTTGGTGTTAGTGCCGGAAATCGGACTGACCCCGCAAACGGTACAACGATTTAAAGCGCGTTTTAATGTTGAAATTGATGTACTACATTCGAATATGAATGAAACCGAACGCTTGAATGCTTGGTTGCGAGCAAAAAACGGTGAAAGTGCGATTGTGATTGGTACTCGTTCGGCATTGTTTAGCCAGTTTGAGAAATTGGGCTTAATCATTATTGATGAAGAGCATGATAGTTCCTTCAAACAACAAGACGGCTGGCGTTATCACGCGAGAGATCTGGCGATTTTACGGGCAAAAAATTTACATATCCCGATCATTTTAGGATCTGCAACCCCAAGTTTGGAAAGCGTGCAAAATGCCCAAAACGGCAAGTTTATCGAGCTATCTTTAACTGCCCGTGCCGGTAATGCCCAACAGGCGAAACAACAACTGATTGATTTAAAAACACAGCGTATTACCGCCGGACTTTCCGACCGCTTATTAGCGATGCTGAAACAGCATTTGGAACAAGGAAATCAGGTAATGTTGTTTTTAAATCGCCGCGACTTTGCACCGGTTTTACTTTGTCACGAGTGTGGCTGGATGTGTGAATGTGACGCTTGTGAAAAACCTTACACTTATCATCAGAAACAGAAAATCTTGCGTTGTCATCACTGTTCTTCACAGCGAGTGATTCCTCGCCAGTGTGGACATTGCGGCTCAACCAATCTGATTACCACCGGTGTGGGGACGGAACAGTTGGAGCAAGTGTTAAGTGAGCAATTCCCAACTTACCAAATTAGCCGTATCGACCGAGATTCCACCGCTCGTAAAGGGGCATTGGAAAATCACTTAAACGATATCCGAGAAGGTAAAAGTCAAATTCTTATCGGCACGCAAATGTTAGCGAAAGGGCATCATTTTCCGAATGTAACGTTAGTGGCGATTGTGAATGTAGATTCGGCACTGTTTTCGACCGACTTCCGTGCGGAAGAACGTTTGGCACAGCTTTATGTGCAAGTGGCGGGACGTGCCGGACGAGCGGAAAAGCAGGGCGAAGTGGTATTACAAACTCATTATCCGGAACATCCGTTGCTCAAGACTTTGTTAGAACAAGGGTATTTGGCATTTGCACAAGAAGCGTTAAAAATGCGTAAAGTGATGGGCTTGCCGCCGTTTGTCGCGCAAGTGTTGTTACGAGCAACCGGTAAAGACAATCAGCAAGTAGTAAATCTTTTGCAAAATTTGACCGCTTACTTCCAGCAAAAAAGTCATGAATTGGGACTGCAGAATATTCAAATTCTACCGCCTTTTTCTGCACCAATGGCAAAAAAAGCGGGGCATTACCGCTGGCTTTTATTAATCCAACATCGCTCAAGGGGCGTACTACAACAGTTGATCGATCAATTTGATCTAGATAAAGCCAATTTAGGTTTACAAAACAATATTCGTTTAACCTTAGATATTGATCCGCAAGAAATTGGTTAAAAAAAGCGGTCTGATTTGATCTGACCCCCAAAAGTTAGACCGCTTAATTTATGCTATTTTTCCTTCCAATACCCCAACCATTCTTTTAAAGCGAGCATAATGCTATCCATTGCACCGGATTGTGGTATGAAATAGGCGAAATTGATGTATTCTTTTGGGGTTACACCGTGTCCGATACTTGCCGGAAGCACTTCAAAACCTTGTTTTTCAAATAACATTTTAGCTCGCTTCATATGCCATTGATTTGTGACTAGGATAATCTTATTAATGCCGTCTTTTGCTAATATTTCACGTGAAAATTGAGCATTTTCTTTGGTAGTTTTGGCTTTTTCTTCTAGCCATTTAGTCGGAATACCAAAGAAATACTGAAATTCATTTGCCATCGTTTTCGCTTCAGATGTGCCATTCGGACTACTGCCGGTAATCAGCATGGGTAACTGAGTTTCTTTTTGTAAATAAGCGGCATAACGCATACGTTCCAATGCCTGATTACCTACGGTAATTTGATTGTAGATTTCTTTACTATCTCGTACACCACCGCCAAGTACCACAATCGCTTGGGCTTTTTTATAATCATCTAAAGTAAGATTATCTTTGGTAACTAGCGAATCGGTTAATTTAGTTGCAACATAAGGCGTGCTGAATAGATAAAGTGAACCGATACCTAAAAAAGCTAATCCGTAACTAATTTTTTTGAAATTCAGCCAATAGCAAACTAATGAAAAAAGCCAAATAACGGCAATATTAAAGGGAGGAAGCACGATAGCGGTCAAAATTTTGCCTAGATAAAACATAAGAAAGCCTCTAAAAATTTTTGCGTATTTTGCTTGATTTATTGGTAGAATGCACACTTTATTTTTATTAAGTTTTTGAGTGGAACTTGCCGTAGTTTACTCTGTCAAAATGCCACATTTCAAAGCAACTCAGTCTTACTCAATAGGCTTTATTTATGAACCAAACACTTTTAGCATTAAAACAACAATTACAAAAGATTGAAACACTCATTTTAGATAAAAATGATGTCCTTTATTTCGATTATCCTCTGCATTTAAATGTAGGGGATTTATTGATCTATGCCGGTACGGAACAATTTTTTAAAGATTATAATCTCAATATTCGCCTTCGTCGCAGTCTGCAAGGATTCGATGTAAATGAAGCGAAGAAATTTGTTACGCCAAATTCCACTATTCTTTGTCATGGCGGTGGTAATTTTGGCGATATTTATCCTTCTATTCAAAAAATGCGGGAAGATCTAGTTAAAGCCTTCCCGAATAATCGCATCATTTTATTACCGCAAACTGCTCATTTTTCCAGTGAAGATGCAATGAAAAAATCAGCGACTATTTTTGTCTGCTCATCAAGATTGCCATTTATTTGCACGTGATATTAAGACGTTTGAAATGATGAAAGCGAATTTTTCCGATAAAGTACAGCTTTCTCCGGATATGGCTCATCAGCTTTATGGGCATTTGCCTAAGAAAGCCATTTCTCATTCGGGTAAAACGTTGTATTTCTTACGTAAAGATGTAGAAAAAAGTCATATTGAAGCAGAAATTCAGGCAACATTACCTAATTTAGATGATGTGAAAGATTGGGACGATATTTTATTACCGAGCGATATGAAATTTGAGTTATGGTGTAGCCGTATTTCAAAATTGGCAAATCGATTCAATTTAGGCTTTGTAAAAAATAAAATCAATGATTTGTGGTATCAGCATGCTTTAGATGTGATTAGTCGTCGCCAAGATGTATTCCTCAGCTATGATACAGTAGTAACCAGCCGTTTACACGGGCATATTTTTTCGTGTTTATTAGGGTCGCCAAACGAAGTCTGTGATAACTCATACGGAAAAAATACAGGTTATTACAAGCAATGGACAAAAGATATTGATTATGCCAAAACCTATCAAAATTAGTAAAAACTTGGTAAAACTGATTACGGTAACGGTGTTAAGTATGGGACTTACGATGGTAAGTTCCTTTATTTTGGCACATATGCTTTCCGTACAAGATCGTGGTTCTCATCAGTTATTCATTACCGCTGTTTCTTATGTCGTTACCATTGCAACTGGCGGTGTGGGCTTTGCAATGGCACTTTCAATGCGTAATAAGCAATATTTGCATTGGAAGCGTTATTTTGTAGCGTTTCTTGCATTAGCTGTTGTGGTTGCCAATATTGCTATGTTGCTGTTTGATTTCACTTCTTTTGATGTGTTGTTCATTATCAATGTTGTTTTGACTGCAATTTTGACCATCACGCTTGAGAAAAGCAAAATCGATCCAAAGATGAAAGTCTATCGGCTTCTGACCTTGCAACAGCCGATTTTATTAGTGGCAATTTATGGCTCCGCCTATTGGCTATTTGGCGATCAAGAACTGGAAGTTGTCCTTTACCTCTTAACGTTATTCAGCCTGATTCAGGCTATCGCTTGTTTATTTTATTTGGCTAAAATTGATAAGTCCTTTAAAAAAGAAAATGAAGTGGCTGAAATTGATCGTGCGTTTTTCTTAAAAACTTGGGGGAAGCAAAATTTATTACAAATTTTTGGTGCAACAACCTCCAGTTTGGATAAATTTTTAATTATGGCGTTTATGGGTAATTATGTACTTGGGCTTTATACGGTATGTATTGCTTTTGATTCGTTAATGACTAAGTTTATTAATATGTTGGCGGATTACTACTATTCGGGGTTATTAAATAATTTAAACCGAATTAAAGCGGTGTTAGCGGTTGTCGTGTTAATGAGTATCGGTGCAATCGTGTTAGTGCCTTTACTTGCCGAGCCGATTATTAGCTTTTTCTTTAGTAGTAAATATGTCGAAGTAGCGGATGTATTGATTTGGTTTATTATCAATTCGATTTTAGCCGGACTTTCTTGGATTCTCTCACAGAATATGTTGCTGTTAGGTAAACAAGTTTTATTGTTTACTCGTCAAATTTTATCAATAGCAGTCTTTGTCGGATTATTCTATTTATTGCGTGATCAGCAGTTATATGGTGTAGCTTATGCCTTTATCGGCGGTAGTTTAACCCGTCTGATTATTTCAATTATTTACTATTTTAAATACCCTGTAATACAAACTACGGCAGAACCAAAATGAAAAAATTTCTTATCTCTCTCGATAAAGATATTCAACGTAGAGAACTTTTCTTTTCTCAACCGGATACGGCAGATTTTGTGATCTTTAGTGCAATTAATACGATGAATGTTGAGCAAAGCGAACTTGAACAGCGTTTTGACTTTGCTAAATTTGAACAACGTTACGGACGTAAAGTCACTAAAGGTGAAATCGGTTGTACGATGAGCCATTTAGGTGTGTATGAATTAATTGTCAATGATGAAACAATTAATGAGGACGATTATGCATTGGTATGTGAAGACGATTGCCTATTTGCCGCAAATTTTCAGCAAAATTTGACCGCTTTACTCAATGAGAAACTTAGTGCGGATATGGTGTTGGTTGGTCAATCAAAAATTCTCAGTTTTGATGATAAGGAATTAGCAATCAATTATCCGACCACCTTCCGTTTTATGCAGAAAAAAGTCGGTGAAACTGAATATCGTTATGCCTATCCGTATAAAAACTATTTTGCCGGTACGGTTGCTTATTTAATTAAAAAATCGACCGCCCGTAAATTCCTAGCTCAAAAAACGGATCATTTACCGTTTTGGTTAGCAGACGATTACATTTTATTCGGACAAAAATTTGCGATTGATACTTTGGTAGTGCGTCCGCTGATGGCGATTGAAAATCCGAACTTAGTCAGTAATTTGGAAACCTTACGAGGTTCAATTGAAAATAATATGCTAAAAAAATTATTAAAATTTCCGCTTAAAAAGTTATTGGCAATTAAGAGAAATTTATAAATGACATCATTGATTAACCTTTTTTATATTTATGATCCGTGGTTTTTCCATATCATACGAATGAGCTTATTAACCGGCTTTTTATCGTTATTATGGCTAGGTTATAAATGGTATACCAAAACCCAAAAAAGTTTTGTCGTGCCGGTGGATAGTTTAATTGCTTGTGTTGCATTAATCGGCTTGTCGGTGATTCCGATTCTGATTAACGGCACACGAGAGTTTGGCGTAATCAGTATGTATGCAAAATTACTGATTGCGTTTGTTTTCGGCATTGTGATTTACAACTTGTTTTATCAAACCGAACAGGGCAAATCTCACTTAATTCGTGATCTGAAAATTGGGATTGGCGTACAGGCAACGATTGGTTTCTTAGCATTATTAGGCATTACTTTATTTATTGAGTTGGCATTAAACACTAACGCTGAAATGCGTGGACATTTAAGTCGCTTTATCGGTTCGGAGCAAGAATATCGTTTATATAACTTAACCTCTTCGGCATTTTTCCCATTAAGTATTTTCTATATGCTGTTACTGCATTTTTTATTGGCATATCATCATAAAACGGAAAAACTAAATGCGGTTTATGTCTTCTTATTGCTGTTTATCGGACTGATTGCCGGACGTACCTTCCTCACATTTTCTATCGTCAGTTTGGTGCTTTATTTCCGCCGCCATTATTTAACGGCAATGATTGCTTTTCTTTGCGGTAGTGCTGTTTTTAGCCTATAACTATCCGACTCGCCCTTATGTAGAACACGCCCTCGAACCGGTAATCAACTTAATTAATGGTGGCGATCGTTTGAGTTCTTCAACCGATACGTTAATGAATAAGCATCTATTTATGCCGGAAGTGAAGCAATTAATTATGGGAGATGGTCAATATTATGTAAACGGCGGTAGTTATTACGGCGGCTCGGATTCGGGCTTTATTCGCCAAGCCTTATACGGCGGTGTCGGCTATATTTTCGTATGCTTTATGTTTACCGCATATTTTGTTAAACGTGTTGCAGATAACTGGTTAAATGGCAGTTGGAAATTTACGTTATCTACATTGGCATTATTGAGTGTGTTAAATATTAAGGCGGATACTTATGCTTATCCGGGCATTATGTTCGTCTTGTTAATGTTCTTATCTCTGTTCGGAACCAGCGGTCGAATTAAAGTATTTTTTAACAACAAGAATGAGGCAAAAAATGTTTAGTATTATTGTGCCTTCTTACAATCGTCCTCAAGAAATTCCGGCATTGTTGGAGAGCTTAACCAAACAAACGCAACAAAATTTTGAAGTGATTATTGTTGATGATTTTTCTCAACAGCCAGTTACGGTAACGCAAGAATATCCTTTTACGGTAAAAGTAATCCGCAATAATCCGAACAAAGGGGCGACTGGTAGCCGTAATGTCGGGGCGGAACATGCAAGTTATGAATGGTTATTATTCCTTGATGATGATGATCGTTTTGCTGATCAAAAATGCGAGGTGCTTGCTCAAAATATTACACAACACCCGCAAGCGAATTTTATTTATCATCCAGCGGAATGTGTAATGGTTAATGAAGGATTTAGT
Source organism: Actinobacillus arthritidis (assembly GCF_029774155.1). Classification (NCBI taxonomy): domain Bacteria; kingdom Pseudomonadati; phylum Pseudomonadota; class Gammaproteobacteria; order Pasteurellales; family Pasteurellaceae; genus Actinobacillus; species Actinobacillus arthritidis. Next base: position 1,260,380 of record NZ_CP103833.1, on the reverse strand, counting down.
TATATTACCAAACCGCTTCCGCCAGAAAAATTGAATTTAGATGCGATATTGCTAGCCAATAAAATTGGCGGCATGCCGATGTTGGGTATTAAAAAATCATTCTTTTTTGAATTGGGCAGTTTAGCGACCGATTTAAAATCATTGGAAGATTATGAATTTGTATTGAAAGCACTATCTAACCCGAATTTTTCGCCGTTATTTGTCGATCAACCGCTTAGTATTTGTGGTTTTCATACTAAACGTGCCAGCGTGTCAACCAATACCACCAATACTGAATTGGCATTGGAAGTGATTCGCCAAAAATATGTGAAAACGGATACTCAAGCGGCAAATTTTGCAATGAACTCGCTGTATATTTTAGCTTACCCTTATGCAATGAATCTTTCTCGCCAAGCGACAAGTTATTATTTGCAAATGTTCAAACGTAGCCATAGTTTAAAACATTTAATTATCGCTATGGTTACATTTATTTCGCCAAAATTGGCAATTAATATGAAAAGGTTTACTTAATGAAATTCTCTGTTTTAATGTCTTTGTATATCAAAGAAAATCCTCAGTTTTTAAGAGAATGTTTTGACAGCTTAAAAGCACAAACTCGACCGGCAGATGAAATCGTGGTGTTATTTGACGGAAAAGTCACGCCAGAATTAGATGCGATTGTAGTGGAATATGAGCGAGCAACTTCCGATTAAAGCGGTTCGTTTTGAGCAAAATCGTGGTTTAGGTAAAACCTTAAATGACGGTTTAAATTATTGCTCACACGAATGGGTGTTCCGTATGGATACCGATGATATTTGTTTACCAGAACGTTTTGAAAAACAAGTGGCATTTATCGAACAAAATCCAGATACGATAATCTTTGGTGGACAAATTGCCGAGTTTGGACAAAATATTCAAGATATTGTCGCTTACCGAAATGTACCGACTAAAGCGGATGAAATCGTCAAATTTACCCGCTTGCGTTGCCCGTTTAATCATATGACGGTTGCTTATAAAAAATCCGCAGTTCAAGCGTGTGGAGGTTATCAAGATCTACAAGAAGACTATAACCTTTGGGTAAAAATGGTGGCAAACGGCAATAATGTGGCGAATTTAGCCGATTTATTAGTGTATGCTCGAGTTGGAAACGGTATGGTGAGCGCCGACACGGTTGGAATTACTTCAAAAGTGAATGGCGTTTAATGAAGCTGAAAAATGAATGTAAAATTCACGATCCTTTAACTGGTTTAGTCATTTTCTTAATGCGAGGTTTACCAAGAATTTTACCGCTTGCGACACTTAAAGCGATTTACGGTTTAATGCGTAAATAGTAAAAAGGCGTATCCAATGATACGCCTTAACTTTCTTATTGATTACGTAGAATCTCGTTCATTAATTGTAAGTCAATATGGCAATAGCCGTTCGGATTCTTATCTAAATAGTCTTGATGATATTCTTCCGCTGGGAAGTAATGTTCCAACATCATATTCTCAACCGCAAGTGGTTGCTCATATTGTGCTTGCAAATCGGCAAGTGCCTGATTGATAACAGGAATATCTTGCGGATCAACATAATAAATCCCGGTACGATATTGAATCCCTTTATCTTCACCTTGTTGATTCACACTGACCGGATCAATCACTTTAAAATAGTAATCTAATAATTTTGCTAGGCTGATTTTGTCTGCATCATAAGTTACTTTAACCACTTCCGCGTGACCGCTACCGGCACAAACTTCTTGATAGCTCGGGTTCTCGGTATTACCGTTGGCATAACCTGATTGTGCATCAATCACACCATTAATACGTTGCATAAAGGCTTCCGTCCCCCAAAAGCACCCACCTGCTAAATAAATTTCTCGAATATTCGCCATATGTTTCTCCCAATTTTGGTAAAAATTTTACGGAATTAGACCGCTTGCATTAAGTGTTTATAGCATATAGGGATTTATTAGGGAGTACAAGGTGTTAGTTTCTCTTAATGTTATAGATGTTTTTAGCGGATCTAAACCGAGAAAAGGGGAAGCGATAAATGATTAAGGCACAGATAATACAAAAACAGCCTATTGCTTTTTGCCAACTAAGTTGTTCTTCCAAGATAAGAATACTAAGTAATAAGGTCCAAACTGGTTCCAGAATCATAATAATAGCCGCATTACTTACATGGCAGTATTTTTGTCCGATGGTTTGGATTAACATTCTGAGATTAGTCGCAATTAACAAACTAGCTGTAAACCATAACCATACTTCTGTAGAAATTGTTTCTGGAAAAGTTTCAAACAGTAGGGAGTAAACTCCACAGCATAATCCGACGATACCCACTTGCAATGTTGTTAATGATAAGACTGGAACACTACGAGTAAATTGATTGTTTAAAACGAAATAAATTGCGACTAATAATGATGCTGAAAGAAAAATGAGATTTCCTAAAGAAAGATGGATTCCGTTTTTACTGGATGAAAGTAAGTAAAGACCTGTTGTTGCTATTGGTAGAGATAACCAAAAAATAGTTCTTGGCGGCTCTTTAAAGAATAACCAGGCGAATAATGGTGCGATAAGCATAGATAAACTAACAATAAATGCTCCTTCACCAAAGTGTTCACTGTGTATTAAGCCTAATAGCCAAAGTACAAGATAGATGGTATAGCATAATCCAACAGAACAAGCATTACGAACCTGTTGTCTAGAAAGCGTTCTTAATTCTTTATAAGCAAAAGGTAGAAAAATTAAAAATGCTAAGAAAAATCTTGCTCCAATAAATCCGATTGGAGGAAATTCAACTAATGAGAATTTAGAGAAAAACCATCCTGAGGCGACAATCAATGTCACGAAAAATAAAATAATTTCTCCTCGATATGTTCTAAGCATAGTATGTTCCCAATAAAAAAACCTAACGAAATATTTTACATCTCGTTAGGCTTAAATTAATTAGAATTATTTTTCAAAATAAACTTTTTTCAATGCAAGTTCTAGCCCTCGAAACTCGGCTAAACCACGTAAACGTCCTATAGCAGAATATCCCGGATTGGTTTTTTTATGGAGATCATCTAACATTTGGTGACCGTGATCCGGACGCATTGGAATTAAACGTGAATCTCCGTTAGCTTTACGGCGATATTCTTCATCCAGTAATGCTTTAACAACACCAAACATATCAACATCACCAGCTAAATGATCTGCCTCGTGGAAACTTAACGGATTTTCTTCTCGTTGGGTTGCACGTAAGTGAGCAAAATAGATTCGATCGGCAAAGCGTTTTGTCATCTCAACAAGATCATTATCAGGACGAACACCATAAGAGCCTGTACACATTGTAAAACCGTTTGCCGGTAATGGTTGAGTATCAACATACCATTGCATATCCTCGATTGTAGAAACAATACGTGGCAATCCTAAAATTGGGCGAGGAGGATCATCAGGATGAACCGCCATCTTAATTCCAACTTCTTGAGCGACCGGAATAATTTCATTGAGGAAATAAGCTAAGTGAGTTCGAAAAATTTCCGGTGTAATGCCATTGTAACGATCTAGCTGTGCTTGAAATTCTTCTAATGTATAGCCTTCCTCAGCACCAGGTAAACCTGCAATGATATTTTTTGTTAGTGTTGAAATATCTTCATCAGTCATATTATCAAAATAAGCTTTTGCTTGTTGACGTTCTGATTCTGTATAAGTATTTTCTGCACCTGGGCGTTTTAAAATATGTAATTCAAAGGCGACAAACGCAATATGATCAAAACGAAGTGCTTTTGAGCCATCTGCAACTTCGTAAGCTAAATCCGTACGAGTCCAATCTAAAACAGGCATAAAGTTATAACATACCGTATCAATGCCACAAGCGGCTAGATTACGCAAAGTTTGTTTATAGTTATCAACCCACTCTTGATAATTTCCCGTTTGCGTTTTTATTTCTTCGTGTACCGGTACACTTTCCACGACAGACCATACTAACCCAGCGACCTCAATCATTTCTTTGCGTTTTTGTATTTCTTCTACTGTCCAAATTTGCCCATTAGGAATATGGTGTAAAGCTGTTACAATGCCGGTTGCACCAGCTTGACGAACATCTGAAAGAGAAACTGGGTCATTAGGACCATACCAACGCCATGCTTGTTCCATAAAAAACTCCTTAATCTTAATTATGATTTAAAGACCGACAGCAACTGGATTCACGTTAAATAAAAAACCATCAAAATTAGGATCTTCTATATCCGATAATTCGAATAACTTTTGTTTAACGTTTTCTAAGTGTTGCCACATTGCTTTTTTAGCTAATGCCGGATCTTTACGTTGAATACTATTTAAAATATTTTCGTGATCTTTTAACCAAGTATCTCGATATTTTTGATCACTAATATGTGTATGTAAGCCTTTCCACATTGAATTTGTTCTATATTTCCATAATTCTTTTTGCATTTTTATTAACACTTCATTCTGTGTAATTTCAGCAATAGCACTATGAAATTCTTCATCTGCGGAATAGTCTTCGTCATTTTGTTCTAAAGTAATGCGTTCTTGATTCAAAATTTCTTTTAATCTCAATACGTCATTTCTATTTGCTTGAATAGCGGCAAATTCGGCAATACTACTTTCTAATAGCTGTCTAGCCTGTAGTAATTCGAATGGACCAACATCTTCATATTCATAAATGGCATCATTCTGTGCCTCAGAAAGTGGTTGACGGATAACATAAACACCAGACCCTTTCCGAACTGAAACTAGATTTTCTAATTCCAACATAATGATTGCTTCACGAATGACAGTTCGGCTTACATTTAATTTTTCTGCAAGATCTCGTTCAGGAGGCAGTCGTTCACCAACTTGATAAACACCGTCCATCAATTCTTGTTTTAAAATAGAACCAATTTTTTTATACGAACGTAAATCTGCATTTTGTGTCATTTTTTAACTCTCTTTAGAAATATTATTTAACGAAAATGACTTACCTTTTATGAATATACTACCGTTCACAATTAGTTGTCTTTTTTCATTATTTGGAAGGGTTATTTTTAGTTCTTGGTAAGATGGAATCCAATTACCTTGTTTATGAATATCAATATAAATATTTGTATCGGTACAGCGTAATTTTACCATTAATTGTAAATACTCATTATTACGATATTCAAAACTTTCTCCGTCATCGTCAAAAATAGTATTTGACGTTTCTCCATCTTTTATAAATGGAAATACCATTAGTTCTCTGTAGGTATCATTTTGAGAATCTATATAGGCTTCTCTAGCAGACATAGGAATAACTGAACCTGCTTTTACAAATAATGGAATTTTCTCGAGAGGAGCTTCAGTCGTAATTGTTTGTCCGCCCTTATGATAAGTGTGATTATAAAAATCATACCAACCTACATTATTTTGAGGTAAATAGACATCTCGTTCACGTTGTCCTTGTTCTACTACAGATGCAACAAGTAGATCTTTACCTAAAAGATAATCATCATTTTCTTCGAATGTATTTACATCGTGTTCATGATCTAGGAATGTTGGACGTAACATCGGCTCTAGCTCATTATGGGCTTTCCAAAAAATATTGTAGAGATAAGGCATTAATCGATAACGAAGTTTAATGGTATCTCTAATAATATGAGTGACTTCTGGATACATCCAAGGCTCATTAACTGTTTTATCATCATTCCAAGAATGAATGGTAAAACGGGGATGCATTACACCATTTTGAACCCAGCGAACAAATAATTCTGGTTCAGGTTTATTTCCAGAAAAGCCACCTACGTCATGGCCTAAGTTATATAAACCGGATAAGCTCATACCAAGCCCCATACGAATGTTATAACGTAAGGTATTCCAGCTCGTTCTATTATCTCCTGACCAAGTTTGAACATAACGATTCATACCTGGGCTTCCCGAACGAGAAATGAGATACGGACGTAAATTAGGAGCAAATTCACGTTGTGCTTCATAGGAAGATTTCATCATTAATAATGGTTGTAACGGACGAATAAGTTTTATCGGAATTTCTTTACCGAAACCGACACATTTTGCATTACCGTCCCAAACTTCATATTCATTATTATCGTTCCAAGTTGAATCAATACCATATTCTAGAAGTTGTTTCGTTACATTTTGTTTCCACCATTCTATAGTTTTAGGATTAGTGAAGTCTAAATGTGAACCTTCATCATCCCAGAATACTGAGCGTTCAGGCTGATTAAATTCAGAATCTTGGATAAATAGACCTAAGTTTTTTACTTCTTCATAACGAGGATGATCTTGGAGTAAACAAGGTTTAATATTAGCGACTAAATGCATACCTGCTTGATGAAAATGAGCTGACATTGCATTAGGATTCGGAACTTTATCGTAGTTCCAATTAAACACATATCGTTTATTACCGATAGAAGTATAACCCGATGATAATTGGAATGAATCACACGGAATATCATATTCAGCACATAGATCTACGAATTTTTTTAATTGTTCTTGAGCATCAGGGGCATCGGTGTAACTCATAGTGGAACCACTATAACCTAAACTCCATTTAGGACCGAAGATTGTACCACCAGTTAATGCCGTATATTTTTTAGTAACATCAAGCACAGTAGGACCAAGAATAACGTAGTAATCTAGATCACCATCTTCTGCACGATAACTTTTATACGCAATGTGATAGTTATCTAATTCATTACCTAAATCGAACCAACATGAGGCCAAATTATCATAATAGATACCAAAACTGACATCATTTTTACGAGTAATATAGAATGGAATATGTTTATAAAGCGGATCTGTAGTTTCTGCATTATATCCCATAGCATCAAGATTTCGCATTTCAAAACGGCGACCTTTTCTATTTAGATTTCCTGATTTTTCGCCTAATCCATAATAATTTTCTGAAGCGTCACGTTCGACATAGTGGCTAATTTTGCTATCATCAGTACCAAATAAGTATGCACCGGTTTTTCTATCTTGACTTAAAGGTTGCCAACTATTATTAACTTTATATTGCCATTCTAAATATAATGGTTTATGTATGCGAAGTTTTAATAAATCCGTAGTAACTTCAATAACATCCCCATTTATGTCTAATTGATAATTAGGTAATGAGAAACCATCCACTAAAAAACGGTTTCTACCGGACCAATTAATATCTTCCTGATGTGGAGTAATCGCCCACGTTCTATCTAATTTGAATTGATAATTTTTGCTGAATGCAACACGGAAAATATCCTTTTCTAAAACAAAAATATGTAGTACATAATCACGTTCACATTCGATATCGATTCGATTATTTTCTTCTTTTAAAAACTTTATTACGTTTAATGTTTTCATTTATCAATTCCTTATATTAATAACCTAATAACATTTGCGGTAACCATAAACTTAATTGCGGAACGAAAGTTACCATAAATAAGGTTACGATTAAGACCGCATAAAATGGTAATAGCGGTTTGATGACTTTATCAATTTTTACACCTGCAACAGAGCAACCGACAAATAGTGTTGAACCAACCGGAGGTGTACAAATACCGATAGATAAGTTAAATGCCATTAAGATACCAAAGTGAACGGGATCCATTCCTAATTCAGTTACGATAGGTAAAAAGATTGGTGTAAAAATCAATAATGCCGGGGTCATATCCATGAATGTACCAACAATAAGTAAGATAACATTGATAATTAATAGAATCACAATCGGATTATCAGAAATACCAAGTAAGGCATCACTAATTGTGTAAGGAATATCTGCATTCGCCATTGCCCAAGACATACCCATTGAAGCTCCAATTAGTAATAACACGATCGATGTGGTAACCATTGCATCGAGAATGATAGAAGGTAATTCTTTTAAAGTAATTTCTTTATAGATAATCATTGAAAGAATTAATGTATAAACGACCGCTATTGCAGAGGCTTCGGTTGCGGTAAAAATCCCTCCGATAATACCACCTATAATTACGATAACTAGCCCTAAACTCGGTAGTGCATCTAATGTGCGGTGTGTTACTTCTTTAAGTGTTGGTTTTGGAGATACAGGATATTTATGTTTTTTAGCAAAGAAATATGCCACAACCATAATACCTAAGCCCATTAAAATACCGGGAACATATCCAGCTAAGAATAAAGCACCGATAGACGTACCGCCTGAGATTAATGAGTAAACAATGAATGTATTACTTGGTGGAATTAATAAACCTGTCGGAGAAGAAGTGATATTCACCGCCGCTGAAAACGCTGGATCATATCCTTCTTTCTTTTGTAACGGAGCCATTGTTCCGCCCACCAGCTATGCCGCATTGCAACAGCAGATCCTGAAATAGAACCAAACATCATATTAGCTAATACATTTACGTGAGCAAGAGAACCCGGTAAACGACCACCTAATACTTTAGCAAATTCGATAAGTCGAATAGCAATTCCACCGCGGTTCATAATATTACCGGCAAGAATGAAGAATGGGATAGCGAGTAATGAAAAACTATCTAGGCCTGATGCCATTTTTTGAGAAATAACGGCAATAGCAGAATCAAAAGGGATAGCCAGTAAAATAGTTAAAAATGAAGATACACCAATAGCAAATGAAATTGGTACACCAATAGCAAGAAAAAAGAAGAAGCTACCGGCTAATGTGATAATCGTTGTCCATTCCATAAATAGACTCCTTAATGTTGAGCTGAAAGTTTATGAATATCAGTGAATACATCTCTCATTAAAAATACGAGCATAAAGAATCCACTTACAGGTAAGGCAAGATAAATAAGCCCCATTTGAACCCCTAGAACGGGAGAGATTTGTCCGGCGACAATCGTATCTAAGACTAAACGTCCACCACCATAACACATAATGATACTGACAAAGAAAATACTAATAGCATTGATAACAAATTGAAGTAGAAGGTATTTTTTAGGACTGGCTTCTAATTTCATTAATAATAAATCTATTGCTAAATGTTTTTTCTTGCCTAATCCGTAAGCAACACCGACAAGTCCGACCCAAATAAATAAGAAGCGAGCTAATTCATCTGTAACTGTACTAGGATCATTTAAAACATAACGAGAGAATACTTGCCATACCACAGAAATAACAAGCCCTATACATAAAACAACACAAAATGTGGCTAAGATTCGATCAAGTAAAGATATGAGCCGTGCCATAATTTTCTCCTCATAAGGTAATAAAATACGACTTATTTTGATGGTTTATCAAAATTGGTAAACCAAATATACTCTATTTTTAGTATTTAAACAGGTTTTTTTATTAATTTTGTGAGTTTTGTCACAAATTTAATTAAATTGTATAGAACACTTCCATTAATTGGTCTAACATTATTTGCGAGAAATAATTTTATATAGTGTTATTTCTATTTTCATATCACTCACGATGGAGAACCCAAATATGTTCACAAAAAGAAGTGCCTTAGCAATTGCGATTAGCGGTTTATTAGTCGCTACTGTTTCATTATCAGCCTCAGCAAAAACGACACTAAAACTAAGTCATAATAATGATAAAACCCATCCGGTTCATATCTCTATGCAAAATATGGCAGATGAAGTTAAAAAATTAACTAACGGTGAAGTTGTTATTCGTATTTATCCAAATAGCCAATTAGGTAATCAACGTGAATCAATGGAATTGATCCAATCAGGTTCGTTAGATATGGCAAAATCAAATGCGAGTGAATTAGAAGCTTTTGAACCTGTATATGGTGCATTTAATGTTCCTTACTTATTTAAAGATAGCGAACACTATTACAAAGTATTAAAAGATCCTGAAATCGGTGGAAAAATTTTAGAGTCAACAAAAGGAAAAGGCTTTATTGGTTTAACTTATTATGATGCTGGTTCTCGTAGTTTTTATGCATCAAAACCAATTAAAACACCTGCTGACTTGAAAGGTTTAAAAGTACGTGTTCAACCTAGTCCGAGTGCATTAGAAATGGTGAAATTAATGGGAGCATCTCCTACTCCGTTAGCATTTGGTGAGCTTTATACTGCATTACAGCAAGGGGTTGTTGATGCGAGCAGAAAATAATCCAACAGCATTGACATTAATGCGACATGGTGAAGTATCTAAATTCTTCAGCGAAGATGAACATACAATTATTCCAGATGTTTTATTAATCAGTGAAAAATCATGGGCAAAATTAACTCCTGAGCAACAAACAGCAGTAAAACAAGCCGCAGATAATTCAATGATGAGCCATAAAGAGCTTTGGACCAAAATGACCGCTGAAGAGGTGAAAAAAGCAAAAGAAACTCTTGGTGTTGAATTTGTAAAAGTTGATAAACAGCCGTTTGTTGATGCTGTAAAACCAATGCATGATAAAGCTCTTGCAGATACTGTAATTGGACCATTTGTTCAAAAAATTGATGCCGCAAGATAATTATTACTTTTGGGCGTGAGTGATCACGCCCTCTATTTTTTACAAATTATATTCGGGAGAATTGAAAAATGACATTAGCAAGAAATCATAATTTTAAAGATAAAGTTGTTGTTGTTACCGGTGCTGGCGGTGTGTTATGTGCTTATTTTGCTAAGGAAATTGCAAAAACAGGAGCGAAAGTTGCATTATTAGATATTAATCTGGAAGCAGCACAAAATTATGCAAATGAAATCAACCAAGAAGGCTATATTGCGAAAGCCTACCAAACTAATGTTTTAGATTTAGATAGTATCAAATCTACGCGTGATTTAATCGCCCAAGATTTTGGAACCTGCGATATTTTGATTAATGGTGCGGGAGGTAATAACCCTAAAGCAACAACAGATAATGAGTTTCATGAACTGAATTTACCGGATACTACAAAATCTTTCTTCTCATTAGATAAATCAGGCATTGAATTTGTTTTTAACTTGAATTACTTAGGAACATTATTACCAACCCAAGTCTTTGCTAAAGATATGATTGGTAAGAAAGGAGCTAATATCATCAATATCTCAAGTATGAATGCTTACACTCCATTAACAAAAATTCCAGCATATTCAGGTGCAAAAGCGGCAATTAGCAATTTTACACAATGGTTAGCGGTATATTTCTCTCACGTAGGTATTCGTTGTAATGCTATCGCTCCAGGCTTTTTAGTTAGTAATCAAAATCGTGGTTTATTATTTGATGAGCAAGGAAACCCAACCCCAAGAGCAAATAAAATTCTCACTAATACCCCAATGGGACGTTTTGGCGAAGCTAATGAATTAATGGGTGGCATTTTATTCTTAATGGATGAAGAATACGCAAGTTTTATTAATGGTGTTGTGCTACCGATTGATGGTGGTTTCTCCGCATATAGTGGAGTATAGGAGATAAATCATGAAACAATTTATGTGTGAAGATTTTCTGTTATCCAATGATATTGCTCGTGAGCTATATTATAATTATGCGAAAGACCAGCCTATATTTGATTATCACTGCCATCTTTCCCCAAAAGAAATTGCAGAAAATCGACAATTTAAAGATCTCTCCGAAATTTGGCTAGAAGGTGATCATTATAAATGGAGAGCTATGCGTTCTGCTGGCGTTAGTGAAAACTTAATTACCGGTAATGCCAGCAATTATGAAAAATATCAAGCATGGGCAAAAACTGTTCCACAGTGTATTGGTAATCCGATTTATCATTGGACGCATTTAGAGCTACGTCGTCCATTTGGGTTAACCAATATCTTATTTAGTCCGAAAACAGAAAAGCAAATTTGGGATGAATGTAACGAAATGCTCCAACAGCCCGAATTTTCTGCTCGTGGCATTATGCAACAAATGAAGGTTAAATTATCTGGAACAACAGATGATCCTATTGATAGTTTGGAATATCATAAAATAATTAAAGATGATCCGAATTTTGATATTGAAGTTGTTCCAAGTTTTAGACCGGATAAAGCCTTTAAAATAGAGTTGCCAACTTTCAATGATTATATGAATCAGCTTGGTAGTGTAAGTAACATTGAAATCCATTCATTCTCAGATTTGAAAAAAGCATTACTAAAACGAATTGAACATTTTGATTTACACGGCTGTAAATCTGCAGATCATGGGATTGAAGTCTTACGATTTTCACCTATTCCTGATGAAGCAGATTTAGATAAAATTTTGCAAAAAAGACTAGGAAATAAACCGCTTTCAGAGCAAGAAACGGCTCAATTTACAACTGCCGTTTTAGTATGGCTAGCTTCAGAATATTATAAACGTAATTGGGTAATGCAAATGCATATTGGGGCTTTACGTAACAATAACACAAGAATGTTTAAATTACTTGGTGCAGACTCCGGTTTTGATTCAATCGCTGATCTTACTTATGCATCACAGCTTTCTCATCTATTAGATGCAATGGATCAGACTAATCAATTACCGAAGACCATTTTATATTGTTTAAATCCTCGTGATAACGAAATGATAGCTTCGATGATTGGTAATTTCCAAACAGGCGGTATTGCAGGAAAAATTCAGTTTGGTTCAGGCTGGTGGTTTAACGATCAAAAAGATGGGATGGAGAGACAATTACAGCAACTGTCACAATTAGGCTTACTAAGTCAATTTGTAGGTATGCTTACTGATTCCAGAAGTTTCCTTTCTTATACTCGTCATGAGTATTTCCGCCGTATTTTATGTGAAATGATCGGGACTTGGGTAGTAAAAGGTGAGGCTCCTAATGATATTGAGTTATTAGGTAATATGGTCAAAAACATTTGTTACCATAATGCAAAAACTTATTTCAAATAATCGGTAAAACAGATGAAAAAACTAGCCCTTTTAGGGGAGTGCATGATAGAGCTGAATGGGGAGCCGTTTGGGCTGATGCGTCAGACTTATGGCGGTGATACGCTCAATACGGCGACCTATTTAGCGCGTGTATCTACTCCCGAACAGATTCAAGTGTGTTATGTATCTGCCTTAGGGACAGATAAATTGAGCCAAGGGATGTTGGCTTATTGGCAAGCAGACGGCATTAATACGCAATGGGTGTTAAAAGACGAACAGCGTTCACCGGGGTTGTATTTAATTCAATTAGATAAGCAAGGCGAACGTACGTTCCTATATTGGCGTAATCAGTCGGCGACCCGTTATTTATTGCAACATCCGAATTTTTCTCAAGTATTAGGTGAGTTGGATTCGGTCGATATGATTTATCTAAGCGGTATTTCTTTAGCTATTCTACCGGAACCTGACCGAGCGTTGTTGATAACCTATTTAGCGGAATTAAAACAAGCGGGGGTAGAAATTGCCTTTGACAGTAATTTCCGTCCGAAATTATGGGAAAGCCTTGAGCAAGCACAAACTTGCTATCGTGCATTATTACCTTTAGTCGATGTGGCGTTAGTCACCTTCGATGATGAGGCGATGTTATGGCAGGATACCGATGAGCAACAGACAATCATGCGTTTATCGGCATATGGGATTCCTAAAATCATTGTCAAACAAGGCAGTCGTGGTGCGGTGGTGTGCGAACATCAACAGCAAACATTTGTACCGACGACACCGGTGGAACAAGTGGTCGATACAACATCGGCAGGGGATTCTTTTAATGCCGGATTCTTAGCTGGTTATTTACAAGGTAAACCGTTAGCGGTGTGCTGTCGTCAAGGTAATCAATTAGCAGGCATTGTGATTCAACATAAAGGTGCAATTATTGAGAAATCGGCAACTGCACATCTCTTTGCTGAGTTTAATGCGATGTAGAAGGAAAAGAGCATGAAATACACAACAACCCAAATTATTGAAAAACTTCGTCAGTTAAAAGTGGTACCGGTAATTGCGGTAGAACAAGCAGAAGATATTTTACCGTTAGTGAAAACCTTATCGGAAAACGGCTTACCGGTTGCAGAGATTACTTTCCGTTCGGCAGCTGCAGAAGAAGCGATTCGTTTAGTCCGTCAGCACTATCCGGAAGTATTAATTGTCGCCGGTACGGTATTAACTGCTGAGCAAGTGGTAAAAGCGAAAAATGCCGGTGCAGATTTTGTCGTGACACCGGGATTAAATCCGACTATCGTGAAACTTTGCCAAGATTTAGACTTCCCAATTACCCCGGGTGTGAATAACCCGATGTCAATTGAAGCGGCATTAGCGTTAGGCATTGATGCGGTTAAATTCTTCCCGGCAGAAGCCAGCGGTGGGGTGAAAATGATTAAAGCCTTACTAGGTCCTTACGGTAATCTGCAAATTATGCCAACCGGTGGCATTAGCCCAAGCAATATTAAAGAATACTTAGCGATTCCGAATATTGTGGCGTGCGGTGGTTCTTGGTTTGTGGAGAAATCCTTAATTCAAACGAAGAATTGGGATGAAATCGGTAGATTGGTGAGAGAAGCAGTGGCATTAACGCACGCTTAATCACTTAATTAATGGTGACACCTACAAGCGGTCTGATTTTCTTTATTCTTTGTAAAAAATTGAGGGAATCAGACCGCTTGAAAATAACGAGCTAAGAATAAAAAAGTGATTTGAATTAGCCAGCCTATGCTGAGCGCAAAAAGAATCGTACTGATGCCAAATGTGCCGCCAAGTAATATGCCGATAATACAAGCAAACACTTCAATCGAAGTCCTGACAATACTAATTTTCCAACCGTAACGTAAACAGATTCCCACCATTAAGCCATCTCGAGGGCCAGCTCCCAGTCGACATGATAAATACATAGCCGTTCCGATACCGAATATCAGGATTGCCATTAACATATAGATGATTCTAACGATTAGTATCTCGGGTTTTTCGAGAAAGTTGACAGTAAGATCGGCAAATAGAGCAATAAAAAAGATATTGAGTAACGTGCCTAATCCAAAGCGTAATTTGAAGGGAATCCAAAGTAACAGTACGAAAAAGCTAATGAGTGCAATAGATGTCCCTATTGAGATATCTAGTTGTAAGGCTAATCCTTGCGATAATACTGTCCAAGGTGTTGCACCTAAATTCGCTAAAATCAATAAGCCTTCGCCTATCCCGATACAAATCAGAGTCAGTGAGATAATTAATAATGTATCAAATCGAAGTTCCCATTGATGTTGGGCAGACCAACGCATAAATGGAATCGGTGATTTTTTTGACATAAGTAAATGCTTGAATAAATAAATATAAGTAATTATATCTATTTATTCGATTTTAAATAGTAATAATGTGATGAACTTCCCAATTTTGAAAGATTCTTATGTAAAATGTTAGAGATTTTTTATGTAAAAAAAGGTATAGTTATGAAACTTTTTTAGATGGTGCTTTCTTCGGAAAGCAACGTATTATTCCTTTTACTTTTTGGGGTTTTTCAAATGAGTGCGTTAAACAGTATTTTAGGTATTGTTGTGCTTTTACTAATTGCCTTTGCGTTATCTAATAATCGTAAAGCAATCAGTTTTCGTACAGTATTAGGGGCATTAGTTCTGCAAGTTGGGATTGGTGCGATAATTCTTTATTGGGAAACGGGTCGTAAAGGCTTATTAGCGGTACGCGGAAGGTGTAAGTAAAGTTATCAACTATGGTAATGATGGTATCAGCTTCTTATTCGGTGGCTTAGTCAGCGATAAAATGTTTGAAGTATTTGGCGGTGGCGGTTTCGTTTTCGCATTAAAAGTGCTTCCTCCGATTATTTTCTTCTCATCTCTTATTTCTGTACTTTACTATTTAGGTATTATGCAGATTGTCATTCGTATCCTTGGCGGTGCATTACAAAAAGTATTAGGTACGTCAAAATCAGAATCAATGTCTGCGGCGGCAAATATCTTCGTTGGTCAAACAGAAGCGCCTCTTTTAGTTAAACCTTACATTAAATCAATGACAAATTCCGAGTTATTTGCGGTAATGTGCGGTGGTTTAGCGTCAGTTGCCGGTGCGGTAATGATTGGATATGCAGGTATGGGCGTACCACTTCCATATTTAATTGCGGCGTCATTTATGGCGGCACCGGGCGGGTTATTATTCGCTAAAATTCTTCATCCGCAATCAGAACAATTTAAAGATGAATTAAGTGCAGATGATATTGACGAAAAACCGTCTAACGTAATTGAAGCCGCAGTTGGTGCATTCTCAGGTATGCAATTAGCAATGAACGTTGGTGCAATGTTATTAGCATTTATCGCATTAATTGCAATGCTTAACGGTTTTATCGGTGGCGTTTCTTCGCTTATCGGCTATGAAAATGTAACATTACAATCACTGTTTGGTTATGTGTTCCAACCTTTAGCATGGTTAATCGGTGTACCTTGGGGGGCTGAATCACAAGTTGCCGGTTCATTAATCGGTCAGAAATTAATTCTAAATGAGTTTGTCGCTTATGCGGATTTCGTAAACTACTTAAAACCAGAAGCAACGGTGGCATTAAGTCCGAAAACTATCGCAATCATCACATTCTCACTATGTGGTTTTGCTAACTTAAGCTCAATCGCAATTTTAATCGGCGGTTTAGGTGGGATGGCACCAAGTCGTCGTAGTGATGTCGCTCGTATGGGGGTTAAAGCTGTTGTTGCGGGTACGCTCTCTAATTTAATGAGTGCGGCGATTGCCGGATTATTTATCGGTATCGGCGGAGCGGTAATGTAAGCGTTATCACTTAAGTAAATGACACCACTGGAAACAGTGGTGTTGTTGTTTTAAGGTTAGGTAAACGTTTGCGTATGTAGATACAAGCGTTATAATTTTTTTCATATTTTACAAATGTAAGATGGAGGATCGTATGAGTTTAAAAGATTCGGCAAAAATCGCTTTATCTTTAATGGATCTCACGACATTAAATGATAATGATACGGACGAAAAAGTGATTACACTTTGTCAGCAAGGTAAAACGGAATTTGGTACACCGGCGACAGTATGTGTTTATCCGCGTTTTGTGCCGGTTGCTCGTAAAGCTCTAAAAGCACAAGGTACGGAGCAAGTTAAAATTGCTACGGTAACGAATTTCCCGCATGGTAATGATGATATTGAAATTGCAGTCGCAGAAACCAAAGTTGCTGTGGCTTATGGTGCGGATGAAGTGGATGTGGTATTCCCTTACAAAGCATTAATGGCAGGCAACGAACAAATCGGTTTTGAATTGGTACAACAATGTAAGGCAGTTTGCCAAGCATCAAATGTATTACTAAAAGTCATCATTGAAACTGGTGAATTAAAAACGGCTGAATTGATTCGTAAAGCGAGTGAGATTTCCATTAAAGCTGGTGCGGATTTTATAAAAACCTCAACAGGTAAAGTGCCGGTAAATGCAACTTTAGAATCCGCTCGCATTATGTTAGAAACTATTCGTGATTTGAATGTAGCGAATAAAGTTGGCTTTAAAGCGGCTGGTGGTGTGAAAACAACGGAAGAAGCGGCACAATATTTAGCGTTAGCTCAAGACATTCTTGGAAAAGATTGGGTGAATGCAGATCACTTCCGTTTCGGGGCTTCAAGTTTATTAACCAATCTGCTTGCAACTTTAAATGATCAAGTGATTCAAGATGTGACTGGATATTAAGGTGTAATGATGATTTCAAAAGGATATGTTATTAACTTAGAACGAAGTAAGGCTAGATTAGAAACCTTTAATAAACATCCGGATTCAGCTTTATTTGAGCGTGTTGATGCTGTTGACGGACAAGTTTTATCTAAGATTGATGGTATCGAGAAATTGTTATTTGACTCAAGTAAAATACACCAAAAATATTATAGGGCTCCTGTAAAAATTGGTGAGATCTGTTGCACTCTTTCTCATATAAAATGTTGGGAAACGGCAATTAATGATATCACTATTGGAGATAATGATTTTGTGATCATTGCAGAGGACGATGTATTACTTTGTGAAAATTTTAAAACTAGAGTAAATGAGATTAGCTTAGGTAATGAAGTTGATTTGGTTATTCTGCAAAAATTAGGTAATAGACAAACTTTTTATAAAAATAGAGTGGCTAATGATGATACCTCATTATTGAGTTTACATATTTTGACAATGTACCACGAGTATAATAATGATGGATCAGCGTTATATTTAATACGTAAATCAAGAATGAGAAAGATTATAAGCCGTTTTAAAGATAGAAAGCCTAATTTTTTAGCTGATGAATTTACAGAGATTTGTGATGGAGATAGGATTAGAATTATTGATCCTTTACTCGGTTATATTGCAGAGGACAATATATCTGATATTCATTATGAGGGATGATATTTATTAAGTAAATTTTCATGTAAGTTATATCATATTATTTTAAGTAAAAGATTTATTCGTTTGATAAATTTTTAAGACTATATATCAATTAATTAAGAGGAAAACAAAATGGCTACTCCACACATTAACGCACCTGAAGGTGCATTTGCTGACGTTGTATTAATGCCGGGCGATCCGCTTCGTGCAAAATATATCGCGGAAACATTTTTAGAAGATGCCGTACAAGTCACGGATGTACGTAATATGTTCGGTTATACTGGTACTTATAAAGGCCGCCGTATTTCGGTAATGGGACATGGTATGGGGATCCCATCTTGCTCAATTTATGCCAAAGAATTAATTACTGAATACGGTGTGAAAAAAATCATCCGTGTCGGTTCTTGCGGTGCTGTGCGTCAAGATGTAAAAGTACGTGATGTTATTATCGGTTCGGGTGCTTGTACGGATTCAAAAGTAAACCGCATCCGTTTCCGTGATAACGACTTTGCGGCAATTTCTGACTTTGATATGACCTTAGCGGCAGTTCAAGCGGCAAAACAAAAAGGCGTTGTAGCACGCGTTGGTAATTTATTCTCAGCAGATTTATTTTATACACCGGATGTAGAAATGTTCGATGTAATGGAAAAATACGGCATTTTAGGTGTGGAAATGGAAGCCGCTGGTATTTATGCGGTTGCAAGCAGAATATGGTGCGAAAGCGTTAGCAATTTGTACCGTTTCAGATCATATCCGTACCGGCGAACAAACTTCATCAGAAGAACGCCAATTAACTTTTAATGATATGATTACCATTGCGTTAGAATCTGTATTAATCGGTGATCAAGCAGAATAAGCGGTTAATTTTGCAGATTATTTTGTAAATCCTCTGAGATGAAAATCTTGGGGGATTTTTTATATAAGGATAATATGGAAAAATAAAAAATGACTATTTATTCATTAATAATGAATTTTTATGTCTTGCGTGTATTTGAAATTCTACTTGAATAAGAGTAAGATGCTTAACGTTTTAACAGTAATAAGGATTTATGATGAGTAAATATAAAATTTTTGTGGACGGGGCGGTCGGTACAACTGGGTTACGTATTTTTGATCGTCTTGCTGGCGCGGAAGATATTGAGTTATTAAGTCTGCCGGAAGAATTACGTAAAGATCTCAATGCGAGAGTCGCAAAAGTCGCAGAAGCGGATTTGACGTTTCTTTGTTTACCAGATGAGGCTTCTAAAGAATTAGTGGCGAATGCCCCGGCAAATGCAAGAATTTGTGATACTTCAACCGCTCATCGTGTTAATCCTGACTGGACCTATGGTTTTGCTGAGCTTTCTGGTCAATTTGAAAAAATTCAAAATGCGAATCGAGTTGCGGTACCGGGTTGTCATGCTACGGGTTATATTGCGTTAGTTCGCCCTCTTATTGAAAAAGGTGTTTTAAGTGCCGATTATCCACTTTCTTGTCATTCTCTCACCGGCTATTCCGGCGGCGGTAAATCGATGATTGCCGAATATCAAAATCCAGATCGTGAACAAAAATTTAATGCCCCTCGTGTTTATGGACTAGCTCTTAAACATAAACATTTACCGGAAATGCAAGCGCTTACCGGTTCAAACCATCCTCCTATTTTCACACCGGTGGTTGCCGACTATTACAGCGGAATGTTGGTGACTGTGCCGCTCCCTATTTCAGCCCTTTCACAAGCGGTCAATTCTGCCGAAAAAATTGCAAATTTATTCAGCGAGTATTACCAAAATTCAAAATTGATTACGGTTCATCCCGCTTGTTCACTACCTGAAGACGGAATGTTGGCGGCGAATACATTTAGCGGCAAAGACAGCCTTGAAATCTTTGTTTACGGCAACGAAACGCGACTATTATTGTGTGCACGTTTTGATAATTTAGGTAAAGGTGCATCCGGTGCGGCGGTACAATGTATGAACATTATGTTAGGCCGTGAAGAAACAGTCGGACTAGACGTGTAGTCAGAGTGAGATATTATTTGGGGTTTAAAATGTTACAAAACGAAGTTGCAAATTTTGCAAATCTTTTAGAAAAAGCGACCGCTTATCTTGCTCCGTTTCAAGAAAAAATTATTGTGGTGAAATACGGCGGTAATGCAATGATCAATGAAGATCTTAAAAAATTGGTGATGCAGGACATTTTATTGCTGAACCAATTAGGTGTGAAAGTGGTATTAGTGCATGGTGGTGGGCCGGAAATTTCACAAGGGGTTAAATTATTGGGCAAAGAACCGCAATTTATCAATGGTTTACGAGTTACCGACCAAGATACGATTAATGTGGTATTACAAATGCTCGCTGGTAAAGTGAATAAAAGTTTGGTGGCATTACTAAAAGGTAAAGGCGTAGGTTTATGCGGTATTGACGGTAATATGTTACAATGTGAAAAGTTACAAGCTGAAGTAGATTATGGCTTTGTCGGAGAGATTGTTAAAGTAAATAGCCAATTATTGGATCTTGCGTTAAATGCGAATTTAATTCCGGTGATTTCTACGGTTGGTGTGGATGATCAAGGTGTCGCTTACAACATCAATGCGGACACGGCGGCGAGTGAAATTGCGATGGCATTAGGTGCGACGAAACTCGTTAGTATGACGGACATTGCCGGCTTATTACGTGATCGCTTTGATGAAAGTACGTTGATTCCGGAAGTTGAAGTCAGCGAAGTACAAGGCTTAATTGATCAAGGTATTATTGCCGGTGGTATGATTCCGAAAATCGCTTGTTGTACTGATTTTATTAATGCTGGTGGCATTGAGGCAAATATCATTGACGGACGAGTGCCACACGCTATTTTAGTCTCATTATTCGGCGGTAAAAACGGCACGCTTTTTTATAAAAAATAATTAGGAAGAGAAAATGAACAGCAACGACATCAAACAATTAGATACAGATTATATCGCTCAAACTTACGGCAGATTTAACCTTGCCCTTTCACACGGGAAAGGTTGTGACGTATGGGATTTTGAAGGCAATCAATATTTAGATTTTACCAGCGGTATCGGTACGAACAGTCTCGGTTGGGCGGATGATAGTTGGTTGGCGGCGGTAACTACTCAGGCGGGTAAATTACAGCATACTTCAAATTTATTCTTTACCGAGCCGTCGGGTTTGCTGGCAAGAAGTTTGGTTAAAGCAAGCGGTCTAAAACGCGTATTTTTTTGTAATTCGGGGGCGGAAGCAAATGAAGGGGCAATTAAGACTGCGCGTAAATATAGCCACGACAAATACGGCAAGGGCAGAGCGACCGTACTCAGTTTAGTTAATTCATTTCACGGACGAACGATCTCAACCCTTGCGGCAACAGGACAAGATGTGTTTCATCAACACTTTTTCCCATTTACACAAGGTTTTGAACATACGCCGGCTAACGATTTAGCCGCTTTACACGCACGCCTTGAACAAAATGATGTGTGTGCGGTGATTTTAGAAGTGGTGCAAGGCGAAGGCGGTGTTTGTGCATTAGATGCTGAATATTTACAAGGCGTACAAGCGATTTGCCAAGCAAAAGATATTATTTTTATTATTGATGAAGTACAAACTGGTATCGGCCGCACCGGAAAATTATTTGCTTATCAACATTTCGGCTTACAACCAGATATTATCACGCTTGCCAAAAGTTTAGGCGGTGGTTTACCTATCGGTGCTTTTGTTCTCGGTGAGAAATGCCAAAATACACTCGGTAAAAGTGATCACGGTTCAACCTTTGGTGCGAATCCGGTTTGTTGTGCGGCAGCCGAATGCGGTGTTAGCCAAAATGGATACGGAATTTCTTGCTGATGTTGTGACTAAAGGTGAAAAATTACGTGCGGCATTGCTCACGTTGCCAAAAGTAAAATCGGTTTCCGGTTTAGGTTTAATGCTTGGTATTGAGTTTGAAGATGAGGTAAAAGTGGCTGATGTGGTGGCGAAAGCAATAGAAAAAGGCGTATTAACACTCACGGCGAAAACTAAATTACGCTTATTACCGCCGTTAATTATCTCTGAACAACAGATTGAGCAAGGTGTTACTGTGTTAAGAGAAGTGTTAGAGACTTTGTAAGTATTTATAAAGTAAAAGGATTGTATCTTACGATACAATCCTTTTTTCGTATTAGCTACGTTTCATTAGCTCGAAAAATTCTTCGTTAGTTTTTGCTACACCAAGTTTATCAATTAACCATTCCATAGCGACCACTTCATCCATTGGATTTAATACTTTACGTAACATCCAAGCATTGCGATGTTCTTCTGGAGACATTAATAAGTCATCTTTACGTGTACCAGAACGGTTAAACTCAATCGCAGGGAATACACGGCGTTCCGCAATTTTACGAGACAGATGTAATTCCATATTACCGGTACCTTTGAACTCTTCAAAGATAACTTCGTCCATTTTTGAACCGGTATCAACCAATGCCGTTGCGATAATGGTTAAGCTACCACCTTCTTCTACGTTACGTGCCGCACCGAAGAAACGTTTCGGACGATGTAAGGCATTTGCATCCACACCACCAGAAAGGATTTTACCTGACACCGGTGTCACAGTATTGTAAGCACGAGCAAGACGAGTAATAGAGTCTAATAGAATAACAACATCTTTCTTGTGTTCTACCGAGCGTTTTGCTTTTTCAATTACCATTTCTGCCACTTGTACATGGCGCGTTGCCGGCTCATCAAAGGTTGATGCAATCACTTCGCCACGCACGGTACGTTGCATTTCGGTAACCTCTTCCGGGCGTTCATCAATTAACAGAACAATTAATTCACATTCAGGATAATTATGAGTAATACTTTGAGCAATATTTTGTAGAAGTACGGTTTTACCAGCTTTGGGTGGGGCTACGATCAAACCACGTTGGCCTTTACCGATTGGAGAGGCTAAATCAAGAATACGAGCGGTTAAATCTTCGGTTGAACCGTTACCACGTTCCATACGTAGACGTGAATTAGCATGTAATGGCGTTAAGTTTTCGAATAAGATTTTGCTACGAGATACTTCAGGTTTATCGTCATTAACTAAATCAACTTTTAATAATGCAAAGTAACGTTCACCTTCTTTTGGTGGACGAATTTTACCTTCGATTTTATCACCGGTTTGAAGATTGAAACGGCGAATTTGGCTTGGCGAAACATAAATATCGTCAGGACCGGCAAGATATGAACTGTCAGCTGAACGTAAGAAACCGAAGCCGTCCGGTAGGATTTCTAAGATACCTTGACCGAAAATATCTTCACCGCTTTTGGCGTGTTGTTTAAGAATTGCAAAAATGATGTCTTGTTTACGTAAACGAGCTAAGTTTTCTAAGCCCATTTGACCTTCACCGATCGCAACAAGATCCGACACGGAAGTATTTTTTAATTGAGTAAGATGCATAGGAAATTTTGATATAAAAGATTGGATAACAATAATTAGATACGGAGATTACCGTAAAAAGATGTGGCGAATAATACAGCAAATAAGGCTTAATTGCAAATGATTTACCAAAATAGACGGCTTGTTTATAGTGATTGAAGTGAAAAATGCCGGCACTAAGCCGGCATTTTGTAATAAGTTAGATTTCAATACCTTCAAATAATAAGGTACTTAAATAACGTTCTGAAGCTGATGGAAGAATTGCAACGATTTGTTTATCGGCAAATTCTGGTAATTTTGCTAAACGATCTGCCACGGCAACCGCCGCACCTGATGAAATTCCGACTAAAATACCTTCTTCTGCCATAATTCTACGTGCAGTTGCAATCGCTTCTTCACTTGAAACTTGTTCAACTCGGTCAATCAAGCTTAAATCTAAATTTTTTGGAATAAAGCCTGCACCAATACCTTGAATTTTGTGTGGACCCGGTTTGATTTCTTCGCCATTTAAGGTTTGCGTGATAACTGGTGATTCTTTTGGTTCAACCGCGACTGAAAGAATTTGTTTACCTTGATCTTGTTTAATGTAACGAGAAATACCAGTAATTGTACCGCCTGTACCTACACCGGCAACAATTACATCCACTTTACCTTCCGTTGCATTCCAAATCTCAGGACCGGTTGTTTGTTGGTGAATAGCTGGGTTAGCCGGGTTTTCAAACTGTTTCAAAATAACATAACGATTCGGATCGCTTGCCACAATTTCTTCCGCTTTAGCAATCGCACCTTTCATACCTTTCGCACCTTCGGTTAATACGAGGTTAACGCCTAAACCTCGTAATAAGCGTTTACGTTCGGTACTCATTGTTTCCGGCATAGTTAGGGTAATTTTATAACCGCGAGTCCGCCACATAAGCCAATGCAATACCGGTGTTACCGCTGGTTGCATCTACGATTTCTTTGTCTTTAGTTAAGATACCGTCTTTTTCTGCTTGCCATACCATATTGGCACCAATACGGCATTTCACACTAAAACTTGGGTTACGAGATTCAACTTTTACTAATAAATTTCCGTTTTGACCAAAGTTTTTTAAACGAACAAGTGGTGTATTACCAATAGTATATGAGTTGTCAGCATAAATTGTCATAGTGTTATCCCTTTAGTTAGTATTAAGAAGTTGGAGAGAGAATACGCCATTTTGTATCAAGATGTTAGTGGAGAAAATTCATTTTATATAACAGAAAGATATATAAGTTGAATTTACTTATTATGAGTGGGATTTAGGACATAAAAAGCGGTTTAATCTTACAAATTTTTTGCAAAATTAAACCGCTTGTTTTCAATTGGATAAATAGATTGTTATTTCAATTCGCGTGCACCTTGATTATCGACTTTACAAATATGGATAAATCCTTCGTTGTTTTGTAGATATTCTTTTTCAAGGTAAGCAACCAGTTTTTGTGCATGTTCCAGATCCGGCGCGATAGCATACATTGTTGGGCCAGAACCTGAAATACCCACTGCTAATGCACCTAAGTCTTTGCAACCTTGGCGTACAACTGGGAAGTTTGGCAACAGATTTTCACGATACGGCTCTGCAATTAAATCTTTCATCATCGTTGCCGCCAATACGTCTTGATGCGTATGACAAGCGTGTACAAATGAACCGAGATAACGAGCCTGTTGAATCATATCTTGACGAGTATAATTCTTCGGTAAAATTGCACGAGCTTCTGCAGTTGACACTTCAATGCCCGGATAAGCTAATACCCAATACCATTCATCAAAGAACGGAATGGTTTGGCAAATATTGCCGAGTGATTGAGTCATCAACTGTAAGCCACCTAAATAACAAGGTGCAACATTATCATAGTGGATTGATCCGGAAATACGACCTTCCAATTCGCCCATCATTTCTAACAATTCCATTTTTGAGAATGGTTCATTATGGAATTTATTGAGAGCAACTAATGTCGCCACGATTGAACAAGCACTCGAACCTAAGCCTGAACCAATCGGCATATTTTTTTCAAGTGTGAGGCGTAAGTTTTTAACCGCACCGCCACGTAATTTTAAACGTTCGCTAAATAATACATAGGCTTGATAAACGATATTTTTTTGTGGTTCTTTCGGTAATTTACGTACGAAATAACCGGCACTTTCCAGTTCAAAAGCGGTTTCGCACTCTTCAATTTGTACCACATCACCGAGTAACGAACCGTCAATCGGTGAGATTGTCGCCCCTAAAGAATCAAAACCTACGCTAAGGTTCGCACTAGAAGCGGGAGCATAAATTCGTAACATTGTCATTAGTTTGCACCTCCTTGAAGTGTGCGAAGAATATCGGCAAAAATGCCTGCGGCTGTGACATCAGTTCCTGCACCATAACCTCTTAATAAGAGAGGAATCGGGCTGTAGTAACGGGTTAAGAACGCTAGTGCATTTTCACCGTCTTTAACTTTATAAAGCGGATGGTTTTCATCAACCGCTTCAATTGCTACACGGCATTTATCACCGGTAATTGAACCTACATAACGTAATACCTTACCTTCCGCTTTTGTCGCTTGAACACGTTGCGCAAATTCCGCATCAACTTGCGGTAATACTTTTAAGAATTCCTCTTTACTCATGCCTTCAGAGAAGCCTTTCGGTAATACGCCTTCCACTTCAATATCGTCAAATTCCAATGCTAAACCGGTTTCTCGAGCAAGAATTAACAGCTTACGTGCTACGTCTGCACCCGAGAGATCATCACGAGGATCCGGTTCAGTGAAACCTTTTTCTTTCGCAATTAAAGTTGCTTCTGAAAGGCTTAAGCCTTCGTCTAGTTTTCCGAAGATAAATGAAAGTGAGCCGGATAAAATCCCTTCGAATTTTTCTACTTCATCGCCGGCGACCAGTAAATTCTGTAAGTTTTCAATCACCGGTAAGCCTGCACCTACATTTGTTTCGTATAAGAATTTGTGCTGACCTTGGCGAGTCGCATCACGAAGCTCTTGGTAATATTGATAGCTACCTGTATTTGCTTTTTTATTTGGAGTCACTACGTGGAAACCTTCTTTTAATGCTCGAGTATAAAGGTTTGCTACAGATTGTGCCGCGGTGCAGTCAACAAATACTGGGTTTACAACGTGATGTAATTTGATGAATGATAATAAAACATCAAAATCTGAAGGTTGAGTTGCTGTTTCTAAATCACTTCTCCAGTTATCTAAATTTAAACCGTTTTCATTGAGTAACATTTTATCGGCATTTGCTAATGCACACACTCGAATCTCAATGTCCTTCTTTGCTAAGAAATCTTTTTGTTGTTTGATTTGCTCGATTAATTCGCCACCAACACCGCCGACTCCAACGAGAAAGACTTCAATTGATTTTTTATTACTAAATAAACCTTGGTGAGTTGCTTTTACCGCTTCAATCGCTTTATTCATCGGTACAACTGCAGAAATTGAACGCTCTGATGAACCTTGTGCAATCGCTACAATGCTGATATTCGCTTGTGCAAGTGATGAGAAGAAACGAGTCGCAACACCTTTCGCTGTACGCATACCGTCACCAACTACTGAAATAATCGAAAGCTCACGAATCATATCAATCGGATCTAAATCACCGTTAGCAAGCTCTTGAGCAAATTCTGCATTTAAACAAGCGGTCGCTTTTTCCTCAAATTTTGCAGGAACACAGAAACTGATACTGTATTCAGAAGAAGATTGGGTAATTAAGATGACCGAAATACCGGCTTTTGACATAGTAGAGAAAACACGAGCCGCCATACCGACCATACCTTGCATACCTGAACCCGAAACGTTAAACATTGCTACGTTATCAAGATTGGTAATACCTTTCACTTTTAGGCCGTCTGTTGCAACATTACCGTCAATTAATGTACCTTTGGCATCAGGATTTGCGGTGTTTTTGATTAAGCATGGGATATTTAACGGCACTAACGGACCAATGGTACGAGGGTGAATCACTTTCGCACCAAAGTATGAAAGTTCCATCGCTTCTTGGTAACTCATTGATTCTAAACAAATCGCTTCAGGTACTAAGCGAGGATCACAGGTATAAACACCGTCCACGTCCGTCCAAATTTCGCAACAATCCGCTTTTAAACAAGCGACTAAACATGCGGCGGAATAGTCAGAGCCATTGCGACCAAGTAGTACAAGTTCGCCGTTTTCATTACCGGCGGTAAAGCCTGCCATTAACACCACATTTTTCTTTGGAATTGAATTAGCATCAACACGTTTGGTAGATTCGGCAATATCAGCGGAGGATTCTAAATAGCTACCGTGTGCTAATAATTTTTCAACAGGATCAATGCGAGTCACTTCATAACCTTTAGCCTCGAACCACGCTTGCATCATGGCAATCGATAATTTTTCACCACGACAATGAATGGTTGCCGCAACACTATCCGGTAATGCTTTGGTTTTTGCCGCTTCACTTGCCACGCCTTGAATTTGAGTTAATTCCGCTTCGACTAAAGCTAATAGACCTTCACGATCCACATTATTATTTACCGCATATAACCCGTTGATAATATTATGGAAAATTTCGGTGGCTTCTTTAAGGTTGGTTTCAAAGGATTCGCCTGCAATCGCTTTATCGACAATGGCGACAAGATGATTGGTGATTTTAGCCGGAGCGGAAAGCACACCGGCAAACTTGGTCTTTTAAATGTGCTTTTTCAATAATGTCAGCCGCTTGGATAAAGCGTTCCGGGTTAGCAAGCGATGTACCGCCAAATTTAAGAACTCGCATAGTTTCTCCTGATATTTAGATTTAATGTTTGCAAAATTAGATATAAAAAAACCCGCTTTTTAGCGGGTTTTTGTGTTTTCTGTTCTCTAGTTACAAGCACCCGCACTACGCTTTAACGTAATGGTAATCATAGTGCCGATGGTCATAATAACGTTTTGCATTTTGTTGCATTTCTGACTAGAAAAAAAGTTATTGAGAGAATGGCGGAAACGGTTGCATTTGTCAATCTGTTTACTTAAAAAAGTTTCAGATTCAATTTTCTTTTTTGTAAATCTTAGTGATTGTTTTTTTGAGCTAAAATTGCTGTGAATTTACCCTAGAATGATATGAGGAATATATGAAAATTCTGCAAATTAAAGCGAACACTACATTTTTTCAGGATTACATCGAAGCTAAGTTATAGTTATAAAATGGTTAATTCAAATTTGGCGGATTTATATTCTTATAAACGTGATCGTTTTTACCTTAATTTTGAAAAAACTTTTTAGAGGTAATCCTTGAGAATAAATTGATTTAGATCAGAAAAGTGCTAAAATTTCAGGGCTTTTGTGCGATTTCAGCACAAGCAGTGATTACTTATTATTAACTAAAAGGAAGCTAAAATGGCATACCAATTACCAGAATTAGGCTACGCTTATGATGCGTTAGAGCCACATTTCGATAAAGCAACGATGGAAATCCATCACTCAAAACACCACCAAGCATACGTAAATAACGCAAATGCAAAGCATTAGAAGCTCACCCAGAGCTTTTAGAAAAATGTCCGGGTGCATTAATTAAAGATTTAAGCCAAGTGCCAGCTGAAAAACGTACTGCAGTACGTAACAACGTTGGCGGTCACGTAAACCACACACTTTTCTGGAAAGGTTTAAAAACTGGTACAACTTTACAAGGTGCATTAAAAGATGCAATCGTGCGTGATTTTGGTTCAGTAGAAGCATTCCAAGCGGAATTTGAAAAAGCAAGCAGCAACGCGTTTTGGTTCAGGTTGGGCGTGGTTAGTGATTGAAGACGGTAAATTAGCAGTTGTTTCAACAGCAAACCAAGATAACCCAATTATGGGTAAAGAAGTTGCTGGCGTTTCAGGTTTCCCAATTTTAGGTTTAGATGTGTGGGAACACGCTTACTACTTAAACTACCAAAACCGTCGTCCAGACTACATTAAAGCATTTTGGAATGTGGTAAACTGGGACGAAGCGACTCGCCGTTTTGAAGAAAATGGTTCACACTGTGGTTGTGCAAAATAATTGAGTAAGTTACTCGATACTAGATAAGTTAACAAGCGGTCGTTTTTGCAAGATTTTTTGTCAAAACGACCGCTTCTTATTTGGATTATTTATACTCAAAAATCACGCGTGGCGTAAGTTTAGTAATCAATTCATAGCTGATTACGCCGATATGTTGTGCGACATCTTCAATAAGGAGATCCTTTCCCCAGAAAATCACTTCATCACCGACTTTATCTTGACTGTCCGCACCCAAGTCCACAGTTAACATATCCATTGATACTCGTCCGACAATCGGTACGATTCGCCCGTTGATTAAAACCGGTGTGCCTTCCGGTGCGTTACGAGGATAGCCGTCACCGTATCCCATCGCCACTACACCTAATTTGGTATCTTTATCACTTATCCAAGCACCGCCGTAACCAACCGGTTCGCCTGCTTTATGTGTTCTTACCGCAATCAAAGACGAAGAAAGCGTCATAACCGGTTTGAAGCCTAAGTCCGTGATTGGTGTATAGTGCGGAGAGATACCATGCATGATAATGCCAGGACGTACCCATTCATAATGGGCTTGTTTCCAATATAAAATGCCGCTTGATGCGGAAATACTACGTTCGTGAGTAGGATAAGGTTCTGTTGCTGACTCGAAGATTGCAATTTGTTTTTCGGTGTAACCACAATCTGGTTCATCCGCACGGCTAAAATGACTGACAAAGCTAATACTTGCTACTAATGGACAGGCTTTTAAGCGTTGATAGAACATCTCAACTTGTTCCGGATGGACACCTAGGCGATGCATCCCGGTATCAATTTTTAACCAAACATTGATTGGAAAATAAATTTTTGCTTTACGTTTCCAGAAGCCTTTTTGTTGTTCTTGTTGCCATTCTTGCGCAACCTGTTCAAGTAATTCCAACTGTTCTAAGCAATGTACAACCGTATCAAAACGGCGAGAGAGTGTTTTTAATAATTCTTCTCGGTCAAAGAAGCCTTCAACTAATAAAATTTTGCCGGTATAACCAGTTTCTTGAATTTCCAATGCTTCTCTTAAACGTGCAACGCCAAAACCATCGACTAAATCGGCAAGCGTACCAGTCGCGGGTAATAAGCCTTGTCCATAGGCATTGGCTTTAATCATCGCGAGAAGTTTTTGGTGGGGAGCAAAAGTTTTGATCAGTTCTATATTATGACGGAGAGCCTCTCGGCTAATAGTTGCTGTTGCTGGTTTCATTTTATTTGTTCTATTACTTTGTTAAAAATGAAGACGATTATACGCCTGATGGGAATAAATGGACAATGGGGAATGAACATTGGATAATTCTAATTAAATTAAATGGTGAGGATTTTTACTTATGCTGACGCTTTTATACGACCTAAAACAAGAAAATATCATTTCGGAATTGGATTATCAATTTGCCAAAATGATTGATCGCAAACAGCAAGGTTATTCTTATACCGAACAACAAAAAAATCTAGCGGTATTGCTTGCCGCATTACTTTCTTTTCACGTTATGCAAGGTCATTCCGCTATTCATTTGGATAATCAAAGTGTATGGCATTTTTTTAACTCGCCAAGTCATCATGATGAGATTTTACAAAAAATAGATCATATTCAACCGCTTGAATGGCAGAATCTCTTACAGAATCATATTGCATTTAGTTCAGATCCTTTGAATGTTGCACCAATGTTATTTCAGCAAGGACTTCTTTATTTTTATCGTTATTGGCAGGCAGAACATAATATTGCAAATTATCTTGTCAAAGCGGTCGAATTTCCGGAGGAAATAGCAAATGCAACATTAGATAAGCAGATTATTGCAAAATTCTTTGAAGAATCTGATGATATAAATTGGCAAAAAGTGGCAGTTGCAACGGCAATTAAGAAAAAATTTACCGTAATTTCCGGCGGTCCGGGAACAGGCAAAACTACCACTGTGGCTAAATTATTAGGCGCGTTACAAGAAAAGCAATTACGTAGTAGTAAAGAAATGTTAAATATTGCACTTGTCGCACCGACCGGAAAAGTACGCACGTTTGAAAGAATCGATTTCCTCAAGTTTAGATGGATTAAATTTGACATTTGATATTCCGACAACTGCTTCAACAATTCATCGCTTACTTGGTATTCGACCGCAAAGTGATGAACCTCGTTATCACAAGAAAAATCCGCTACATATTGATTTATTAGTGGTGGATGAAGCATCCATGATCGATCTTTTCCTGATGGAAAAATTAATGGCGACTGTTAAAACCGAGTACACGTCTTATTCTATTAGGCGATAAAGACCAGCTAGCTTCGGTAGAAGCTGGAGCAATAATGGGAGAACTGGGCGAATTTCTGCAACAGGGATATAGTCAGACACATTGCGATTATTTGAATCAAGTAGCGAATTATCAATTAGCTCCACAAGGAAAAGCATTTGCTATCTGTGATTCATTATGCCATTTGAAAAAAAGTTATCGTTTTAATGATCATTCAGGCATTGGGCAGTTGGCAAAATTAGTTAATGAAAAGCAAGCGGTTAAATCTTGGCAAATTCTTACCAAAGGTTCTTCTGATTTAACATTAATGGAATACTATAATTCATCAGCTTTTTCGGATAAACAACAATGGGTTCAAAATTGTGTAAAAGCAATCGTAGATAAAGCAGTAGAGTTGTATAGAGAATATCTAACATTAGTAAAACAACGATTCACTAATCCAAGGAATGTTTCAGTGAATGAAATTTTTGAAGCATTTCAAAAAGTCAGATTTTTATCCGCTTTACGCATTAGTGAATTCGGTGTTGAACAATTAAATAAGAAAATAGAAGCCGCATTAGCTTCAGCAAAACTGATTTCTTTAGAACAAAGTAAAAATTATTATATGGGTAAGCCATTATTAATAACGCAAAACTCCCCACAGCATCATATTTATAGTGGCGATATCGGTATCATTTTGCCGGATGAACATAAGCATCCTCGTGTTTATTTTGATACGAAGATTAATGAGGAATATTTAAACCTTTCATTAAATAGGATTCCTGAGTTTGAAACCGCTTATGTAATGACGGTTCATAAGTCACAGGGTTCTGAGTTTGAACATACTTTACTGGTAATGCCGTTACATTTTGCACCAGTAATGAGTAAGGAATTAATTTATACGGCAATCACTCGAGCTAAAACACATTTTACGCTATTTGGAAATAAGCAAATTTGGCTACCGGCAGTAAATAATAATATTCAACGTCAGAGTGGGTTGAAAGTACAATTAATAGACTTACTTAGTTGAAACAATACACAAAGTGTGTTAAGTTTGTTCTTTTAATCACTTTTTTAAGATTTTTTTGCAAAAAGTGCTTGCAAGGATTTTAGATTTCTCTATAATGCACCACACACAACGACGCACTGTTGTGAACGATTTAAAATTGATTTCCAGTGCGTCGTTTCTTTTTGTTCTTTAACAATATATCAGACAATCTGTGTGGGCACTTGTTGATTTACTTGATTTTAAAAATATTATTTAAAACTTGAAGTCTTAATAGGTGCTTAAACTAGAAATTCATTTTTACTTTTAAAGTAATATGTAAACTTTAGCTAAGTAGTTTATTGAGCGATTAAACTTTTTGAATTGAAGAGTTTGATCATGGCTCAGATTGAACGCTGGCGGCAGGCTTAACACATGCAAGTCGAACGGTAGCACAAGGGAGCTTGCTCCCTGGGTGACGAGTGGCGGACGGGTGAGTAATGCTTGGGAATCTGGCTCATGGAGGGGGATAACTACGGGAAACTGTAGCTAATACCGCGTAATATCTTCGGATTAAAGTGTGGGACCGCAAGGCCACATGCCATGAGATGAGCCCAAGTGGGATTAGGTAGTTGGTGGGGTAAAGGCCTACCAAGCCGACGATCTCTAGCTGGTCTGAGAGGATGACCAGCCACACTGGAACTGAGACACGGTCCAGACTCCTACGGGAGGCGACAGTGGGGAATATTGCACAATGGGGGGAACCCTGATGCGACCATGCCGCGTGAATGAAGAAGGCCTTCGGGTTGTAAAGTTCTTTCGGTAGCGAGGAAGGTATCAAATTTAATAGATTTGGTAATTGACGTTAACTACAGAAGAAGCACCGGCTAACTCCGTGCCAGCGTACCGCGGTAATACGGAGGGTGCGAGCGTTAATCGGAATAACTGGGCGTAAAGGGCACGCAGGCGGTTGATTAAGTGAGATGTGAAAGCCCCGGGCTTAACCTGGGAATTGCATTTCATACTGGTCAACTAGAGTACTTTAGGGAGGGGTAGAATTCCACGTGTAGCGGTGAAATGCGTAGAGATGTGGAGGAATACCGAAGGCGAAGGCGACCCCTTGGGAATGTACTGACGCTCATGTGCGAAAGCGTGGGGAGCAAACAGGATTAGATACCCTGGTAGTCCACGCTGTAAACGCTGTCGATTTGGGGATTGGACTTTAAGTTTGGTGCCCGAAGCTAACGTGATAAATCGACCGCCTGGGGAGTACGGCCGCAAGGTTAAAACTCAAATGAATTGACGGGGGCCCGCACAAGCGGTGGAGCATGTGGTTTAATTCGATGCAACGCGAAGAACCTTACCTACTCTTGACATCCAAAGAAGAACTCAGAGATGAGTTTGTGCCTTCGGGAACTTTGAGACAGGTCTTTGCATGGCTGTCGTCAGCTCGTGTTGTGAAATGTTGGGTTAAGTCCCGCAACGAGCGCAACCCTTATCCTTTGTTGCCAGCGGTTCGGCCGGGAACTCAAAGGAGACTGCCAGTGATAAACTGGAGGAAGGTGGGGATGACGTCAAGTCATCATGGCCCTTACGAGTAGGGCTACACACGTGCTACAATGGCGTATACAGAGGGAAGCAATATGGCGACATGGAGCGAATCTCACAAAGTACGTCTAAGTCCGGATTGGAGTCTGCAACTCGACTCCATGAAGTCGGAATCGCTAGTAATCGCAAATCAGAATGTTGCGGTGAATACGTTCCCGGGCCTTGTACACACCGCCCGTCACACCATGGGAGTGGGTTGTACCAGAAGTAGATAGCTTAACCGCAAGGGGGGCGTTTACCACGGTATGATTCATGACTGGGGTGAAGTCGTAACAAGGTAACCGTAGGGGAACCTGCGGTTGGATCACCTCCTTACCAAGAATTGAGCGACTGCAAGTGTTCACACAGATTGTTTGATGAATGAATGAGCGTTTATGTTAAGTGATTTAAAAAGTTATTGAAAAATAACGGTATTTAACGTAGAATAATGTGCTCAAATGGCAAAGTGGAGAGCATCTTTAAATGTTGTCCCCATCGTCTAGAGGCCTAGGACATCGCCCTTTCACGGCGGTAACCGGGGTTCGAATCCCCGTGGGGACGCCATTTAAAGATGACTTTTGTTGTCTAAATTGTTCTTTAAAAAATTGGAAACAAGCTGAAAACTGAGAGATTTTCGAAAGAAAGTCTGAGTAGTTAAAAAATCTTGACTGAACAAAAGCAGTCAAGTGTTTAGTTAAATAAAATACGCATTGAATGAATTTAAATAAATTTTGAAAACATTTGAGGTTGTATAGTTAAGTGACTAAGCGTACACGGTGGATGCCTTGGCAATCAGAGGCGAAGAAGGACGTGCTAATCTGCGAAAAGCTTGGATGAGTTGATAAGAAGCGTTTAATCCAAGATATCCGAATGGGGAAACCCAGTAGATGAAGAATCTACTATTATTAAGTGAATACATAGCTTAATAAGGCAAACCGGGAGAACTGAAACATCTAAGTACCCCGAGGAAAAGAAATCAACCGAGATTCTGTGAGTAGCGGCGAGCGAAAGCGGAGGAGCCTTCAAACGATAGCATTCGATTTAGGAGAATGAGCTGGGAAGCTCAACGACACAGGGTGATAGTCCCGTATTCGAAAAATTGATAGTGGTACTAAGTTTGAGATAAGTAGGGCGGGACACGAGAAATCCTGTTTGAAGATGGGGGGACCATCCTCCAAGGCTAAATACTCCTGATTGACCGATAGTGAACCAGTACTGTGAAGGAAAGGCGAAAAGAACCCCAGTGAGGGGAGTGAAATAGAACCTGAAACCGTGTACGTACAAGCAGTGGGAGCCTCTTTGTGGGGTGACTGCGTACCTTTTGTATAATGGGTCAGCGACTTATATTTTGTAGCGAGGTTAACTGAATAAGGGAGCCGAAGGGAAACCGAGTCTTAACTGGGCGATTGAGTTGCAAGGTATAGACCCGAAACCCGGTGATCTAGCCATGGGCAGGTTGAAGATTGGGTAACACTAATTGGAGGACCGAACCGACTAATGTTGAAAAATTAGCGGATGACTTGTGGCTGGGGGTGAAAGGCCAATCAAACCGGGAGATAGCTGGTTCTCCCCGAAATCTATTTAGGTAGAGCCTTGAGCGGACACCTTCGGGGGTAGAGCACTGTTTCGGCTAGGGGTCCATCCCGGATTACCAACCCGATGCAAACTGCGAATACCGAAGAGTGATACTCAGGAGACACACGGTGGGTGCTAACGTCCATCGTGGAGAGGGAAACAACCCAGACCGCCAGCTAAGGTCCCAAAGTACTAGTTAAGTGGGAAACGAAGTGGGAAGGCTTAGACAGCTAGGATGTTGGCTTAGAAGCGACCACCATTTAAAGAAAGCGTAATAGCTCACTAGTCGAGTCGGCCTGCGCGGAAGATGTAACGGGGCTAAAACTAGTCACCGAAGCTGCGGCATCAATGGAAACATTGTTGGGTAGGGGAGCGTTCTGTAAGCGGATGAAGCTGAATTGAGAAGTTTGGTGGACGTATCAGAAGTGCGAATGCTGACATAAGTAACGACAAAACGAGTGAAAAACTCGTTCGCCGGAAGACCAAGGGTTCCTGTCCAACGTTAATCGGGGCAGGGTGAGTCGGCCCCTAAGGCGAGGCTGAAAAGCGTAGTCGATGGGAAACGGGTTAATATTCCCGTACTTGGTATAACTGCGATGTGGGGACGGAGAAGGTTAGGTTATCAGACTGTTGGATGTCTGTTTAAGCCGGTAGGTGGGAATTTTAGGCAAATCCGGAATTCCGTTAACACCGAGAAGTGATGACGAGTCTCTACGGAGATGAAGTAACCGATACCACGCTTCCAGGAAAAGCCACTAAGCTTCAGGTTATACTAAACCGTACTATAAACCGACACAGGTGGTCAGGTAGAGAATACTCAGGCGCTTGAGAGAACTCGGGTGAAGGAACTAGGCAAAATAGCACCGTAACTTCGGGAGAAGGTGCGCCGGCGTAGATTGTAAGCGTTTACCGCTGAAGGTTGAACCGGTCGAAGATACCAGCTGGTCGCAACTGTTTATTAAAAACACAGCACTCTGCAAACACGAAAGTGGACGTATAGGGTGTGATGCCTGCCCGGTGCTGGAAGGTTAATTGATGGTGTTATCGAAAGAGAAGCTCCTGATCGAAGCCCCAGTAAACGGCGGCCGTAACTATAACGGTCCTAAGGTAGCGAAATTCCTTGTCGGGTAAGTTCCGACCTGCACGAATGGCATAATGATGGCCAGGCTGTCTCCACCCGAGACTCAGTGAAATTGAAATCGCCGTGAAGATGCGGTGTACCCGCGACTAGACGGAAAGACCCCGTGAACCTTTACTATAGCTTGACACTGAACATTGAATTTTGATGTGTAGGATAGGTGGGAGCCTTTGAAGCAGTCACGCCAGTGATTGTGGAGGCGTCCTTGAAATACCACCCTTTAACGTTTGATGTTCTAACGAAGATTGCGGAACGCGGTCTCGGACAGTGTCTGGTGGGTAGTTTGACTGGGGCGGTCTCCTCCCAAAGAGTAACGGAGGAGCACGAAGGTTTGCTAATCACGGTCGGACATCGTGAGGTTAGTGCAATGGTATAAGCAAGCTTAACTGCGAGACAGACAAGTCGAGCAGGTGCGAAAGCAGGTCATAGTGATCCGGTGGTTCTGAATGGAAGGGCCATCGCTCAACGGATAAAAGGTACTCCGGGGATAACAGGCTGATACCGCCCAAGAGTTCATATCGACGGCGGTGTTTGGCACCTCGATGTCGGCTCATCACATCCTGGGGCTGAAGTAGGTCCCAAGGGTATGGCTGTTCGCCATTTAAAGTGGTACGCGAGCTGGGTTTAGAACGTCGTGAGACAGTTCGGTCCCTATCTGCCGTGGGCGTTGGAGAATTGAGAGGGGTCGCTCCTAGTACGAGAGGACCGGAGTGGACGCATCACTGGTGTTCCAGTTGTCTCGCCAGAGGCACTGCTGGGTAGCTACATGCGGAAGAGATAAGTGCTGAAAGCATCTAAGCACGAAACTTGCCTCAAGATGAGTTCTCCCCGACTATAAGTCGGTAAGGGTTGTTGGAGACTACGACGTAGATAGGTGTGGTGTGTAAGCGTAGTGATACGTTGAGCTAACACATACTAATTGCCCGAGAGGCTTAACTATACAACGCTCAAGTGTTTTTGGGCATGAAGGCTAAAGACTAGAAAATCAGTAGCGACTTGTTTCGAATTTAAAGTGCGAATAAAAAGCAGATAAAGAACAAAGACAAAGAAAGAAGACAAAAGGCATCAACAGAATATTCTGGCGACCAGAGTGCTGTGGCTCTACCTGATTCCATTCCGAACTCAGAAGTAAAACGCAGTAACGCCGATGGTAGTGTGGGGTTTCCCCATGTGAGAGTAGGGCATCGCCAGATTGAATTTAGTGCGAAAGCAAAGACAAAGAAGTAAAAGAAACCCTGTGGTTAGAGATAACTACGGGGTTTTTGCTTTTTCGAGACTTTATTTTTCATTGCTTTGTTTTTTTATTCTTTTTCCTGATTCATTTCTTCCTTTCTTTCTTTTTTCTTTATTCTCTCATTTATTGGGGCTATCCTAGATAACTGACAAATTTACTATTTAGGATACAATATCCCAATGAGAAAAAGTCGTCTAAGTCAGCATAAACAAAATAAACTCATCGAGCTGTTTGTTGTAGGTGTTACTACACGAACAGCCGCTGAGTTAGTGAATGTAAACAAAACTACTGTCGCATACTATTTTCATCGCTTACGATTACTTATCTATCAAAACAGCCTACATTTGGAAATGTTTGATGGCGAAATCGAAGCGGATGAAAGCTACTTCGGCGGGACACGTAAAGGTAAACGTGGGCGAGGCCTGCTGGCAAAGTTGCTGTATTTGGGCTTCTCAAGCGTAATGGTAAGGTTTATACCGTTGCTGTACCGAATACGCAATCAGCTACATTGCTTCCGATTATTCATTTTCGTATTAATCACAGCACGCATTTTGCCACTAATCATAACCACATTAACGGAATTGAGAATTTTTGGAGCTAAGCAAAACGCCATCTATGCAAATTTAATGGCATTCCCAAAGCACATTTTGAGTTCTATTTAAAGGAATGTGAATGGCGTTTTAATTACAGTGACATAAAGTATCAAATTTCCATTTTAAAACAATTAGTTAGGGGAGGTTTGGTCTAGTTATCTAGGGCGCCCCCATTTATTTATTCCTAGATTTAGCTCTGACTGTTTTATATATATGCGTATGATTTTTTATTAGATTTGCGGCAAATAAGGGAAATTTGACCGCTTATTATTCTCCTCAAAGTTAACTTTTTCAACCAGAAAACTAAAATTTTTAAAGCAGTATATTGCTTTTATTTCCTATTTACATAGGAAATGAAATAATACGATTAAAGCATTTTTATGGAGTAACATAAAGCCCAACTCGACCTGAAAACCTAAGGAAATACAGGGAAAATCTAAACACACCAAAGGTCCCTATCAAATCAAAAAGCTGAGCCTTAGAAATCCTAGCTACTAAAGCAAAAAAATCAAACCCAAATCAAGCTTAAGCCCCTTAAACTCAAAATAAATACATCGTTACCTGTCTATATAATTCTCTCAAGGGCTATTACATAATCGTATATTATTGACTAAGGCTACTGGCGATATGGCTCATTATTTATCACAAGGAACAGATAATATAAAATCAATAGTAAATTAAAATCTATTAAGTAAACTAAATTCTATTGAACGGATCGTTAAATCAAGTAACGTTCCTTTGAAACGGATTACTATAAAAAAAACGGCTAGAATTTCTCTAGCCGTTGTAGTATTGATTAGTTATTTATGTGGTGCTTGAGCAAGTAGTTTAGTGAGTAGCTTCCAATAAATTTCAACTGCCGGAATATGTACTTGCTCATCCGGTGAGTGAGCGTTACGGATAGTTGGTCCAATCGAAACTAAATCCATATTTGGATAAACTTTCTTAATGAGGCCACATTCCAACCCTGCGTGAATCACTTTAATTTGTGCTTCATAACCTAATACTTCGTCATAAATTTGTTTAGTTAATGGGGTAATTTGAGATTCGGTATCTGGTTCCCAGCCCGGATAATCTCCGGAAAAAGTAACTTTTGCACCAGTTAATGCTTGCGAGAGAATTAATTTTTCCTCTCACATCTTCTTTTCCACTTTCAATTAATGAACGAGCTAAAATCGTGGCAACAAGTTTTTGTTCTTCAATTTTAACTAAACCGATGCTTAATGAAGTTTCAACGACATTTTTTACGACATCACTATTACGAATAATGCCGTTTGGTAAGATATTTAGTAGATTGATAACTTTATGCGTTGCTTCTGTAGTCAGTGTTTGAGCTGGTAAAGATATTGCTTCAATTTCAAGAATAAGATTTGGTTCCGCTAATCGCAATTCATTCTGAATTTTGTTCGATAATTGAGTTAGGGAAGCGGTTAAATCTTTCTGATTTTTTGCATCAAAAGCGAAGGTGACGTGTGCTTCGCGAGGAATTGCATTACGTACCGAGCCACCTTTTAATGTGGCAATTTTAATTGAATGGTGGGCTTGGATATCCGCTAAAATTCTTGCCAATAATTTGATTGCATTGACTCGAGTCGTATGGATATCGCGACCTGAATGGCCGCCTTGCAAGCCTTTTAATGTTAGTTGTAACGCTGAATCGAATACGTTGTTTTCATATTGTAATGGCAAATCTAAATTGACATTTTCACCACCGGCACAACCAATATAAATCTCACCGTTTTCTTCAGTATCTGTGTTAATCATAATATTCGACGTAAGCCAATTTGGACGTAAGCCTAGAACACCTTCCATACCGACTTCTTCACTCATCGTCAGTAACACTTCGAGTTCCGGATGAGCAATATCATTAGCTTCAAGGATTGCTAAGCAAGATGCAAGCCCAATACCGTTATCTGCACCTAAAGTTGTTCCTTTGGCTTTAACCCATTCTCCGTCAATATAAGGTTGAATCGGATCTTTAAGGAAGTCGTGCTGTGTTGCCGCATTAGCTTGTGGAACCATATCTAAATGGGCTTGTAATGCGATTGTTTGGCGATCTTCCATACCTTTGGTTGCCGGTTTACGAATCAGCACGTTGCCGGCATCATCTCGTTCAGCAAAAAAGTGATTAGATTTAGCCCAGTTAACGATAAATTCCGCCAGTTGATCTTCGTGATAAGAAGGATGAGGAATTGAACAAACTTTATCGAACCATTGCCATAATAAACTTGGAGAGAGTTGTGTGATTTCAGACATATTTACCTCTAATGACTTATAGGCGGCCAACTTTTCGTAAAATTTTGCAAAAATTAGACCGCTATTAATGAAGAATAATGGAAATGATAGCACGAATGTGCTTTTTAGGTTAGAATAACGCAATTTTTTTATTCGGTGCTTTGACGCCGCTTTTTTTTATCTAGGACTTTGTATGAGTGAAAAATACACAAACGAAAAATATGTTGTAACTTGGGATATGTTCCATATGCACGCACGTAAATTAGCAGAACGCCTTTTACCTGCATCGCAATGGAAAGGTATTATTGCAGTAAGTCGCGGTGGTTTATTCCCAGCAGCGGTACTCGCACGTGAATTAAGTATTCGTCACGTTGAAACCGTATGTATCTCAAGCTACGATCATGATGAACAAGGCGAATTAAATGTATTACACGCAAGCACAAACCGACGGTGAAGGCTTTATCGTGGTAGATGACTTAGTGGATACCGGTAATACCGCAAGAGAAATTCGCAAAATGTATCCGAAAGCAAAATTTGTAACAGTATTCGCAAAACCTGCCGGTGCGCCACTTGTTGATGATTATGTGATTGATATTCCGCAAGAAACTTGGATTGAGCAACCTTGGGATTTAGGCATTACATTTGTTCCGCCTCTTGCTCGTAAGTAAGTTATTTCATCAAATCAGTAATGGAGAATTGATAATGTATAGTTATTAATTCTCCATTTTCAATTTATTTTTTATCTCCGATTAATTATGTTAGGCAATCTTTATATTCTTTCTGCACCGAGTGGTGCAGGGAAATCTTCGTTAATTAATGCGTTATTAGCAGACTTACCTCGTTCTGAGGTTCAACTTTCCATTTCGCATACCACTCGAAATCCTCGTCCGGGAGAAGAGTATGGCGTGCATTATTATTTTACTGATCATACTGATTTTAAAGCTCTGATCGAAAAAGGCCATTTTTTAGAATGGGCAGAAGTATTTGGTAATTATTACGGTACGTCTTTGCCAATGATTGAACAAAGTTTAGAGAAAGGTATCGATGTTTTTCTCGATATTGATTGGCAAGGGGCAAGACAAATTCGTGAGAAAGTGCCAAATGTTAAAACAATTTTTATCTTACCGCCTTCGCGTGAAGAATTGGAAAAACGTTTAATCGGCCGTGGTCAAGATTCTGCTGAAACGATTGCCAATCGTATGGCAGAAGCAATCTCAGAAATGAGTCACTATAATGAATTTGATTATGTCATTGTAAATGACGATTTCCAAACGGCATTAAATGACCTGAAAGCTATTTTAACTGCTGAGCGTTTAAAACAAGATGCACAAGCGGTTAGATTTAAAGATTTAATTACAAATTTATTGGCTGAATAAGCGATTTGTCATTATTTATTTTTTCTCTGTAACATATAAATAAAATTGATAAGATAACTTTAAAATGAACGCCTGTTCATTTTTTACTGGCGATAAAAGGCGTATTTGGATAAAATACGCCTTATTTTTTCTCATAAGGAAAACGAATGAAACTTTCAAAATTCGCATTAACACTTTCTGCCGCATTGATTTTATCAGCGTGTACTACGACAACGAAAATGAGTGAGGATGGTTCTTTAGAACAAGTTCAAGCAGAACATCAGCAATATGAAGATATTACTAAGCAATTCCAAATTAATGAGCAATGGTGGCAAGGTTATCGAGATTCAAGATTAAATGCACTTGTTGATCAAGCGATTGTAAATAATTTGGATTTAGCGAAAAGTGCCATTGCTGTAAATAAAGCACTCTATAATGCTAATTTAGTTGGTGCGAATCTTGTACCGACCTTTAGTGGATCGGGTTCAGCTTCAGCAACTAAGGGGCTTGGTTCAACGTCAAATCAAGTTTCTACCGGTGTTTCTACTATTTCTAATACCGCGGCATTTAATTTAAGTTATACCTTAGATTTATGGCGTCGTTTAGCGGATGCGCCGAGTGTCGCGGAATGGGAGCATAAAGCAACGATTGAAGATTTAAAAGTCGCGCGTCTTTCCTTAATCAATTCGGTTGTAACGACTTACTACCAAATTGCTTACTACAAAGATGCGATCAATGTAATTGAACGAACGATTAAGAATTACGAACAAATTTCACGTATTTTAAATAATAAATTAGCGGCAGGTGCAATTGACCGTTTAGCGGTAGAGCAAGCGCAACAAGCGACATTAAATGCACATAATAACTTAATTGCTTACCGTACGAATTTAAAAACAGCAGAACAAACGTTGCGTAATTTATTAAATTTAAAACCAAATCAATCCTTACCTTCTCGTTATCCAAGTATCTTGGGGGGAAACTACAAGGCGTTGATTTAAATGTTCCGGTTTCTGCAATTGCAAATCGTCCGGATATTACAGCTCGTTTAAACCGTTTACAAAGTGCGTTTAACTCATTAACTGCAACGGAAAAAAGTTGGTTCCCAACTGTGACTTTAGGTGGTGCAATTTCAGGCAATGCTTCTAAAGCACGTAATATCGGCGATAATCCGGTAGGTAATGGTGTTATTTCATTTGATTTACCATTCTTAGATTGGAATCGTGTTCAAAATAATGTCAAAATTTCTGAGTCTGATTATATGACGGCGAAATTAAATTATGAGCAAGCGTTAACAAGCGCATTGAATGAAATTGATAACTACTATTATGCTTATCAGCAATCTCGTAATAGCTATGCAACCTTACAAAAAGCGTATGAACATGATAAGCGCATTAGTACTTATTATAAAAATCGTTATGAACAAGGTGCATCAGAATTCCGTGAGTGGATTGGTGCAATGAACACAGAACTTAGTTCTCAGCTTTCGATTTTGAATCAAAAATATACGATTTTGTCAGGTGAGAATACGGTGTATCAATCAATGGCGGGTAAATATATTCGCTAAGAAAAATAAAGCACGAAGAGCATTTTACTTTTCGTGCTTTTTTTCTTATTTCTTGTTTTGTTCTGTTGCTCGCTTACGACGAATTTCTTTTGGATCCGCAATCAATGGGCGATAAATCTCAATACGATCACCATTTTCTACCATATCGGTTAATTTTGCCGGACGGCTAAAGATACCGACTTTATTGGTTCTCAAATCGATTTCAGTATATTTTTCTAAAATACCGGATTGCAAAATCACATTTTGGATTGTTGTCGCGTTATCAAGCGTAAGTTTTTTTAGAAAATAACGTTCAGGATAGGCGTAAGCAACTTCAACAATAATCTTTTCTGATTCAGACACCGTAAACCTCCTTGGCTCTCTGTTTAAACGCATTGACCATTTTTATGGTCATTTCGTTAAACACTTTTCCAAATACCATACCGACAACAGGATTCGAAAATTCGAATTCAAGTTGTAAGCTGATTTTACAGCTTTGTTCATCAAAGGGTTGGAATGTCCAAACACCTTGTAAATAACGAAATGGGCCTTTGATTA
Organism: Actinobacillus arthritidis; assembly: GCF_029774155.1. Taxonomy (NCBI): domain Bacteria; kingdom Pseudomonadati; phylum Pseudomonadota; class Gammaproteobacteria; order Pasteurellales; family Pasteurellaceae; genus Actinobacillus; species Actinobacillus arthritidis. The sequence goes on along the minus strand of NZ_CP103833.1, from coordinate 1,215,938 downwards.
GTTTCATTTCAATACGTTCATTCAGGCGCATTGTGTTATGTGTGCTAAAGGTTTGGCTAATACCTAATTTTTGAATATGTAGCTCTGCTTCTAGTTCTGTTTCACCACGACTAATGGTTTTGGAACCTACGCAACCGGATAAAAATTGTGGGTATTTTTCGTAATCGTTAACGAGCTGATACATTTGCTCAGCGCTATAAGCGACAAGGGATGATTGGTTTACTACTGGCATGGTTTCTCTCTCAAATAAGCGGTCGTATTTTACTAAATTTTTGCATTTCTACAAAGAAACGCTTTTGACTTGCAAATAGACATTTTGTCCATTCCACAAGGCCAGTTCATCAAATGACCAGAAACTGATACTTGCCCATATTGTGTGATTATCAACTGAGACCGCAATATCTACTCGGTCGGTTTGTTCAATAATCTGCATAATTTTGCCTTGTAATATATTACGAATAGAACTTTGGTTCGGCTTTTCTAAGCTGATAGACACATCTTTGCTGGCAATAGTAATGCGTAATTTATCACCGATTTGATAATGCGGTGTTTCGTTGATCCAAATTTGTTGCGTACCAAGATTTAAGCCAACCATTTTGTAAGTGGGTTGGTAAGAATGAATCGTTAATTCTAATAAGCTAACCTTTTGTGAATCCGCTTGCCAAGCCATAAACGCCGGATGATGCCATACATTAGCAACGCTATCAAAAAGCGTGACTTTACCTTGTTCGAGCAAAATAAGGTTATCCGCCAAACGAATGATTTCGTCTAAGCTATGGCTGACATATAAAATCGGGATTTCAATTTGGGCGACCAGTTTGCTTAAATAATTGATCAATTCTTGTTTACGTGGTAAATCAAGTGCGGATAATGGTTCGTCCATCAGTAATAATTGCGGTTCGCTTAATAACGCTCGACCGATCGCGACACGCGCTTTTCACCGCCGGAAAGGCTAGCTGGAAAACGAGTGAGTAAATGCTCAATACCCAGTAATTGTACAATTTGCAAAAAATGAGCGGAATCCGACCGCTTGTAACCGTATTTGAGGTTCTTCTCAACCGTGTAATGCGGGAAGAGTCGGTGTTCTTGAAATACATAACCAATTTTTCGCTTTTCCGGCGCAAGATTGATCCTTTGCTCGCTATCAAATAAGGTTTGTTGATTAAGGCGGATATAGCCTTTTTGTGGCGTAGATAAACCGGCAATCAGATTGATTAAACTGGATTTACCGGCTCCGGAACGTCCAAAAATAGCAGTAACGCCTTTATTTGGAATATCAAGTTTTACCGCTAATTCAAGTTGTCCAAGCGTTTGGTGTAGATTTAATTGAAGCATAGGTTAATTCAGTAAGCGTTTTTGCTTTTCAGCAAACCATTCGGAAGCAAATAGTGCAATTAAGGAAATCATAATCGAAACGGCACATAAACGTGCGGCTGACCAGTTCACCGTCCGGTGTTTCGATAAAAGTAAAGAGTGCGGACGGAATAGTTTGAGTTTGATTCGGAATATTGGAAACAAAGGTGATTGTTGCACCAAACTCCCCCAATGAACGAGCAAAACCGAGTACGGCTCCGGCGATAATACCTGAATAGGAAAGTGGTAGCGTGAGCGTAAAAAACACTTTTAACGGGGATGCACCTAAGGTTCTGGCGGCTTGTTCCAATTTCGGATCGACCGCATCTAATGTCAGACGAATCGATCTCACCATTAACGGAAATGCCATCACCATTGAGGCGAGAACTGCACCTTTCCAAGAAAAACTGAATGAAAATTCAAACCATTGCCATAAATATTGACCGATTACACCTTTTTTTGCCATCGAAACCAATAATAAATAGCCAATAACCACTGGTGGTAATACAAGCGGCAGATGCACAATGCCGTTTAATAAGTTTTTACCCCAAAATTGTTTGCGAGATAATAACCAAGCGATAAATATCGCAAACGGTAGTGATAGAACAACTGCCAGTAAAGCCACTTTCAAACTTAAGAAAATAGCATCAAGTTCTTGAGGGGTAAAATTGAACATTGCTTCAACCATAGATAAGCAGAAAAGGAATAGCGTTAGCTATCCCTTTTGTCGAATTAATGAATCGGGTAAAAACCGGCGACTTCAAATTTTGCTTTGGCTTTCGGCGTTTTTAGGAAATCTAAAAATGTTTTAGCTTGCACTTTATCGCTCACTGTCGCGACCGGATAAATCACTTCACCATAGCTTTCGGTTGGAAAAACTGTGATCACTTTCACTTTATCAGAAACTTTCGCATCGGTAGAGTAAACAATACCCAATGGCGATTCACCACGTTCTACGAATGATAGTGCGTCACGTACATTTTTCGCTCGAGCGATTCTAGGCTCTACTTGTTGCCATAAGCCGTAATGTTCCAATGCTTTTTTCGCATATTTGCCTGCCGGTACATGAGCCGGATCTCCTACGGATAAATAGCTATTTGCTAAAATTTTCGCAAAATCGACCGCTTGTATATCGCTTGCCTCGAATGAACTGTCTTTTGGTGCAATCAAAACCAGCTCATTTTTAACAAGATGACGAATATTTTGAGTTTTGGTAGGCTGTTTTTCTTTTAAGTAGTCCATCCATTTCAGGTCGGCTGAGATAAACACATCTGCCGGTGCATCTTGTTCGATTTGTTTGGCTAATACCGAACTGGATGCAAAGGAAAATACTACTTTATCATCAGGATATTGCTTGGCAAAATCTTGATTGATTTCTTGTAATACATTAGTCATTGATGAAGCGGCAAAGACAGTAATGTCTTGAGAGAATGCGAAAGGCGTTGAAAGCACTAACGCTCCGATAAAGCAAGTTTTAGATAATCGTTTCATATTGAAATTCCTTTAAAGCATTTAACACGAGAGCAAGCGGTTGGCTTTTAGCTGACTTTAGCAAATCTCTCTCGTGTTATCCTTGGCAAAGAAAATCAGCTACGAAGCCCGACTCCCTTCTCAATCAATGAAAAGGCGATATAGTATAGCACGGCAATAAATGAGATTAACACCACAAAAGTATAGGATACCGATACATCGCTAATGCCTAAAAATCCATAGCGGAAACCGTTGATCATATACACGATCGGATTAAATTTGGATACAGTTTGCCAAAATTCGGGTAAAAGTGAAATCGAGTAGAACACACCGCCTAAATAAGTCAGAGGTGTTAAAACAAAGGTCGGAATTAAACCGACATCATCAAATGATTTTGCATATACCGCATTAATTAATCCACCGAGCGCAAAGGCAATGGTTGTCATTAATAAAGTCAGTAAAATAATTGCCCACGAATGAATATCAAACGAAACGAAGCAGAGTGCGACTAACATCACTAAAATACCAGCTAAACCGCCTCGTACAATACTTCCCATCACATAACCCCAAATAATATTGTGCGTTGAGAGCGGAGAAACTAATAATTCTTCAAAATTACGAGTAAATTTACTGAGGAAAAATGATGAGGCAGTATTTACGTAAGATGCGGTAATCGCATTCATCATCACTAGCCCCGGTGCAATAAATTGCATATAGCTTACGCCATTCATTTCACCAATACGACCGCCAATTAATTTACCGAAAATAAGAAAATAGAGTGTGGTCGTGATAATCGGTGGAACCAATGTTTGACGCCAAATACGAATAATTCGGCGAGATTCTTTGGCAGAAAGAGTAAAAAATCCAGTTAAATTCATATATTAATTTGCCATTTTCATAAAGAGTTCTTCAAGACGGTTAGATTTGTTACGCATACTAAGCACTTCCACATCTTGTTGTGCAATTTGTTGGAACAGATTGGTTAAACCTTGTTCTCGTTTTACTTCAACTTCTAAGGTATTTTCATCTAACCATTGCGTTGGATAGCCTTGTATTTCAAGCGGTTGATTTTCCGATTTTCTTTGTAAATCCAACACGAAAGTTTCTGTTTCCAATTTGGCGAGTAAGGCTTTCATTGAAGTATTTTCAACCAATAAACCGTTTTGGATAATACCAATATGACGGCAAAGATTCTCTGCTTCTTCTAAATAATGTGTGGTTAAAATAATGGTAGTGCCTTGTTGATTCAGTTCTCGTAAAAAGTCCCATAAACTGCGGCGTAATTCAATATCCACTCCGGCAGTTGGCTCATCTAAAATCAGCAATTTAGGATTATGCATTAACGCACGAGCAATCATGACACGACGTTTCATACCGCCGGAAAGTTCTCGGGTAAGGTGGTTTTGTTTTTCCCACAGATCGAGTTTTTTCAGCCAAGTTTCGGCTCGGTTTACCGCTTCGTTATGTGAAATTCCGTAATAACCAGCTTGTTGGGTTAAAACATCAATCACTTTCTCAAACTGATTGAAATTAAATTCCTGCGGTACAAGTCCAATTTGTTGTTTAAGCTGAATTTTCTGAGTATCAAGATCGTAACCGAATACTTTTACGCTACCGCTAGTTTTATTTACTAGAGAGCTAATAATTCCAATGGTTGTTGATTTGCCCGCACCGTTATGCCCAAGCAGTGCGTAAAAATCGCCTTGTTCTACGCTAAGATCGATTCCTTTTACCGCTTGTACACCAGTCGGATAGGTTTTTATCAGATTATTGATTTCTAAAGCTTTCATTATTCTTTATTCTCTGCAACAGCTCGAATCGTACTTTCGTCGATTTCCGCATCAAATGTTTGGCGTAGCGAGCATTAATTTTTCATCATGGATAAGTGCTTTTTTCGCTTCGAGCGTTAAATTTCCAAAAATAGCTCGGCGAATTTCAAGCGGTGTTTTATGTTCTGTACTTTCACCGATAGCCAATTCATAGCTAAAGCCTTTTTCTTGTAAAGCGGTCGCTAAGCTTTGGCGAGATTCGGCATTATCTAAATGTGCCATTGCTGGCTTAAGGACTAATTTAAGTTGTTCGCCTTGTTTTTCGGCCAAATAGCTATTTAATGCGACTTGACGAGATAAACCACCAAGTTTTAACTCATTCACAATTTTGCACCATTCGTCTTGCTCGCAAGATAATGCGATTGTTTTTGCCACTAATTCTGGCGTACGCTCTTGCAAGATAGCTTGTTTGATATCGGATGGTTTAGTGCTTTCATTTTGGGTTTCTAATTCGGGATTGAGCCACGTCCAGCAATAATCTTCATCGCTTAACGGTTTTTCTGGTTGCTTTGTTGGTTGAAGCTGAGCTTGCGTTTGTTGCTCAGTTGCCAAATTCATAAAACGCTCTTGTAAACTTGGCGTTTTTTGTGAATTTGGTCTGCTCGCCGATGAAATAGCCGGTTTAGCTAACTCAGGCTTTTTTTTCGTTTTGAGTAAGTTGTGCCTGAGTTTGCTGTAACTGTTTACGGGCCTGCATTGCCGCAAGTGCCGGCGACACTGGCGCTGAACCGCTTTCAACTACACTTGCGGCTGGTTGCGGATAAGCGGTTGAATTTTCCGGCATTTTTGCAACAGGTTGTGTTGCAAAATTTTGAGTAGAATTAACCGCTTGCGGTGCGTGATTATGCGTTAAACGAGCTTTGAGCTGTTCAATATTTTGCTGTGGTGTATGCGATACAGTCGCTGTTGTTTGAACAACTTCTCTTACCGGTTGGCGATTGATTTCTTCCGCTCGTTTAGGATGGAAAGCCAATGCACGTAAAATCGTCATTTCTACACCGGCACGTTGTTCCGGTGCAAATGTTAACTCTTTTTTACCATTGAGCATTAGCTGATAGAAAAGTTGTACGTCTTCAGGTGCAATTTGTTTTGCTAAAAAATGTAGCTGAGTTTGTTCCTGCCCGCTATTTTTAAGCAGTTGGAGCATTGCAATTTGATGTAACGTTTGGGCAACATCAGAGAGTAGTTGTGACCAATCAATTCCTTTTTCAGCAACGGATTGAATAACTGACATTGCTTTTTCACCGTCTGCTTGGGCAAGAGCGGTGACTAATTCGATTGGTTGGTGATCATCAATTAAACCGAGCATTTGCCGCACGATAGGTAAACTAATATTCGCATTACTTACCGCAATCGCTTGATCGGTTAAACTTAATGAATCACGAATACTGCCTTGAGCCGCTTTTGCTAATTTTTCAATAGCGGCTGACTCATAGGGAATATTCTCCTGTTGCAGGATAAATTCGAGATGATTTGCGATCTGAGTTTGATCTAATGCACGCAAATGGAATTGCATACAACGGGATAAGATCGTGATCGGAAGTTTTTGTGGATCTGTCGTTGCCAATAGGAACTTTACGTATTCCGGTGGTTCCTCAAGCGTTTTAAGCAACGCATTGAAACTGTGACGAGAAAGCATATGCACTTCGTCGATCAGGTAAACTTTAAAGCGTCCGACTGTTGGCTTGTATTGAACATTATCAAGCAACTCACGTGTGTCTTCGACTTTAGTACGTGAAGCCGCATCAATTTCAATCAGATCAATAAAGCGACCTTCTTCGATCGCTTTACAATTTGCACACTCACCGCAAGGTGTAGCAGTGATACCGGTTTCGCAGTTTAAGCCTTTTGCAAATAGGCGTGCAATCGAGGTTTTACCTACACCACGTGTACCGGAAAACAGGTAGGCGTGATGAAGCCTGCCTTCACGCAGACCATTTTCTAATGCAGATAAAACGTGTTGCTGTCCGACAACTTCAGAAAAACGTTGTGGACGCCATTTACGGGCTAAAACTTGATAACTCATTGCGACTCTTATTTAGCATGGAATACACGTACTCCGTGCTAAGAAATATTAATGACCGGCAAACTCAACCAATGTGAATGAATTGATGCCTTCTTTTTCTAAACGTTCTTTTCCGCCTAAATCCGGTAACCAAATCACAAAGGTCGCGTGTTCTACTTTACCGCCTAAACGACGAATTAATTTTGCCGTAGCGTCAATTGTACCGCCGGTTGCTAATAAATCGTCTACAACTAATACGTTATCACCTTCTTTTACTGAATCTACATGGATTTCCAGCGTATCTTCACCATATTCTAAAGAATAAGATTGTGAAATAACTTCACGTGGTAATTTTTTAGGTTTACGAACTAATACAAAAGGTACGCCCAACGCAAGCGCTACCGGTGCACCAAAGATAAAGCCGCGAGACTCTGTTCCAACGACTTTAGTAATACCTTTATTTTTAAATTCAGCAACGATCGCATCTACGGTTGCCTTGAATGCTTCCGGCACTTCTAATAATGAGGTAATGTCACGGAAAATAATACCTGCTTTCGGATAATCAGGAATAGATTTGATAGATGATTTGATTAAATCTAATTGGTTCATGGTTAGACCTTAAAAAATAGCAAAATAACCTGAAGAATTTAACAAAATTGAGCAAAATTACAAGGGAAATTTAAGGGAGTAGGCAATTCGTCGCTATTTTCAATGTCATTAACCGATTTCCCATATAAAAAATTATATAAATTCATTGATGATATAGAATAAATTATATAGTCTATATAAAAAATTCTACGGAGATGCTATGAACCAAATTCTTATCCCTTATGTTTCGATGGCAGAGATGTTAGTTGAAATGTTCGGCAAAAGTTGTGAAGTTGTTTTACATGATTTAAACCGCCCTGAGCACTCGGTTGTGTATGTCGCCGGCGATGTTACACATCGTAAACCGGGGCAGAATTTTGACCATTTGGTTAAGGAAGTGATGTTATCGGATAAGCTGAATAATAACTATGTAGCCAATTACTATTTTGAAGTCGAGGGTAAACTTATTCGTTCATCCACTCAACTGATTTTTGACCAAAACCAACAGCTGGTTGGTGCTTTATGTATCAACATTGACACAACACCGATTACTGAGCAAATCGCTTACTTAAATAGCTTATTGCCTAACCTAAATCAAATAAAACAAACTGAGCAAACGCTAGAAACAGAAGAGCTTCCGCTTTCTGCAATGGCAGAAAATTTAATGGATAAAATTGTAAACGGACAATCTGTTGAGATGATGACTCGAGATGAAAAAATTGAAAAGATTCGTTTTATGGAACAAAAAGGCTTGTTTTTAATGAAAGGTAGTATTGAGAAAGTTGCTGAAAAATTAGGCGTAAATAAAGTGACCATTTATAGTTATTTAGATGAAGTAAGAGGAAAACGCTAATGGAAATTATTCTACCGAATCAAAGTAAAGGGCATTATTCACCAGCAATAAAATCCAACGGAATGTTGTATATATCGGGACAACTTCCATTTAATGCTGATGGGAAAATTGTTGGTGATATTGTAGCTCAAACTAAACAAGCTCTCGCTAATTTAGCTCAAGTACTCGCCACTGCCGGTCTTAGTAGAAATGATGTTGTGCAATGCCGTGTGTATATTCCCGATGTAGCTTATTGGGATACGGTAAATCAAGTTTATGCTGATTTTTTCGGTTCACACAAACCTGCTCGTACTGTTGTACCTTGCGGTAATTTGCATTACAACGCACTTATCGAAATTGATGCGGTTGCCGAATTTGCTTAGGAGAATCAATATGAAATTTATCTGTAATCAATGCCAACAAATTGCACCGGTATCTACTCGCCAAGCAAAATGTCAATGTGGCGGGTTATGGTCATTAGATTATCAGCCACCTAAATTTGATCTCAATCAGGTTGATCAGCATGAGTGGAGCTTATTTCGTTATCGAAAATTTATCGCTTTGCAAGATGAAAGTTGGCGTGATATTTCCTTGGGAGAGGGGATGACGCCGATAGTCCGTTTTGATGAAAATGTATTATTAAAAATGGATTACTTTATGCCAACGCTTTCCTTTAAAGACCGTGGTGCGGCGGTACTTATCAGTCATTGTAAGTCGATTGGTGTTGATTCGGTGGTACAAGATAGTAGTGGTAATGCAGGAAATAGTGTCGCGACCTATTGCGCTAAAGCGAGTATTCAATGTGAAATTTTTGTACCGGAAGGAACATCGCCGAAAAAAATTAATATGATTGAGTCGCATGGCGCTAAAGCTAATGTGATTAAAGGTAGCCGTGATCATTGTGCAGATGTATGTCGTGCTAAAGTTGAAAATGAGGGCGTTTATTATGCTAATCACGTGTATAACCCCTTCTTCTACGAAGGTACGAAAACCTATATTTATGAAACGTTTGAACAGCTCGGGCGGATTCCAAAACAGATTGTCGTTCCGGTTGGAAACGGTACTTTGTTTATTGGTGTCATTAAGGGACTAGAACATTTGTTGGAAAGTGGTGTTATTGATGAAATGCCAACGATTATTGCATTACAAAGCGAATATTGTGATCCCTTATTGCAAGCGGTCAAAAAAGGGCAAAAATTTGCAGAACAGGTTGAGATTAAGCCGACTATCGCCGAAGGTATTGCCATTGGGCGACCTATGCGAGCAAGTGAAATTTTAGCTTATGCGGAAAAATATGCGATTCGTTTTGTGAATGCACCGGAAGATAAAATTCTTGCGGCACGAAACGCTTTAGCCAAAAAAGGGATTTATTGTGAACACACTACCGCATGACCAACTATGCGGCTTATCTTCATTACTGTGAGCTATATGGTGCAGTCGAAGATTGCTTAATTACAATGTGTGGTGCCGGGCTGAAATCAGATCATTAATTAAGGGAAATAATATGTCGGAAAAAATATTTGAAAATTTGACCGCACTTTTAGACCAACATCAAGCTCGTTATCGAGTAGTCCGTCATACTAGTGCCGGTAAATCGGAAGAGGTTGCGAAAATTCGTGGTACGGAAATCGGGCAAGGGGCAAAAGCCTTGGTGTGTAAAATCAAAGGAAATGGTGTAAAACAAGCGGTACTTGCTATTTTACCAGCCGATGAGCAGGCGAATTTAAATCAAATCGCCCAATACTTAGGCGGTACAAAAGCATCTCTTGCCAGCCCTAAAGAAGTTGATGAACTTACAGATTGTGTCTTTGGTGCGATACCACCTTTTAGCTTTCACCCGGATCTTAAACTTATTGCAGATCCTAGTTTACTTGAACGCTACGATGAGCTTGCTTTTAACGCCGGTACGCTAGAATGTTCAATTATTTTAAATACGCAAGATTATGCACGTATTGTGCGACCGACATTAGTAAGTTTTGTAAAAAGAGAAATATAGAGGCTACTCAGTTTTATATTCATTATGTAATGTTAAAAAATATGAAAAAAAGACCGCTTGCTTTTGGCGGTCTTTATCAATCTATCCAATATCTTTAGCAAGATAATGTAGTACACCGCCAAAGACTTTTTCCAGATTTTCGTTAGTAAAGGTGGTTTCGGTTTTTCCGGCGACAAGTAAGGTGCGGTTTATCATCAATACTTGATCGCAAAAGCTAGGTACGCTGTTTAAATTGTGCGTTGAAACTAAAACTAAATGTCCTTCGCTACGCAGTTGTTGCAACAATTCAACGATGGCATTTTCGGTTTTAACATCAACACCGGTAAACGGCTCGTCCAGTAAAATAATCTGACTTTCTTGTGCCAATGCTCGAGCAAGAAACACACGCTTTTTCTGTCCACCGGAAAGCTCACCGATTTGGCGGTGTTGCAAATGGCAAATATCCACTCGTTCCATTGCTTGCATCACCTTTTGTTTATCAAGAGATGAAGGACGGCGTAGTAATCCCATATAGCCATATCGACCCATCATAACGACATCGTAAACGGAAACAGGAAATTGCCAATCGACTTCTTCACTTTGCGGCACATAAGAAACCAAATTTTGTTTCAAGGCTTGTTGAATCGGCATCTGGTTTAACAGAATTGTACCCGTTTGAGGTTTGACTAATCCCATTAAACTTTTAAAAAGCGTGGATTTACCGCCACCATTTACACCGATTAAAGCACAAATCGTACCGTTCTGTAATTGGAAAGACACATCATGTAAGGCTAAATGCCCGTTATTATAACGGACACTTAGCTTTTCAACAGAAATAGAGGTTGGAATGGATGCCATATTATTTTTTGCTTTTTCAAAACCGTCAACAATTGTGCTGATTGTCACTTTTAATAAATCTAAATAAGTCGGTACAGCGCCGTCTTTAGTTGAAAGTGAATCAACATATAACACACCGCCATATAATGCGCCGGTTTCTTTTGCCACTTGTTTTGCCGGTTTATCCGATACGGTACTTTCGCTGAAAACAACAGGGATATTGTTAGCTTTTACGCCGTCGATTACTTTTTTCACTTGTTGCGGAGAACCTTGTTCTTCAGCATTGATTGCCCATAAATAAAGCTCTTTTAACTGATAATCTTGTGCTAAATAACTAAATGCCCCTTCACTAGTTACTAACCAACGTTGTGCTTCCGGAATAACGGATAGACGTTGGCGTAACGGTTCCGCAATGGCTTTGACTTTTTCTGCATAAACTTTAGCATTTTGGTTATAGCTTTCGGCATTTTTCGGATCGTATTTCACTAATGCGGCACGAATATTTTCAATATATTGCAGAGCATTAGCCGATGACATCCAAGCATGTGGATTTGGTAAGTTTTTATATTCACCTTCAGTAATTGCAATTGGCGTAATGCCTTCGGTAACCACTACAGCCGGTTTACCTTTTACGTTTTCAAAGAAACGCTCGAACCAACGTTCTAAATTCATACCGTTCCATAAGATAAGATCTGCTTTTTGTGCTTTTACAATATCTTTTGGTGTCGGTTGGTAATCATGAATTTCCGCACCGGGTTTGGTGATAGATTCTACAACTGCTTTATCGCCGGCAACATTTTGTGCGATATCTTGAATAACGGTAAAGGTTGTGACAACTTTGAACGGTGCGACCATAGTGAGAGTGGCACTTAAACCTAATACGACCACAAATGCTTGTTTTAAAAATGAAAGTTTCATAGTTTCTCCTTTTAAATCATGAGTTTTCATTTTGAGTGAAATTGAGAATTAATCTCAATTAATAATTATAAACATTTTATGGGTTTAGGTAAACCAGCAATTTTAGTGGCTTGTTTTGCGGGACCGTCAGGAAATAAACGTTGTAAATAACGGCTATTTCCTTTCTCTTCGCCGAATTTTTGTGCCATCGCTTTAACTAGCATTCGGATTGCCGGCGAGGTTTTGTATTCTTGATAGAAATCACGCACTAGAAAGATGATTTCCCAGTGTTCATTTGTCAGAACAATTTGTTCTTTCTTGGCAATTTCAATCGCAAGCGCTTCTGACCAATCATCAAGGTTAGTTAAGTAACCTGAAGCATCTGTCGGATATTTTTGTTCGTTTAATTCAATGTAATTCATAAAAATAAAAAGTGCCACAGGTGTGGCACTTACTCTCTCAAATTTATTTTAGATTAATCGTCACTACCTAATACGCCAAAGATTTGTAATAGGCTTAAGAATAGATTGTATAGAGATACATATAAATCCACGGTTGCACGGATATAATTGGTTTCACCACCGTGAATAATATTGCTGGTACCTAATAAAATCGCACCGCTTGAGAACACGACAAATAATGCACTCATTGCAAGGCTTAATGCCGGAATTGCTAAGAAGATGTTAGCAATAATCCCAACGAGTAACACCACAAATAATGCCATCATCATACCTGATAAGAATGACATATCTTTCTTAGTTGTAAGTACATAAGCCGAACAAGCAAAGAATACCAATGCGGTTGCGCCTAACGCAAGTGCAATCACATCACCTAAACCTGCACCGATATAACGATTTAAAATCGGTCCTAAGGTGTAACCCAAAAAGCCGGTTAATGCAAATACGCTTAAGATACCTGCACCGCTATTTGCTGTTGCATTGGTTAGGAATAATAAACCGTAGAAGCCGATTAATAATCCCCACCAAGGTAATGCCGGTGCATTCATTGACATTGCCACAAAAGCAATTACTGCTGAAAAGGCTAATGTCATTGAAAGTAAGAAATAAGTATTACGTAATACTTTGTGAGTGCTGAGTAATGATTCACCGCTTGTCGCACCACTAATTACACGATTTTCCATATTGTTTCCTTTAAGTTGAACAAACGTTTGATTTATATATGGACAAACTTCCATAAATCAAGTGTAAATTAGCGACAAATTTAACCAAAGTCAATTGACTTTATCTATGCAATAGTTAAAAATTTTCTTATGAGTGTGATACACTTAAATGACCTAATATTTACTTTGCAAATGCCCTATATGAAACTGAATTTTCCTACCTATCTGACCTTATTTCGGGTTATTTTGATTCCTCTATTTGTGGTTGCTTTTTACTTGCCTAACGGTTGGTATTCAGCTGAAATCTCAACACTGATTTTCTTTATTGCTTCCATTACTGATGCTTTTGATGGCTATTTGGCTCGTAAATGGAATCAAACCACACATTTAGGTGCATTTTTAGATCCGGTCGCAGATAAAGTATTAGTCGCAGTCGCATTAGTTTGTGTTGTTGAATATTACCATACATGGTGGATTACCATTCCGGCGGCGATTATGATTGCTCGAGAAATTATTATTTCCGCATTAAGAGAATGGATGGCTGAATTAGGTGAGCGTGCAAGTGTGGCGGTTTCAATTTGGGGAAAATTTAAAACAACCGCACAAATGTTAGCATTAGGTGGAATGTTATGGCGATTTAACTTTGCAATGGAAGTCTTGGCTTGGATTTTACTTTATGTAGTCGCAGGTTTAACCTTATGGTCAATGTTCCAATATCTTCACGCTTCCAAAAATAGTTTAATGAAATCCTAATTTTGTCTACTGAAACACGGAATAACATTGGAATGCGGTTAATTTTATTGATTTTCTTGTAATTCTGATGTTATCCGTGTTTTTTTAAAAGAATATGTCTTTATTTGATGCTAAATCCTTTCTTGCTGATGTGCCTCATCTTCCCGGTGTTTATCGTATGTATGATGCGAAAAATACCATTATCTATGTCGGTAAAGCCAAAGATCTTAAAAAACGCTTATCCAGTTATTTTCGTAGCCAACTCGCCAGTAAGAAAACTGAAGCGTTAGTTGCTCACATTCATCATATCGAAACCACAATAACCCATTCGGAAACGGAAGCGTTACTGCTGGAACACAATTACATTAAAGAAAATCAGCCGAAGTACAATGTGCTTTTGCGTGATGATAAATCCTATCCGTATATTTTACTCACAAAGCATCAGCACCCTCGAATTACTTCGTTTCGTGGTAGTAAAAAAATTGCCGGCGAATATTTCGGTCCGTATCCGAATGCAGGGGCAGTGCGTGAGACGCTAAATTTACTGCAAAAACTGTTTCCGATTCGCCAATGTGAAGACAGCTACTATAAAAATCGTTCTCGCCCTTGTTTGCAATATCAAATCGGACGTTGTCTTGCCCCTTGTGTAGAAGGCTATTACTCACAAGCGGAATATGATAATCAAGTGAATCTTGTCCGCTTATTTTTACAAGGCAAAGACGGACAAGTGGTTGAGCATTTGGTACAAAAAATGGAAAACGCCGCACAAGAGCTGGATTTTGAAGCGGCACTCGTTTTCGCGATCAGATTCAATCGGTGCGAGCGGTACAAGAAAAACAATTTGTCTCTAACGAGCGTTTGGATGATCTCGATATTATTTCGATCGCTTATCAGCACGGCATTGCTTGTGTGCATATTTTATTTGTGCGTCACGGAAAGGTGTTAGGCAATCGTTCCTATTTTCCTAAAGTACCAAACAATACCGATTTAAGCGAGTTGGCGGATACCTTTGTTGGTCAGTTTTATCTACAGATGAACCAACATCGCACGATACCGAATCAAATTATTATCGATCAGCCGTTAAGTGAAGCGACCGCATTATCTAATGTGCTGTCGGAACAAGCGGGACATAAGGTTAGTATTGCCGATAAAAATATTCGTGGCGATAAAAGTCGTTATTTGGCATTGGCGAAAACCAATGCAGAAGTCGCTCTTACTTTACAACTTAAACAAGATACGCATATTCGCCAGCGTTATGACTCACTCAAGGCATTACTCAATTTAGCGGAAATCAAACGGATGGAGTGTTTCGATATTTCTCACACAATGGGCAATCAAACGGTAGCTTCTTGTGTGGTATTTGATGAAAATGGGCCGCTAAAATCAGATTACCGCCGTTTTAATATTGAAGGTATTACCGGTGGTGATGACTATGCGGCAATGGAGCAAGCCCTATTAAAACGTTATGACCGCAATTTAGAAGAAGAAAAAATTCCAGATATTATTTTTATTGATGGTGGGAAAGGGCAGTTGAATCGAGCGTTAGAAACTTTTGCTTCGTTAAATGTCAGTTGGGATAAGCGTAAACCGTTGTTAATCGGTGTGGCGAAAGGCGTGGAAAGAAAAGCCGGTTTAGAAACCTTATTGATCAGTAAATGGGATAAAGAAATTCACTTACCGCCGGACAGTCCTGCCTTGCATTTAATTCAGCATATTCGTGATGAATCACATAATCATGCGATTACCGGACACCGCAAAAAACGCCAAAAAGCTTTTACGGAAAGCGGATTGGAATCAATCGCCGGTGTTGGAGCAAAACGTCGCCAAGCGTTACTAAAATATCTCGGTGGTATGCAAGGGGTAAAAGCCGCAACTTTAGAGGACATACAATCTGTTCCCGGCATTTCAAAACAACTTGCCGAAGTGATTTTTGATACGCTACAACATAGCTAATAAGTAGCAAGCGGTCGAATTTGCAAGATTTTCTGCAAATTTAACCGCTTATAAATAGAGATAAGACCAAGATGTTCGATAGCCATATTCATTTAGACCAACTTGAAGCAAGCCAAATAGAACAGATAGTTAGCGATCCTTTGCTACAAGGCGTATTGGCGGTCAGTACCGATTTAGCCAGCGCGGAAAGATTATTAGCATTAAAACAAAAGCTTCCGAAAATCCAAATTGCGGCAGGATTTCACCCCGAACAGCCGTTAATCGATGATAAACAGCAACAAGCATTGTCTGATTGGATTGTAAAAAATCGAGAAAATTTGACCGCTATCGGTGAAGTGGGATTACCGCATTACCTAAAGCGGGAGAATCCTAAGCTGGATTATCAGCCTTATCTTGCCTTATTGGAACAATTTGTTGTATTAAGCAAGCGGTTAAATTTGCCTTTAAATTTGCATATCGTGCATGATGATGTAGCGATAATGCTGGATTTGCTGGAAAAATACCAAATTCAACATGCACATTTCCATTGGTTTAAAACCGATGATGATTCGCTTGAACGTTTTCTTCGTACCCCTTATTTCGCTAGTGTCACACCGGATATTTTATGGAATCCGAAAACGCAAAAAATCGTACAAAAATTACCGCTTGATCGTTTGCTGATTGAAACCGATAGCCCATGGCAACATGAAAGTTTAGAAAATGCGAGTATTTCACAGCAATTACAAGCAATATTAGCACAATTAGCGAAATTAAGAACAGAGTCAGAGAGAGTGATTCGCTCGCAAATTAGGCAGAATTATCAGCGGTTATATGGGGTAGTATAAGAAAATGGAATATTCGTGCAAAGACAGAAAAACGGTGCAATTTTTGCAGAATTAGCAAAAATTACACCGCTTGTATTAATTTTGCTCTATTAGATGATATCGATTGATATATTTAATTTTCCCACTTAAGCACTTTTGAGCTTGAATTTTCTTGATATCTAAGTGTTCCGGACAAACAACCGGTAGATTATCTGCTTCCACTCGATTGATAAATAAGAATAAGAAAAGAAGTAATATTTTTATTCTAACGACATACACTAGTGCCATATTTGCTACCACCAGGTAAGCATTCACATGCTTCTCCGTCTCTATCACGATCTAAATTTCTAGCTCCTGTTTGTTGCATATAAGATTGGGCTTCCTGTTGATTTGAAAAATCGGCACATCTTGTTGCGAATGAAGTTGGTATCATTAAGGATAAGCTAAATAAAACTAATAGATTGTTTTTCATTGGTGACCCTCCTAAGGTGTAATTTATGTTTAAAGAACCTGTTTTAGGTTCGATCTTTATTGTATCTTGAACCTTAAAAAGGTTCAAGATAATTTGTACCTAAAATGGGTACATGGGAAATTTAAGATTATCAATTCATTCTGAAGAGCATTTATGGCTTAGGGAATTATTCCTAAAACGCCGTCAAGAGCTTGGATTAACTCAACGCACATTAGGCGAAAAAATGGGCGTTCTTTACTCATTTATTGGAAAAGTAGAAACGGGCGATCGTAGATTAGATATTTTTGAATTTATAGCTTATTGCAAAGGGTTAGAGTTAGAGCCGGTAGAAGTACTAATAGAAATAGAGCAAAAGTTTGGCTGTGCAAGTGTAAAAAATAAATAAAGTAAAAACGGAGCATTTTTATAAATTTAAAATGCTCCGTTTTTATTAGCTTTAAATAAATCTTACTTTTTATTTGCTTTTAGCATTGCCATTAGGTTGGCGATATTGGCGGAAGTTTTTTCGACTTTCTGTTCTTCGGTCATTTTCGGTTTTTCACTTTCCCAGACTAAATCGTCTTGCGGTAATTCAAGTAAGAAGCGGCTTGGTTCCGGTTTGATAATTTCACCGTACTGGCGGCGTTCTTTACAGAGTGAAAACGTCAGCGTTTGTTGTGCTCGAGTAATGCCTACGTAAGCAAGACGGCGTTCTTCCTCGACATTATCTTCATCAAGGCTGGTTTGGTGCGGCAGAATACCTTCTTCCATCCCGACTAAGAAAACGTGCGGAAATTCCAAGCCTTTCGAAGCGTGCGGCGTCATTAGTTGCACTTGATCCGCTTCATCATCGTCTTCACCACGTTCTAGCATATCACGTAGTGTCAGGCGATTTACCACTTGCACCAGCGTCATAGGTTCTTCGATTTCATCTCCCTCAAGCATACCTTGCACCCATTCAAATAATGTTTGCACGTTACGGCTTTGCATTTCCGCCGCTTTCGGCGAAGTAGCCGTTTCATACAAATAGGCTTCGTATTGAATTTTTGCCAATAAATCTTTTACCGCTTCAATCGGATCGGAACGTTCCGCTTGGTCGGCGATTTCGACAATCCAACGGGCAAAATCTTGCAATGCTTGATAGGGCTTGGGTGTCAGACGTTGAATCAATTCAAAATCGAAAATCGCTTCAAACAAGCTGACCTGTTTTTCATTGGCAAGTAAGCCTAATTTTTCCAGCGTTACCGCACCAATTTCCCGCTTTGGCGTATTAACAATACGCAAAAATGCCGCATCATCGTTTTGATTCACTACTAAACGCAAGTAAGCCATCATATCTTTAATTTCGGCACGGGCGAAAAATGACGTTCCCCCGGAAATTTTGTAGGGGATACGGTTTTGCATCAGCAATTTTTCCAGCAAGCGAGATTGATGATTACCACGATATAAAATCGCATAATCTTTGTATTTGGTTTTGTTGGAAAAACGATGGGCGATTAATTCCCCAACAATACGTTCCGCTTCGTGTTCTTCATTTTTGGCTTCGATAACATTTAATTTTTCGCCTTCGCCTAAATTCGAAAATAATCGTTTTTGGAAAATATGATCGTTGTTATCAATCAAAATATTGGCGCAGTGCAAAATGCGTTGGCTGGAACGGTAATTTTGCTCCAGTTTAATCACTTTCAAATCAAAATCTTCACGCAAACGCCGCATATTTTCCGGTTTTGCGCCACGCCATGAATAGATTGATTGGTCGTCATCACCTACCACAGTGAAATTTGCCTCATTGCCTACCAATAATTTAATTAGCTCATATTGGCTGGTATTGGTATCTTGGTATTCGTCCACCAGTAAATAACGGACTTTCTCTCGCCAACGGGCTTTTGCTTCCGGAAATTGGCGAAACAGCAATACCGGCAAGCATAATCAAATCATCAAAATCAAGCGCATTATAGGCTTTTAGCTGATTTTGGTAGAGCTGATAAAAATGCGAAAACACACGTTCACGCTCATCTCGCACGCGAGTTAATACCATTTCGGGTGAAAGCAGATCGTTTTTCCAGTTGGAAATGGTGGAAATCAACGCTTTAAGTAAATCTTTATCTTCTGAAACATTTTCCGGTAACAAATGTTTGAGTAAAGCAAGTTGATCGTGTTCATCAAACAGCGTCATACCGGATTTGAAACCCAATAATTTATACTCACGTTTTAAAATTTCAAAACCGAGGGTGTGGAAGGTTGAAATGGTTAGCCCTTTGCTGTTTTCTTTACCGATAGAATGGGCAACACGCTCACGCATTTCACGTGCCGCTTTGTTGGTAAAGGTTACCGCCGCGATTTGTTTTGGCGAGTAACCGCAATGAGCTATCAGATGGGCGATTTTATTAATAATCACACGTGTTTTGCCCGAGCCTGCACCAGCTAATACAAGGCAAGCTCCCGTTACATATTCTACCGCTTGTTGTTGTTGATCATTTAATTTCATTTTATCTACTTTATTTTCAGCCATTTTTTAAACTGCAATATTTTAGCTGAAAGACAACAAGCGGTCGAATTTCTTTGAGATTTTACAATTGGAATCAAAATGCCTAAATTCCTTAAAAATCAAATTTTTGCTTTTAAAATGTGACCGTTAGCTATATCATTAACAGTTAGTTTTAAGCGTATGGTATTACGCACTCGCCCTGAAAATAATTCAGATTTTGCATTTTCATTTTATGCCCTAGGGGGAAGACAAAAGTAGATGGAACAGTTAGAACAAAAACCAATCATCGAACTACGCAATGTTACTAAAAGCTATGGTAGCAAAACGATTCTTAAAGATTTAAATTTAACCATTAATGACGGTGAATTTTTGACGATTTTAGGTCCTTCAGGTTGTGGTAAAACGACAGCATTACGATTAATTGCCGGATTTGAAGAGTTGACGGAAGGTTCGATTATTCTTGACGGTCAAGATGTATCTAACGTTCCTGCTGAACAACGCCCTGTCAATACGGTTTTCCAAAGCTATGCGTTATTCCCACATATGACGATTTTTGAAAACGTTGCTTTTGGTTTACGTATGCAAAAAGTACCGAATGACCAAATCAAACCGCGTGTAATGGAAGCATTGCGTATGGTACGTTTAGAAGATCGTGCGGAGCAAAAACCGGCTCAGCTTTCAGGCGGTCAGCAACAACGTATTGCGATTGCACGTGCGGTAGTAAATAAACCTAAAGTTTTATTATTGGATGAATCGCTTTCTGCACTTGACTATAAACTACGTAAAGAAATGCAGAATGAGCTAAAAGCATTACAACGCCAATTAGGCATTACCTTTATTTTCGTTACGCACGATCAAGAAGAAGCATTAACGATGTCTGATCGTATTATCGTAATGAACGGTGGTAAGATTGCACAAGACGGTACGCCTCGTGAAATCTATGAAGAACCGAGTAATCTATTTGTCGCTCGTTTTATCGGTGAAATTAACGTATTTGATGCAACCGTGATTGAGCGAGTTGATGCACGTAATGTAAAAGCGAATGTAGAAGGTCGTATCTGTAACATTAAAGTGGAAGATATGGACGTTCAGCCGAATCAAAAACTGAAAGTGCTTTTACGTCCGGAAGATATTTTGATCGAAGAGTTGGATGAAAACGAAAGTTCAAAAGCGATTGTTGGTCATATTTTAGATCGTAACTATAAAGGTATGACATTAGAGTCAAGTGTAAAACTTGATCACAATGGTATGAGCGTATTGGTGAGCGAATTCTTTAATGAAGACGATCCGAATATCGATCACGAAGTTGGTCAAAAAGTGGCATTAACGTGGTATGAAGGTTGGGAGGTTGTACTCAACGATGAAGATTGCTAATAACAAATTCCAAGCCGGAACAGTTTCAGTTATCTTCGGTTGGTTGTTACTTTTTGTACTTGTACCGAACGTATTGGTGCTGTTAATCAGCTTTTTAACGGAAAATCGTCAAAGTGCCTACTTTGTAGATTTTATCTTTAGCTTAGACGCATATACACAGTTGTTCAATGATACTTATGCTACGGTATTGTGGAACTCATTTAAAATGTCTGCAATTGCGACATTTTTCTGTTTAATTATCGGTTATCCGTTTGCGTTTATTATTGCAAAAATGCCGGCGAAAATTCGTCCGATTTTACTGTTTTTAGTCGTATTGCCATTTTGGACAAACTCATTGATTCGTATTTATGGCATTAAAATTTTCTTAGGCATGAAGGGCGTATTAAACGAAACATTATTGGCGATCGGTTTAATTGACGAACCTCTGCGTTTATTAAACTCTGAATTGGCGATTATCATCGGTTTAGTGTATATCTTGTTACCGTTTATGATTCTACCGCTTTATTCTTCAATTGAGAAAATTGACGGTCGTTTATTAGAAGCGGCAAAAGACTTAGGTGCGAATGCATTCCAACGTTTTGTGCGAGTTACCATTCCGCTTACAATGCCGGGGATTGTGGCAGGTTGTTTATTGGTATTATTACCGGCAATGGGAATGTTCTATGTTGCTGACTTATTAGGCGGCGGTAAAACACCATTAATCGGTAACATTATTAAGAGCTTGTTCTTAAATACCAACCAATTTGCATTAGGTTCAGCAGTAAGTATCGCACTTACCGTGTTAATGGCATTAATGTTATATGTTTATTACCGTGCAAATAAATTATTAAATAAAAAGGTGGAGCTTGAATAATGAAAAAGACATTAAGAAACTTTTTTATGTTCGTGGTGTTTGCCTACCTTTATATTCCGATTATTATTTTGGTAGTAAACTCATTTAACGAAGATCGCTACGGCTTACAATGGAAAGGGTTTAGTTGGAACTGGTATGAGCGTTTATTTGCAAATGATACGCTGGTTCATGCAACTATGAATTCATTGACGATTGCATTTTTTGCCGCAACGTTTTCAACTATTTTAGGGACATTAACTTCGATTGCATTATATCGTTATAAATTCCGTGGTAAGCAAATGGTTGGCGGTTTACTGTTTATCGTCATGATGTCACCGGATATCGTCATGGCAGTTTCATTATTAGTGCTGTTTATGATTTTAGGTGTGCAACTTGGCTTTATTTCGTTATTAATTGCACATATTACTTTCTGTTTGCCTTATGTAGTAATTACTATTTCATCTCGCTTAAGTGATTTTGACGGTAAGATGTTGGAAGCGGCGAAAGATTTAGGTGCAAGCGAAGTGACGATTTTACGTAAAATTATTTTACCTCTAGCATTATCATCGATTATTTCCGGTTGGTTATTAAGTTTTACGATTTCGTTAGATGACGTAGTGGTTTCATCATTTGTTACCAGCCCAAGTTATGAAGTATTACCGTTAAAAATCTTCTCGCTGGTGAAAACGGGTGTGACGCCGGAAGTCAATGCATTAGCAACAATTATGATTATTTTCTCATTAACATTGGTAGTTTTAAGCCAATTAGTGGTAAGAAAAAAAGCGTAATTTAATTTGATTAAAAATGGCCCGCTGATTAGCGGGCTATTTTTTTGCAAAAAATTAGCCGAAATAGACCGCTTGTCAGCCTGTTATTCTATACAGTTTTCTGTTATGCTAAGGCAAATTTTTTAGTTTGGAATAAAATCAATGATCGGAAGATTACACGGTAAAATTATTGAAAAACAACCGCCTGAAATGGTAATTGATATTCAAGGTGTCGGATATGAAGTGCTATTGCCGATGACGAGCTTTTACAGCTTGCCGCAAGTCGGTGAAGAAACCACTATTTTTACGCATTTAGTGGTACGTGAAGATGCACATTTATTATTTGGTTTTGCACAAAAGCAAGACAGAACATTATTTCGTGAATTGATTAAAACCAACGGTGTTGGGCCTAAATTAGCCCTTGCAATTTTATCAGCGATGTCGGTTTCACAATTTGCGAATGCGGTTGAAAATGAAGAACTTGCCAAATTAACTAAAATTCCGGGCATTGGGCGTAAGACAGCCGAGCGTTTATTAGTCGAACTCAAAGGCAAATTTAAAGGTGTAGCACAAAGCGATTTCTTTGAAGAACATTCAGTTGAAACGATTGTTGCAACACATTCGCATGATCCGGCAGATGAAGCCCGTGATGCTTTAGTAGCATTAGGCTATAAACTTGCCGATGCTGAGAAAATGATTAAGAAAGTGAATAAAGCGGGTGCAACCAGCGAACAATTAATTCGTGAAGCATTGAAAGCCTCTCTTTAACAAGTAAAAATACCTTAAATGATTGAAGCAGATAGAATAATTAGTGCCTCGCCGAAGCGTGAGGAAGAAGTCATCGATCGTGCGATTCGTCCTAAATTATTAGCGGATTATGTCGGTCAGCCGTCTGTACGAGAGCAGATGGAGATCTTTATTAAAGCGGCAAAATTGCGTGATGAGGCGTTAGATCACTTATTAATTTTTGGTCCACCGGGATTGGGTAAAACCACCTTAGCCAATATTGTTGCTAACGAAATGGGGGTGAATATTCGTACCACTTCTGGGCCGGTACTGGAGAAAGCAGGCGATCTAGCGGCAATGCTAACCAATTTAGAGCCTTATGACGTATTATTTATTGATGAGATCCACCGCTTATCACCGGCAATTGAAGAAGTGCTTTATCCGGCGATGGAAGATTATCAGCTGGATATTATGATCGGCGAAGGGCCGGCGGCACGTTCAATTAAACTGGATTTACCGCCGTTTACCTTAGTAGGAGCAACCACCCGTGCCGGTTCACTGACTTCTCCGTTACGTGACCGTTTTGGCATTGTACAGCGTTTAGAGTTTTACTCGGTGGATGATTTAACCTCGATCGTAAAACGTAGTGCTGATTGCTTAAACTTAAATTTATCGCCGGATGGTGCTTATGAAGTAGCTCGCCGCTCACGTGGCACACCTCGAATTGCCAACCGTTTATTACGCCGTGTGCGAGATTATGCCGATGTACGTAATAATGGTGTGATTACTTCCGACATTGCCAAACAGGCGTTGGCGATGCTTGATGTGGATTCAGAAGGCTTTGACTTTATGGATATCAAGTTGTTGCAAGCGATTGTCGAGCGTTTTGATGGAGGCCCGGTCGGCTTAGATAACTTAGCCGCGACAATCGGTGAAGAACGAGATACGATTGAAGACGTACTTGAACCTTATTTGATTCAGCAGGGCTTTTTGCAACGAACACCACGAGGGCGTATTGCCACCAGCCGAACTTATGCGCATTTAGGTATCGCGAAATTAGATTAAATGTAAGCGGTTGTTTTTGTAAGATTTTAAGCAAAAATAACCGCTTATTTCCTATGCTATTTTAGCATTGCAATATAATTGCAACTAACATCATTATTTAGCCAAAACTTTTCGGTTACTGGATTAAAATGATAGCCTTTCATTTCTTGGCAACGTAAATCTGCCATATCACACCAATTTAATAATTCTGCCGGTTTAATAAATTTTTCAAATTCGTGCGTGCCTTTCGGCAACATTTTTAGCACATATTCTGCTCCGATAATTACCAGCATATAGGCTTTAAATGTACGGTTAATCGTAGAAAAAAATAACACGCCGTCCGGTTTGAGTAACGCTTTACAACTTTGAATAATCGAAAGCGGATCCGGTACGTGTTCTAACATTTCCATACAGGTAATCACATCAAATTTTTCGGCATGACAAGCGGTCTGATTTTGCACAAAATCTTCAATCGTGGTTTGGCGGTAATCGATGCTTAAGCCACTTTCTTCAGCGTGTTTACGTGCAACGTCAAGCGGTTCGGTAGTCATATCAATACCCGTAACATTGGCACCAGTTTTTGCCATTGCTTCACTTAAAATGCCTCCGCCACAACCGACATCTAACACTTTTTTGCCGAATAGTCCGTTTGATTTTTGCTGGATATAGTCTAAGCGTAGCGGATTAAGTAAATGAATCGGTTTAAAGTCGCCGTTCGGATCCCACCATGTTGCGACCATTTTTTCAAATTTATCGAGTTCTGTTTGATCAATATTGTTCATAGAAAATTGTCTTAAGTAAGTGAAAAAGGTCAAATTGCAAAATATTCTCTTAATTTAACCGCTTGTGTTCATTTTCAACTTTCAAAATCCAACTTTCAACTGTTTTTTATGCTATAATTGAACGAATTTTTCGCCCTAAGGTATAGGGCTACTTCTTTAAACGTGATTAGGAAATTTCAATGAGCGAATTAGCCAAAGATATTACTCCCGTCAGTATCGAAGACGAGTTAAAAACGTCTTATCTCGACTATGCGATGTCTGTTATTGTCGGACGTGCGCTACCCGATGTGCGTGATGGTTTAAAACCGGTACACCGCCGCGTGTTATTCTCAATGGATCAAAACAGCAATACGTTTAACCGCCCACACGTAAAATCTGCACGTGTGGTGGGTGACGTAATCGGTAAATACCACCCACACGGTGATTCTGCTGTGTATGACACCATTGTACGTATGGCACAGCCGTTCTCACTTCGTTATATGTTGGTTGACGGTCAAGGTAACTTTGGTTCGATTGACGGCGATGCGCCGGTCGCGATGCGTTATACCGAAGTGCGTATGCAAAAAATTACGCAGGAATTATTAACGGATTTAGATAAGGAAACCGTGGATTACTCGCCGAACTATGACGGCAAAGAGATGATTCCTGATGTATTACCGACCAAAATCCCAGCGTTATTAGTAAACGGTTCATCCGGTATTGCGGTTGGTATGGCAACCAATATTCCGCCGCACAACTTAAATGAAGTGTTGGACGGTTGTTTAGCTTACATTGAAGACGAGCAAATCAGCATTGAAGAATTAATGCGTTTTATCCCGGGGCCGGATTTCCCGACAGGGGCGATTATTAACGGTCGTAAAGGGATTGAAGAAGCGTATCGTACCGGTCGTGGTAAAGTTTACGTGCGTGCGAAAGCAAGCGTAGAAATCACGGAAAAAGGTCGTGAGCAAATTATTGTTACTGAGCTTCCGTACCAAGTAAACAAAGCGAAGTTGATCGAGAAAATTGCCGAATTAGTGAAAGATAAGAAAATCGAAGGCATTAGCGGTATTCAAGATCACTCGGATAAAAAAGGTATCTCAATCGTTATCGAAGTAAAACGTGATGCGGTCGGTGAAGTGGTCTTAAATCACCTTTACTCGCTAACGCAAATGCAAGTAACGTTTGGTATCAATATGGTTGCGCTTGATCACGGTCAGCCGAAAGTATTGAATTTAAAACAAATTATCGAAGCATTTGTGAAACACCGCCGTGAAGTGGTGACACGCCGTACCATTTTTGAATTACGCAAAGCGCGTGAGCGTGCACATATTTTAGAAGGTTTAGCGATTGCGTTAGCCAATATCGATCCGGTTATCGAGTTAATTCGTAACTCAAAAACAGCGGATGAAGCACGTGAAGGTTTATTAGCTCGTGCGTGGGCATTGGGTAACGTTGCACCAATGTTAGAAGTCGCCGGTGTAGATGCGTCACGTCCGGAAGATTTACCGGAAAACTTAGGTGTACGTGACGGTCAATACTATCTTTCCGAAGCGCAAGCACGTGCGATTTTAGAATTACGTTTACACCGTTTAACCGGTTTAGAACACGAAAAAATTGTTGATGAATATAAAGAGCTACTTACTGAAATCGGCGAATTATTACATATTCTAAGCGGCGCAGAACGCTTAATGGAAGTGATTCGTGAAGAATTAGAAAAAGTGAAAGCGGAATTTGGTGACGAACGCCGTACCGAAATTACAGCGGCTTCGGGCGATATCAATATGGAAGATTTAATCGCTCAAGAAGACGTGGTAGTCACACTTTCTCACGCGGGTTATGTGAAATACCAACCGCTTTCAGATTACGAAGCACAACGTCGTGGCGGTAAAGGTAAATCTGCGACTAAGATGAAAGAAGACGATTTCATCGAGAAATTATTAGTGGCGAATACCCACGATACGATTTTATGTTTCTCAAGCCGTGGTCGTTTATATCAATTAAAAGTGTATCAATTACCGCAAGCAAGTCGTGGTGCACGTGGTACGCCAATCGTGAACATTCTGCCATTAGTGAAAGAAGAAAATGAACGTATCACTGCGATTCTACCGATTCCGAACGGTGAATTTAGTGCGGATAAATTTATCTTTATGGCAACCGCAAGCGGTGTCGTGAAGAAAGTCAGTTTAGATGCGTTCAGCAACGTGCGTTCAAGCGGTCTGATTGCATTAAAACTTCGCGAAGGCGATGAGTTAATCGGCGTTGATATTACCGATGGCGAGAGCGAGATTATGTTGTTCTCAGCACAAGGTCGAGTAGTACGTTTTGCAGAAAAAGCGGTGCGTGCAATGGGACGTACCGCAACAGGTGTTCGAGGTATTAAACTTGCTACGACAGACATTTCAAGTGAAGAAATTGAAGAAGCGGAAATCGTAGAAATTGAAAACGAAGAAGCAGAAGATTCATCAAGTGTAAGTCTTGATACAGACCGAGTGGTATCACTTGTGATTCCTCGTACGGAAGGCGATATTCTAACGGTAACGCAAAACGGTTTCGGTAAACGTACCGTGATTGGTGAATATCCGGTTAAATCTCGTGCAACCAAAGGTGTAGTTTCTATCAAAGTGAACGAACGTAACGGTAAAGTAGTTGCGGCGGTTCAAGTTGAAGAAGCGGATCAAATTATGTTGATTACCGATGCCGGAACGCTAGTTCGTACCCGAGTCGCAGAAGTTAGCCTCGTTGGCCGTAACACTCAAGGCGTTCGTATTATCCGTACCGCAGATGACGAAAGCGTAGTAAGCGTAGAGCGAGTTTGCGAACCTGACGATGAAGACGAAAACAGCGAAGTGTTAGACAACGTAGAAAACACAGAAACTTCAACAGAAGCCTAAATAAAGGGCGTAAGACCCTAAACAAGCGGTCGGATTTTGGTAAAATTTTGCAAAAATCCGACCGCTTTTGATTATAAAAACATAAAGGAAAAAGGAGACAGTAATGAACGAGCTTAAACTTTTTGAAAATAGCCAAATTCGTTCAGTATGGGACGAAGAGCAAGAAGAATGGTTTTTTAGTATTGTGGATATTGTGGCGGCTTTAACAGATAGCCTCGATCCTAAACAATATATTAAAAAAATGAAAAGCAGAGATCCGGAACTAAATGCCAATTGGGGTACAATTTGTACCCCAGTTCAAATGTTGGCTTTAGATGGGAAAATGCGTAAAGTTCAAGCTGCTGATATGTCAGGTATTTTCCGTATAATCCAATCTATTCCAAGCCCTAAAGCTGAACCATTCAAACTGTGGTTAGCTCAAGTTGGAAAAGAGCGAATTGATGAAATTATTGATCCTGAATTAACTATCGACCGTGCGCTACAAACCTACTTGCAAAAGGGTTACAGTAAAGAGTGGATTAATCAGCGTTTACAAGCAATCCAAGTACGTAAAGAATTAACTGATGAATGGCAATCTCATGGCGTTCAGCACGGTGCGGAATATGCTATTTTGACTAATGAGATTAGCCGTGCTTGGAGTGGAATGAGTACCAAAGAGTACAAAACATTCAAAGGGTTAAAAAAAGAAAATTTACGAGATAATATGACAACACTTGAGTTGGTGTTAAATATGTTAGCGGAAGCGACAACAACGGAGCTGACTCGTCAAACTAATCCACAAGGTTTGGAAGAAAATAAGGCGGTTGCGAAGCGTGGCGGAACGGTTGCAGGTAATGCAAGAAAAGAGATTGAAGCACAAACGGGTAAACCGGTTATTAGCAAACAAAACGCGATTGACTTTGCTAAGTTAATTGAAGATGTAACAAAAAATAAATAAGAGAACGAAATATTTTGTTCTAAGTGGAAAGCATCAAATTTAAAGATTTTTTTATAATTTGGTATTTATCAGTTTGATAGATACCAACACAAATATAAGTATCGAGAAATAATATGGCACTACTAAATTTATCCAATGCCTATTTAGGTTTTGGCGATCATCCGTTATTGGATCATACGGAATTACATATTGAACCGGGCGAGCGAGTTTGCTTGGTTGGACGCAACGGGGCGGGAAAATCCACGCTGATGAAAGTCTTGGCGGGCGAAGTTCAGCTGGATGACGGTAAGCTGATTTTTGAAAAAGATATTGTGGTAACACGCCTTGAGCAAGATCCGCCTCGTCATATTCAAGATACGGTATTTGATTATGTAGCGGAAGGGATTGCGCATCTTAGCGACTTATTGAAGCAATATCACCACATTTCGCAACAAATGCAGACGGATTATAGCGATGAGCTATTAGCCAAATTATCGAATGTACAGGCACAGCTTGAGCATAATAACGGTTGGCAGTTTGAGAATCGTATTCAAGATACTCTTAAATTATTGGAATTGGATCCGGATAAACGTTTATGCGAATTATCGGGCGGTTGGGTTCGTCGTGCGGCATTAGCTCGTGCATTGGTTGCGGATCCGGATATTCTGTTATTAGATGAACCGACCAACCATTTGGACGTGGAAGCGATTACGTGGCTTGAGGATTTATTGCTCAATTTTAAAGGCTCGATCATCTTTATTTCGCACGACCGTTCATTTATCCGTAAGATGGCAACTCGCATTGTCGATCTTGACCGAGGTAAGTTAGTTTCTTATCCAAGTAATTATGATGTGTATTTAGAAACTAAAGCGGAAGATTTGCGTGTTGAAGCATTACAAAATGAGCTGTTTGATAAAAAATTAGCACAAGAAGAAGTGTGGATTCGTCAAGGCATTAAAGCACGCCGTACTCGTAATGAAGGTCGTGTGCGTGCATTAAAAGCATTGCGTGAAGAACGTCGTAATCGCCGAGAGGTACAGGGTACGGCTAAAATTCAAATCGATCAAACCGCACGTTCAGGCAAAATCGTCTTTGAAGTAGAAAATGCAAGTTATGAAATTGAAGGCAAAACCTTGCTGAAAAATTTCACAACTACCATTCAGCGAGGCGATAAAATTGCGTTAGTCGGTCCGAATGGTCGCGGTAAAACCACCTTTATCAAATTGTTATTAGGTGAGTTGCAACCGACTTCAGGCTCAATTCGTTGTGGTACGAAACTGGAAGTGGCTTATTTTGACCAATATCGGGCGGATCTCGATCCTGAGAAAACGGTAATGGATAACGTGGCGGATGGCAAACAAGACGTAGAAGTAAACGGGGTAAAACGCCACGTGTTAGGTTATCTACAAGATTTCTTGTTCCCGCCAAAACGTGCGATGACTCCGGTAAAAGCCTTGTCGGGCGGTGAGCGTAACCGTTTATTACTGGCTAAATTATTACTTAAACCGAATAACTTATTGATTCTGGATGAGCCGACCAATGACTTGGACGTTGAAACCCTTGAGTTACTGGAAGAGTTATTAGCGGATTATCAAGGTACATTGCTGATTGTGAGCCACGACCGTCAATTTATCGACAATACCGTGACGGAATGTTATTTCTTTGAAGGTAATGGCGTATTAAATAAATATGTAGGCGGTTATTTTGATGCGAAACAGCAACAAGAAAACTACCACGCCACACTTGCACAGAACCAGCCGAACAAGCGGTCAAATTCTGCTGAAACTTTACAAAAAGCAGAAGAAAAACAACCGCTTGTAACGAAGTCGGAACCGGCTAAAAAGGTAAAACTTTCTTATAAAGAGCAAAGAGAGCTTGAGGAATTACCGGCAAAAATGGAAGCCTTAGAGGCGGAAATGGAAAGTTTGCAGGCAGAAGTCAATAGTGCGGACTTTTTCAGTAAAGATCCAAGCTATACGCAAGTGCAATTACAAAAACTGGCGGATGCGGAAATGGCGTTAGAAGCCGCTTTTGAGCGTTGGGAAGTATTGGAAAATATTAAAAACGGGAATTTGTAATGGCGAGAGTGGATAATTATGAACAACGTTTTGGCGGAATCGGGCGACTTTATACGCCGGAAGGTTTAGCAAAATTACGTCAGTCACATATTTGTGTGATTGGGATTGGCGGTGTTGGTTCGTGGGCGGTGGAAGCGCTTGCCCGTTCTGGCATTGGTAAAATCACGATGATTGATATGGATGATATTTGCGTAACCAATATCAATCGCCAAATTCACGCAATGACCGGTACGGTTGCTCAGTTAAAAACCGAAGCAATGAAAGAGCGTATTGAGAGGATTAATCCCGAATGTGTAGTGGAAATTATTGATGATTTCATCACACCAGAGAATATCCCTGAATATCTGAACTGTGGCTATGATTATGTGATTGATGCGATTGATTCGGTGAAAACCAAAGCGGCACTTATCGCTTACTGTAAGCGTAATAAGATCAGAATGATTACTACTGGCGGTGCAGGCGGTCAGACTGATCCGACTCAGATTCAAATTACTGATTTAAGTAAAACGATTCAGGATCCGCTTGCCTCTAAAGTGCGTTCGTTATTACGTAAGGAATATAACTTTAGTCAAAATCCAAAACGTAAGTTTGGTATTGATTGTGTTTTCTCAACTCAACCGCTAATTTTTCCGAAAATGGGAGAAGGTTGTGAGGTATCGGCAACGATGAATTGTGCAAATGGCTTTGGTGCGGTAACAATGGTAACGGCAACCTTTGGTTTCTTTGCTGTAAGCCGAGTAATCGATAAGCTATTGAAATGAAAAAAAGCCTACGAGGTTTAATCTCGTAGGCTTTTTTATGACATATTATTTTACTTTACGTAACACATATGGGTTATTTGCTACTTTTGGTGGGTTACCGTTAGCGTCACAAATTTCAGCTTGTGTTTCATTCACTTTAAATGCAAGCGCTCCGGAATCTTTTTCTAAACGGATTACACCGCGTTTACCTTGTTCCCAAGTATAAGTGCCTTTATCGCTAAATGGATGCTCTTTGCCATTTTTAATAAAGACGGTGTTATATTGGTAACTATTATTTGCACCGAGAATTAATTCGGCTTGAATCTTTTCACAATCGGCACAAGGTAAGTCACCTTTAAATGTGCCTGTTACTGATTGTTGTGGTAATAATGAACATGCACCTAAGGTACTGATGGCCATTAATAAAGCAAGTTTTTTCATGCCGTTTTCCTTCTTTCTAGCTAGATATGTTTAAAACTCGGATTCACGTTAAACTGAAGTTCAGTTACATTGGGAAAATCAGAGTGAATTAATTGTAATAAAAGTGATGTTTGTAACTGTAAACCTTGCCGAACAGTCGCATTTTGCACTTCAAATATAAGCTGATTATCAACTAAATTGACAATGCGGTAAAGCCCACGATATTGTTCCGGCAGTAATTTTTGTACTTTTTGATGTAAATCATTCAATTGGTTAGCTCGTTGGACAATCCGACTTAGGCTTGAGTTCTGTAAAATTTCTGTGATATTTTTTATTGCTGAATTTTTCATCTTTTCAAATGGTTATCTATTGATTTTACGTTATTTGACCCAATTATCTGACCATTCTACTGGAATTTAGCGTATAATTCGTATAATTTTTTTGATTAATTTTATCAAGACTTTCATGGGTTTATTTCGACATTTTCATAAAGCACCTTTTTGGTCGCAACTGGTTCTCGGACTCGTTGCGATTTTTGCGTTACCTGAAATTCAGGCAACAGTTGCTCGAGATGACGAACAATCTACTGTTATTAATCGATCTATTACACAGTTTGCTCAATTATCCGATGATATTGAACAACAATCTTTATTTATTGCAGAGTGCCGCCAAGTATCGCTATTCAAACCGTTACAAGCGGTAACATTTTGCGAATTTCTTACCAAATCCTACCGCTTTGACGGAGATGATAATCATCCGATTCGAGCCGGACCTTTCGCCTAATCAAAAATATTATTTGACCACAGAATACGATGTTTTCGTGTGTTAGGCGTGTTTCATAAAAATAAAATGACTAGATTAGGACAAAACAATGATTTCAAAAATTATCACTTCGATTTTCGGCTCAAGTAACGATCGTACGTTAAAACGTTTAAGAAAGCGTGTTGCTCAAATTAATAAACTTGAACCAGCATTTGAAAAATTAACTGATGAAGAATTACAAGCAAAAACGGCGGAATTTAAACAACGTTTAGCAGATGGTGCAAGCCTTGACAGCTTATTGCATGAAGCGTTTGCAACTGTGCGTGAGGCAAGTCGCCGTGTGATGGGCATGCGTCATTTTGATGTGCAATTAATCGGCGGTATGGTCTTAACTGGTCGTAATATCGCAGAGATGCGTACTGGTGAAGGTAAAACCTTAACCGCAACATTACCTTGTTACTTAAATGCGTTAACCGGTAAAGGTGTACACGTTGTAACCGTGAACGATTATCTTGCACGCCGTGATGCGGAAACAAACCGCCCGTTATTTGAATTTTTGGGTTTAACTGTTGCGGTGAATATTCCGGGACTGCCTAATGAAGTCAAACGTGAAGCCTATAAAGCGGATATTACCTACTCAACTAATAGTGAGTTAGGTTTCGATTATTTACGCGATAACCTTGCACACGCAAAAGAAGATCGTTTTCAACGTGAATTACATTATGCGTTAGTGGATGAGGTGGACTCAATCTTAATTGATGAAGCACGTACGCCGTTAATTATTTCAGGTCCAGCGGAAGATGCGACTCAAATCTATCAAGCAATTGATACGATTATTCCACATTTGATTCAGCAAGATAAAGAAGACACCGAAGAATATACTGGTGAAGGCGATTTCACCTTAGATCTGAAAAATAAACAAGCGCATTTAACTGAGCGTGGTATGGTGAAAGTAGAAGGCATTTTGACTGAAATGGGCTTAATGCAAGAAGGCGAAACACTTTATCATCCGGCTCGTATCGCGTTATTACATCACGTTTATGCGGCGTTACGTGCGCATAAATTATTTGAATTAGATGTAGATTACATCGTAAAAGATGGTGAGGTGGTGATTATTGACGAACATACCGGTCGTACAATGGCTGGTCGTCGTTGGTCTGACGGGTTACACCAAGCGATTGAAGCGAAAGAAAAAGTCAATATTCAAGGTGAAAACCAAACTGTTGCGTCTATCACTTACCAAAACTATTTCCGTTTATACGAAAAATTAGCTGGTATGACTGGTACAGCGGATACGGAAGCGTTTGAATTTCAACAAATTTACGGTTTGGATACAATCGTTGTTCCAACCAATAAACCGGTTATTCGTGATGACCGTACCGACTTAATGTTTAAGAGTGAGCCGGAGAAATTTGCGGCGATTATCAATGATATTAAAGACTGTATGGCTCGCCAACAACCGGTGTTAGTCGGTACGGCATCCGTTGAAAAATCAGAACTTTTATCGGCAGAATTAACCAAAGCCGGTATCGCACATAACGTATTAAATGCGAAATTTCATGCACAAGAAGCGGAAATCGTAGCGGAAGCAGGCGCACCGGGTGCAGTGACTATCGCAACCAATATGGCGGGGCGTGGTACGGATATCGTATTAGGTGGTAACTGGAAAGCGGAAATTGCGAAGTTAGAAAATCCGACTGAAGAGCAAATCGAAGCGATTAAAGCGACTTGGAAAGAACGTTATGACATTGTGATGAAAGCCGGTGGTTTACATATTATCGGTACTGAACGTCATGAATCTCGCCGTATCGACAATCAGTTACGTGGTCGTTCTGGTCGTCAAGGTGACCCGGGTTCATCACGTTTCTATCTGTCTTTAGATGATGCGTTAATGCGTATTTACCTAAATGAAGGTAAATTAAATATGATGCGTAAAGCCTTCTCCGAAGAAGGCGAGGCGATGGAGTCTAAATTACTGACGAAAGTGATTGCTTCGGCACAAGCAAAAGTGGAAGCACATAACTTCGATGGTCGTAAAAACTTATTACAGTACGATGATGTGGCGAACGAACAACGTAAAGCGATTTACGAACAACGTAATTACTTGCTTGAAACCGATGATATTTCAGCGATGATCAGCACAGTGCGTGAAGACGTGTTCAATAATGTGATTAGCCAATATATTCCACCGCAATCCATTGAAGAAATGTGGGATGTTGCAGGCTTAGAAGATGCGTTAAAACGCCAATTCGGTATGGAATTGCCTATCCAACATTGGTTAGAACAAGAGAATGACTTACACGAAGAAACATTGCGTGAGCGTATTGTTGATATTGCGAAACAAGAGTACCAAGCGAAAGAAGAAAAAGTCGGCTCGGAAGTGATGCGTAACTTTGAAAAAGGCGTGATGCTCCAGAACTTAGATGAACTCTGGAAAGAACATCTTTCGGCTATGGATTATTTACGTAAAGGGATTCACTTACGTGGTTATGCACAAAAAGATCCGAAACAAGAGTATAAAAAAGAATCATTTGAAATGTTTACCAATATGCTCGATTTGTTGAAATCTAATGTGATTAGCGTGTTAAGCCGTATTCAAGTGCGTAGCCAAGAAGAGATTGAAGAAGCACAACGTCAGCAAGACGCGATGGCGCAAGCGGAATCGGAAGGTTATCGTGCTGAAGATAATCAGGCGGAAGATCAACAAACGGCAGAATTAACGGAAGAACAGTTAGCGAATCTGGATATCGGTCGTAATGATCCTTGTCCTTGCGGCTCCGGCAAAAAATATAAACATTGCCACGGCAGTAAAGCCAGATATGCGTAATTAATATAAGCGGTCGTTTTTTTCTAAATTTTTGTAAAATTTTCTGAAAAAAAGACCGCTTTTTCTTTGCCTATCAAGACATAATAAACTCAAAGCGACTTTTTGAGATTGAAGATGTATCTACTAGTTATGAATTCCGATGTAATTGGAAAAGACTATGGCTGAAATGACGTTTGAACAATATCTCGCTTTATTGGTAGAAGAGCAGGACAGTGTTGCGACACCATTTGAATGGCTGGCGGTTTTAAGAAAATACGATGAAATAATCCGATTATTACCGGACAAGGCGGTGCTATATCACAATCGTTGCACGGTATTACAAAACTTGGGACTTTACCAATTAGCGTTAAAAGATACGAATAAAGCAGTCGAACTTGCGCCAAATTATGCTATTGCTTGGTGTAATAAAGCGATGTTACATAACTTGTTAGGTGATTATCTGCAAGGCTGGCAAGCTTACGAATGGCGTTGGCAAACCGGTTTGCCTGCTTTTGAACCGCTGGAAATTAATATTCCGCAATGGCGAGGGGAAAATATCGGTGATGCTAAAATCTTGTTTCACGTAGAACAAGGATTCGGCGATAACATTCAGTTTGTACGTTATGCCTTGGAAATGAAACGTCAAGGCTTAAATGTGGTGGTGCTTAATCATAGCGGCATTGAAAATTTACTCAATTATAATTTAGCGCAATACGGCATTGAAACCATGCAAAACGGTGGGCGAATTTCGGGGCTGGCATACCATTTGCCGATGTTAAGTGCGCCTTTAGTATTTGGCAGTACACTTGAAAATATTCCTTATTCAAGCGGTTATTTACAAGCACAACCGGAGTTTCTTGCAAAATGGCACACAAAAATAACCGCTTGTAGTTCGCTAAAACGCTTGAAAATCGGTGTGGTTTGGGCGGGATCGGCAAAACATAATCGGAATGCTTCCCGCAGTTTGCCCTTTGAGCTGTTTTCACAGTTGTTTGCGTTAGATGCTGATTTCCATTGTTTGCAAAAAGAGCTAAACGAAGCGGATTACAAGCGGTCTGATTTATTCGAAAATTTGCATATTTGGCGACAAGATATTGGTGATTTTTCAGATACCGCCGCATTAATTGCCCAAATGGATCTTGTGATCAGCGTTGATACGTCTGTCGCCCATTTGGTCGCCGCAATGGGCAAACCGACTTGGATTATGTTAAGTTATTACCCGGATTTTCGCTGGTTGTTAACTCGTCAAGATAGTCCGTGGTATGACAGTGTGAAACTTTTTCGCCAAGAGGCTAGTCTTAATTGGCAATCTGTGATAAAAAATATCCAACAACAATTACAACAAATTCTCAAGGAAAATACATGAATAAGCCCACAATCCAAGTTGCGACCGGCATTATCCGCAATGAATTTGGACAGATTTATTTAACCCAAAGACTTGAAGGACAAGATTTTGCACAAGCATTGGAGTTTCCCGGTGGTAAAGTGGATACGGGAGAAACACCGGAAGAGGCATTAAAGCGTGAGTTGGAAGAGGAAATCGGGATTCACGTGTTAAGTGCTTTCCCTTATGAGTCGTTTCGTTTTGATTATCCGACCAAAGTGATTGAGTTTTTCTTCTATCTAGTGGAAGAATGGGTTGGTGAACCGTTTGGACGTGAAGGTCAAGAAGGCTTTTGGGTTGCTCAAGCTGATTTGGATGAGAGCGAATTTCCGCCGGCAAATAGCCGTTTAATCCAACGTTTAAAATTAGAAGCTTAACAGTACGGAGCATTTCATTTGAGATGCTCTTTTTTATTGCCTAAAAATCAGACGAAAGCGGTTGCTTTTGCATAAAATTTTGCAAAAGTAACTTGAAAGCTGATAATCTGCCCCAATGTTGGTAATCGTTGCACGCAATTCTGCGTGCGAAATTTTTTAAGCTTAATAGAGGGAAACAGACAATGACTCTTCGTCCATTACACGATAAAGTAATTTTAAAACGTGAAGAAGTAGAAACACGTTCTGCCGGCGGTATCGTTTTAACCGGCTCAGCGGCAACAAAATCTACACGCGGTAAAGTAATTGCAGTGGGTACAGGTCGTTTATTAGATA
The DNA here is from genome assembly GCF_029774155.1 of Actinobacillus arthritidis. Taxonomy (NCBI): domain Bacteria; kingdom Pseudomonadati; phylum Pseudomonadota; class Gammaproteobacteria; order Pasteurellales; family Pasteurellaceae; genus Actinobacillus; species Actinobacillus arthritidis. The sequence goes on along the minus strand of NZ_CP103833.1, from coordinate 1,178,391 downwards.
ATGGTTCTGTGCAAGCATTAGCGGTAAAAGTTGGTGATGTCGTTATCTTCAACGAAGGTTATGGTGTGAAATCAGAAAAAATTGACGGTGAAGAAGTGTTAATTCTTTCTGAAAACGATATTTTAGCAATCGTAGAGTAGTGACAAGCGGTCAGTTTTCACTAATTTTTTGCAAATTGAATAAATAATTTATAGGAAGAAAAAATGGCGACAAAAGACGTTAAATTCGGTAATGATGCACGTGTAAAAATGTTAAAAGGCGTGAATGTGTTAGCCGATGCAGTAAAAGTAACTTTAGGCCCTAAAGGTCGTAATGTCGTATTAGATAAAGCATACGGTGCGCCAACCATTACTAAAGACGGTGTGTCAGTTGCACGTGAGATCGAATTAGAAGATAAATTCGAAAATATGGGCGCACAAATGGTAAAAGAAGTAGCGTCAAAAGCAAACGATGCGACCGGTGATGGTACGACAACCGCAACAGTGCTTGCTCAAGCAATCGTAAACGAAGGCTTAAAAGCTGTAGCGGCAGGTATGAACCCGATGGATTTAAAACGTGGTATTGATAAAGCGGTTGTTGCGGTAGTAGAAGAATTAAAAGCGATTTCTAAACCGTGTGAAACCTCAAAAGAGATTGAGCAAGTCGGTACGATTTCGGCTAACTCTGATGAAACCGTGGGTAAATTAATTGCACAAGCAATGGAAAAAGTTGGCAAAGAAGGCGTTATCACTGTTGAAGACGGTACAGGTTTAGATGATGCGTTAGATGTGGTAGAGGGTATGCAATTTGACCGTGGTTACCTTTCTCCATACTTCATCAACAAACCGGAAGCGGGTACGGTCGAATTAGAAAATCCGTATATTATTTTAGTTGATAAAAAAATCAGCAATATTCGTGAAATCTTACCGGTATTAGAAGCGGTAGCAAAAGCAGGTAAACCGTTATTAATTGTGGCGGAAGATATCGAAGGCGAAGCGTTAGCAACATTAGTTGTGAATACAATGCGTGGTATCGTGAAAGTGGTCGCAGTAAAAGCACCGGGCTTTGGCGATCGTCGTAAAGCAATGTTACAAGATATTGCAATCTTAACCGCAGGTACTGTGATTTCGGAAGAAATCGGTATGGAACTTGAGAAAGCGACACTTGAAGAATTAGGTCAAGCAAAACGTGTTGTGATCACCAAAGACAATACAACTATTATTGATGGTATCGGTGATGAAGCACAAATCAAAGCACGTGTAGCACAAATTCGCCAACAAATTGAAGATTCAACATCAGATTACGATAAAGAGAAACTTCAAGAACGTGTTGCAAAATTAGCCGGCGGTGTTGCGGTAATCAAAGTAGGTGCGGCAACCGAAGTTGCGATGAAAGAGAAAAAAGATCGTGTTGATGATGCGTTACACGCAACTCGTGCGGCAGTTGAAGAAGGTATCGTACCGGGAGGTGGTGTTGCATTAGTGCGTCTTGCTTCTAAAGTGGTCGCAACCTTAACAGGCGATAACGAAGAGCAAAATGTCGGTATTAAACTTGCGCTTCGTGCGATGGAAGCGCCACTTCGCCAAATCGTTACTAACGCAGGCGAAGAAGCTTCAGTTGTTGCTCGTAATGTGAAAGATGGTAACGGTAACTACGGTTACAATGCCGGTACGGAACAATACGGTGATATGCTTGAAATGGGTATTTTAGACCCAACTAAAGTAACTCGTTCTGCATTACAATTCGCAAGCATCAATCGCAGGTTTAATGATTACTACAGAATGTATGATCACCGATTTGCCGAAAGATGAAAAGTTAGATCCGGCATGCAATGGGCGGCATGGGTGGTATGGGCGGAATGATGTAATTCATCCCTCCAGCTGACGTAAAAAAACTCTGGGAAAATTTCCCAGAGTTTTTTTACGCCTTACAAGCGGTCAAATTTTCTGATTTTTTTACAAATTAAAAGCAATAAAAAAAACGAGCATCTTTTTAGTAATTAATGCTCGGTTAAATAATTTAGGGCTAAACGATTAATGTTTTTGTTTCAGTGTGTTTAAAGCGGTTAAACCTTTATTACAACTTTTTTGTTGCATTTCAGTTTCCATTTTTAGGATTTGTTGTCTTGTAGAAGATAACTTACTTTTCATTTTAGCAACTTGGGTATGTGTACCGGGTTGTTTTTCCGCATCGGAAACAAGTTTATCTGCAACACTAAACATTCTTTGGCATTGTGTTGGCAATCTTTGATTTACAGAAGGTTTTGCCATAGAAAGTGAAGAAGTTTTCACCTCTGCCATCGCTGTTTGTGCTGTGAATGCCAGTATGAAGCTAGCGAAAGTTGAAATAAGAACTTTTTTTAACATTATGGTTTTACCTTTTTCAATTATAGTTAAAAACTATCGTTTGGTGCATAGTTTGGATTTCTTCGATTATAACAAACAAGAAATAAAAGTCATTATTAAATAGCAAATTTTTTGGATCTTTTCGATCATTTTATTTGACCAATATCAAAACTAATCATAAAAGTGTAGAAAGACATACTCCATAAAAGGTAGGGATGCTAAAGAAAAGTTATAAAAATATGAGTGAAAATAATCTAACTTTTAACATTGTTTCAAAGTTTTGGCTAGAAATGTGATCGATGTAACAAATCGACTATTTTTAATTTATTAAATTCAAGGTAGAATGGAATGTAGATTCTAAAAAAGCATATACCTATTTGTGGTTATATGGTTGTTTTAGGTCAAAATTTTGTTGGGGTGATTATTCGTATTCAGAATAATCTATAAATAAATTTTATTATACTTTATAAGAGGTCTGAGATGTTAGACGTTGTTGAACTCTCGCGTTTGCAGTTTGCTTTAACTGCTCTCTATCACTTCTTATTTGTGCCGTTAACATTAGGTCTTTCTTTCGTTCTCGTTGTAATGGAAACACTTTATGTAACGACAGGAAAAGAAGTTTATAAAGATATGACTAAATTCTGGGGTAAGTTATTCGGTATTAACTTTGCCCTTGGTGTAACAACTGGTATTACAATGGAATTCCAGTTTGGTATGAACTGGTCATATTATTCTCACTATGTGGGCGATATCTTTGGTGCTCCATTAGCAATTGAAGGCTTAATGGCGTTCTTCTTAGAGTCAACTTTCATTGGTTTATTCTTCTTCGGTTGGGATCGTTTATCAAAAGGTAAACACTTACTTGCGACTTATGCGGTTGCATTCGGTTCTAACTTCTCAGCATTATGGATCCTTGTTGCGAATGGTTGGATGCAGAATCCGGTTGGTTCTGAATTTAACTTCGAAACCATGCGAATGGAACTTGTAAGTTTCTCTGATCTCGTATTAAACCCAGTAACACAATCTAAATTCTTACATACGGTAACAGCAGGTTATACTTGCGGTGCGGTATTTGTATTGGGTATTAGTGCTTACTATATCTTAAAAGGTCAGGATCTCGGTTTTGCAAAACGTTCATTCTCGGTAGGTGCAAGCTTTGGTTTAATGGCGATTCTTGCTGTGTTAATTATGGGTGATGAATCTGGTTACGAAATCGGTAAAGCACAACCTACTAAATTAGCGGCAATGGAAGGTGAGTTTGAAACTCAACCGGCTCCAGCGGCATGGAATGCATTTGTAATTCCTAATACCGCTGAAATGAAAAATGAATTTTCAATTCATATTCCATATATGGCAGGTATTATTGCAACACGTTCTTTTGATACTGAAATTAAAGGTTTAAAAGATATTCGTGCAATCAACGAACAACGTGTTCGTACCGGTATTCAAGCATATGCGTTACTCGAAAAATTACGTGCGGGTAACTATACTGCAGAAGAAAAAGAAGCATTTAAAGCAGTACAAAAAGATTTAGGTTTCGGCTTATTACTTAAACAATATACGCCGAATGTAGTTGATGCGACTGAAGAGCAAATCCAAAAAGTGCGGCAAGCACCATTCCTAATGTTGGTCCAACATTCTGGGCATTCCGTGCAATGATGGCTTCTGGTGGTTTAATGCTTCTATTAATTGGTTTCGCATTCTTCCAAAACGTACGTGGTACCGTTGGTAAAAACCGTTTATTCTTAAGAGCAATGTTATGGGGTATTCCGCTTCCATGGATTGCAATTGAGTCAGGTTGGTTCCTAGCAGAATACGGTCGTCAACCTTGGGCAATTTATGAAATGTTACCAACAGGCGTGTCTAATTCTGCATTGACTACAACAGACCTTTGGATTTCTATCGGTTTACTTTGCGGCTTATATACTATCTTCCTCGTGGTTGAGATGTATTTAATGTTTAAATATGGCAGACTTGGTCCAAGTGCATTAAAGACTGGTCGTTATCATTTTGAACAATCTACAAAATAATAGGAGTGTACAATGATCGATTATGAAATTCTCCGCTTTATTTGGTGGATTCTGATTGTCGTATTGCTAATCGGCTTTGCGATTACAGACGGTTTTGATATGGGCGTATTAACATTACTACCGGTGATTGGTAAAAGTAATGTTGAACGTCGAGTAATGATTAATACCATTGCTCCGCACTGGGATGGTAACCAAGTATGGTTATTAACAGCTGGTGGTGCGATTTTTGTCGCATGGCCTACGGTTTATGCGACATCATTCTCCGGTTTCTATTTAGCGATGATTCTAGTGCTAGCGGCGTTATTTTTCCGTCCGGTAGGTTTTGAATATCGTGCTAAAGTAGATAGCCCGAAATGGCGTAATGCTTGGGACTGGGGTTTATTTGTCGGTGGTTTTGTTCCGTCATTAATTTTCGGTGTTGCATTCGGTAATTTATTACAAGGCGTACCATTCGAATTTAATAACCTTAACCAAGTAGTATATACAGGTTCATTCTTTGGTTTATTAAATCCGTTCGCATTATTATGTGGTGTAGTAAGCTTAATGATGTTAACTACACAAGGTGCGACATGGTTACAAATGAAAACGACCGGTGATTTGCGTAACCGTGCGAGAGCAACCGCTCAAGTTACTGCGGCAGTCGTATTAGTTGCGTTTGTATTAGCGGGTGTTTGGTTATCGTTTAAGGATGGCTTTGTGATCACAAGTGATTTAGATCACAATGCACAATCATTCTTAACTAATAAAACAGTTGCGGTTGAAAGTGCAAGCATGGTTCAGAAATTTTGCTGAGATGCCGGTATTATGGGTTGTTCCTGCATTAGCGGTATTAGGTGCATTATTAACGATTGTTGCTTCTAAAGTGAATCGTTCCGGCTTAGCATTCTTCTCATCATCAATTATGCTTGTTGGGGTTATTGTTACTGCGGCTGTATCTATGTTCCCATTCATTATGCCGTCAATTTCTCATCCTGAAATGAGCTTAACGGTTTGGGATTCAACAGCAAGTCAATATACATTAACAGTAATGTTAGTTGTTGCGTGTATCTTTGTGCCTTTAGTATTAGCTTATACTATTTGGTCATACATCAAAATGTATGGTCGCTTAGATGCTAAATATTTAGAAGATAACAAAGCAAGTGCATACTAAGGAGATAAACAGATGTTTTATGTAACTTGGGTATTAGGCGTTTTACTTGCGATTCTTTTTGCAACGGTAATTACTGTTAGCATTGAGAAAACAGGCAAATTTGACGAATAGGATTATAGTGAATGATTCATTCGCTCTATAATTTAACAAGAAAGGGCTGGCTAAAGGCCCTTTCTTTTATTCTTGCCGGGGTGCTATTTGCAATGATATTGCTGAATGCAAATCTATTTGCCCAGCATTTTGGTGGGCATATCCCTTATTTAGCGATATTAGCTTTCTATGGCATGGCCATTTTGTGGATTCATGGAATTGGCTTTGAAATTCAAAGTGCGATTTGGCGTCTAGTCTTTTTACCTATAACAGGCTATTTAATTGTCATTAGTTCATTGAGTTATTTAATTTCATTAAGATAGGCGTAAGATTTCTTACGCTTTTTTTATTAATTTTTTTATAAAAAAATATTTTCATTTCCCTATTGCACAACCATTTTTCTCTCTCTAAAATAGCACACAATTTACGCCTAATTTTTGGGCGTTTTTCATTTTGACGAATATTGGAATACAAATGAATTTCCCGATTAGAGTTTATTATGAAGATACGGATGCCGGAGGCGTGGTTTACCATGCAAATTACATCTGTTTTTTTGAGCGTGCACGCACAGAGTATTTACGCCAAGTAGGCTTCTCTCAGCAAAAATTATTGGCCAGCTCATTTGCTTTTGTCGTAAAAAAATTAGAAATTGATTATAAAATTCCTGCTCGTTTAGATGATTTACTCAGAGTCGAAACAGTCGTAACTGAGTTAAAAAAAGCAACGATTGTATTTCAACAACAATTATGGCGTGATGATATTTGTTTAAGTGAAGCAAAAGTCACCGTTGCAAGTGTTGATTTAACAAAAATGAAGCCTGTGGCGATCCCTGATGATATACGTCAGGCACTACAAGCGGTCTAATTTTTTAAACAAATTACTTATTCGGAGTTCTATTAAATGGAAACTGATTTTAACCTTGTTTCGCTGTTTATGCAGGCAAGTATTGTTGTTAAGATTGTTATTTTAATCTTAATCACGTTCTCAATTTTATCTTGGGCTGTCATTATTCAACGTAGCCGTATTTTAACAGCGGCAAAGAAAGATGCGTTAGCGTTTGAAAATAAATTTTGGTCAGGTGAAGATTTACATCGCTTACATGAAGGTTTAGAAAATCGTCGTGATGGCTTAACCGGTTCAGAGCAAATTTTCTATGCTGGTTTTAAAGAGTATATGCGTTTACAGCAAGTAAACTCGGATGCACCTGAAGCGACCATGAAAGGTTCTAGCCGAGCGATGAATTTAGCGTTAAACCGTGAAATTGAAAATTTAGAAAGCTACATTCCATTTTTAGGAACAGTAGGTTCAATCAGTCCTTATATCGGTTTATTCGGTACCGTATGGGGGATTATGCACTCATTTATGGGCTTAAGTGCAGTAAAACAGGCAACCTTACAATCAGTTGCTCCGGGTATTGCGGAAGCTTTGATTGCAACAGCAATCGGCTTATTCGCCGCAATTCCAGCAGTTATGGCATACAATCGTTTAAGTTTACGTGTAAATAAACTAGAACAAGATTATGCTAATTTTATTGATGAATTTACTACTATTTTACATCGCCAAGCATTTTCTAAAAAATAAGCGAGTAGTAAAAAACTCATGAGATCTGACCGCTTAATATGGTCAGATCTTTTATTCACTAATGTATAAGAGGAAAATATGTCTTACCGTCGTAAACGTAATGACATTAAATCTGAAATCAATATCGTGCCATTTTTGGACGTATTGCTTGTACTATTGCTTATCTTCATGGCAACTGCACCGGTTATCAGCCAAAGTGTTGAGGTCAATTTACCAGAAGATAAACATAGTCAATCGGTATCTAATGAAGATAAAACTCCCGTCATTTTGCAAGTTGCGGATGTCGGTTTATATAAATTAAAAATTGACGGTAACTTTGTACAAGGGAGTAGTGGACAGGAAGCGTTAGGTGAGCAAGAAGTTGTTGCGTATGCCGGTGAAGCATTCCAGAAAGATCCTAATACGCTTTTCCTTGTGGCGGCAGAGAAAGATATTCCTTATGAAGAAGTTATCAAAGGAATTGTTCTTTTAAAAGATGCGGGTATTAAAAATGCTGGGTTAATGACCCAAGGCAAATAGTAATAAGGATAACGTGTGAAATCTAAAGACGACAGACTAGAACTGGCGGTTATAGTTTCAGTCCTATTACATGCATTGTTGATTGGATTGCTTCTACTTGGTTCATTTTTTACCAAGACTACGCTAGAAGAAGCAACTGGCGGTAGTGGTGGTACAGGTGAAGAGTTTGAAGCTGTTATGGTTGATACTGGGCAGGTTGTCGCCGAGTACGGACGCTTAAAATCAGACAAAAAAGGCAGTGCACAACCGAAGGTGGCGGAGCAAGAAAAACCAAAACCTGAAGTAGTAGAGGAAGAACCGACACCTCAAGAGATTGCTGAACAACAAGAGAAAGAACAGCAACGCGTTGCAATGATTGAAGAACGTAAAAAACAAGAAGAGCAACGTGAAGAGGAACAGCGCCAAAAAGCTGAGCAAGCAACGTCAGCAAGAGATTGCAAAGCAAGAGCGACTTAAAAAAGAGCAAGCGGAAGAAGCTACTCGTAAAAAAGCGACGGAAGCGACTCGCTTAAGAGCTGAGGCGGAGGCTAGAAACTTAGAAGCGGCGACAAAAGCGACTGAGGAAGAGAAGAAGGCAAAAGAAGCTCAGAAAAAAGCGGAACAGCAGAAAAAACTTGAAGAGCAAAAACAGGCCGAGAAAGAAGCAAAATTAAAAGCAGAAAAAGAGGCGAAAGAAAAAGCTGAAAAAGAAGCGAAACTAAAGGCGGAAAAAGAAGCCAAAGTTAAAGCAGAGAAAGAAGCTAAAGAAAAAGCTGAAAAAGAAGCGAAACTAAAAGCGGAGAAAGAAGCTAAGGCTAAAGCCGAAAAAGAAGCTAAAGCGAAAGCGTACAGCAGAAGCGAAGGCTAAAGCAGATGCAGCAGACCAAGGCAACTCAAGCCAAAAATAATAAAGCTCTTGATGATTTCTTAAGTGGTGGAGATATTGGTGGTGGTTCGAGTAGAGGCGGTAATAAAAATACTGCGGGTTCTCAAGGTAATGGTAACTCGAAAGGTATCGGTGACGGAAAAGGCGTAGCTGATACTGGTTATGCACAGCTAATTAAGAAGAAATTGGCGCGAACCTATCGTGTTGATCCAAGCTTTAGTGGGCGTGAATGTCAGGTGAAGATCTTTATTGATCCAGCAGGTAACATTACAAATCATCAAGTATTATCAGGTCCGGATGATATTTGTCGAGCAACAGTAACGGCGGTTACTTCTGCAAGAAATGTTCCAAGAGCACCAAATGAGGAGACTTATAACAAATATAAATCTCCGATTATTAAGTTTGGTTTGAAAGTTCTATAATAACCTAGAGGTTTAAGATGAAATTAAAATCTCGTTTAACGAGTATAATTGGTGTATTTACATTAGCTTTTAGTCATTTTGCATTGGCTGATTCTGATGTGGTTATTTCAGTTGATGAAGGCGTTAGTATGGCTCAACCTATTGCTGTTGTGCCGTTTAAAGCTAATGGAGGAGTGCCTGCGGATGTAGGACAAATTGTTGCTGACGATTTACGTAATAGTGGTAAATTTACACCAGTAGAAAGAGCAAAATTACCTGCTCAACCAGGTTCTGCGACAGAGGTAAATTCTCAGCAATGGACCGATATTGGTGTTGATACAATTGTTGTGGGTCAAGTGACGCCGACTGGCGGCGGTTATAATGTTGCTTATCAGTTAGTTGATACATTAAGTAATCCAGTTGCTGTATTAGCTCAAGGCTCATTTAATGTACCGGCGACTCAAATTCGTCAAGGTGCACATACGGTAAGTGACCAAGTATTTGAGAAAATCACTCAAATTCGCGGTGCTTTTAGAACAAAAATTGCTTATGTAGTACAACGTGGTGTATCATCATATGAATTAAGGGTTTCAGATTATGATGGCTATAACGCATTTACTGTGGCAAAAAGTAAAGAGCCATTAATGTCGCCGGAATGGTCACCTGAAGGTGGTAAATTAGCCTATGTAACTTTTGAGAATAAAAAGGCTCAAGTAGTTGTACATGATCTTCGTTCTGGTTCGCGTCGAGTGGTTGCGGCATTAAAAGGTCATAATGGTGCACCAGCATTTTCTCCGGACGGTTCACGTATTGCATTTGCTTCAAACCAAGACGGCGAGTTAAATATTTATGTTGTGAATGCTGGTGGCGGTTCGCCATCAAAACTGACTGCAAATGCAGGTAATAATACAGAACCAAGTTGGTCTCCAGATGGAAGTACAATTTACTTTACTTCAGACCGTGCTGGTTCTCCCCAAGTATATAGAATGAGTTCATCAGGTGGTGGTGCTAGCCCTATGGGGGGTAGCGGTAGCTATAATGCTAAAGTATCATCTGATGGTAAGAATTTAATCATGATTGCCGGTGATAAAGTTGTGAAACGTGATCTCGCTTCAGGTGGCACGGAAGTATTGAGTTCAACTTTCCTAGATGAAAGTCCAAGTATTTCACCAAATGGTATTATGGTTATTTATAGCTCTACCAAAGGTACGAGCAAAGTGCTACAATTGGTGTCCGCAGATGGCCGTTTTAAAGCTAACTTGCCGGGAGCAGGTGGACAATTTAAATTCCCTGCTTGGTCACCGTATTTGACTAAATAAAATTCTTTTTTAGGAGCAACAAATGAAAAAACTAGCTAAAGTGTTAATGATCGCGGCACCAGCTTTCGTATTAGCGACTGCGCTGACTCATCAGACAACGCAAATGCAAACGCTAATGCAAATGGCGCAAGCAGGTCAATTTGGCGGTATGTCAGCACAAGATTTACAAACTCGTTATAACACTGTGTACTTCGGTTTCGATAGCTATGCAGTTGAAGGCGAATACCAACAACTTTTAGATGCACACGCCGCATACTTAACATCTTCAAACGGTAAAGTAACTGTTGCTGGTCACGCTGATGAACGTGGTACTCCAGAGTACAACATCGCATTAGGTCAACGTCGTGCAGACGCAGTTAAAAACTACTTAGCAACTAAAGGTGCTAACCAAGTTTCAACTGTTTCTTACGGTGAAGAAAAACCAGCTGTGTTAGGTCACTCTGAATCTGACTATGCGAAAAACCGTCGTGCAGTATTAGAATACTAATTTGTATTTAGTTACTGAATAGACAAATAAAGCCCTGATTGTTCAGGGCTTTATTTATTTGCAAGCGATTAAATTTTTTTATGTTTTTGCAAAACTAATTATGACTTTTTGGAATCATATTTCCCCGTTAATGAAGGGAATTATTTGTATTTTATTATCTGCTTTAGGCTTTTCTCTGATGGCTCTTTTTATGCGTTTGGCTGGAGAATTACCATTAGCTGAGAAAGCTATTTTTCGTAATGCAATAACAGCATTAATTAGTGGCTATATTATTTGGCGAAATAAGCAGTTATTTTTAGGTAGAAAAGAAAATAGATGTATATTGTTACTACGTTCGATCACCGGCTTATTTGGTATCTTATGCGGTGTTTATATTATTGACCATTTAGTATTAAGTGATGTTGATATGATCGGTAAGCTCACTTCGTTTATACTCATTGTTTTTTCCGCCCTTTTTTTGAAGGAAAAAGCCTCGTTAATGCAATTAGGGTTATGTCTTCTCGCATTTTTTGGGGCTTTATTTATTATTAAGCCTGCCTTTGATCTTCATTTTTTTCCGTATTTTATTGGAATAATTGGTGCGGTTTTTGCCGCATTAGCCTATCTTTGTTTACGTATATTAGGACAAAAAGCTCAGTCTGAAAGCTCAAATACGATTGTTTTTTTCTTTTCAGCATTTTCGACAATTGTCTTATTCCCCTTTGTTTTGTTAGATTTTGTCCCCATAAATGCAGTTCAAATAACTTACTTATTATTATCAGGAATTACCGCAACAGTCGGGCAGTTTTCTGTGACATTAGCTTATAAATATGCAATTGCGAAAGATATTTCTATTTATAGTTACTCTTCCGTACTTTTTAGTGCATTTCTTGGTGCTGTCGTATTTAAGCAATTTCCAGATAGTTGGAGTATTTTAGGTTATTTGATCGTTTTTATTTCAGGTTTAATGATGTTTATGTTTACACGAACAAATCGAAAGATTTAATTATTTTTTCAGCTTTTTAAGCTAGAATATCGTAATTTTTAGTGCATATTCTTATGAATAGAAAAGAGGGATTATATGCAATTTATTGGTAAGATTATTGGTTTTTTTGTCGGCTATAAATTATTCGGTGGTATTTTTGGAGGTTTACTCGGCGTATTTATCGGGCATTTGGCAGATAAAAAATTGTATGAATTAGGTTCTGTAAGATCATCTGTTTTTGGTAAAAATTTGACTCGTCAGTTATTGTTTACTCAAACAACGTTTGTCGCATTAGGGCATATTGCTAAGGCTAAAGGTCGAGTGACGGAAGATGATATTCATTTAGCTCGCCAGCTTATGGCGCGTCTAAAATTAGATGAAAAGGCGAAACAATTAGCTCAACAAGCATTTACTTTAGGTAAAGAAGCTGATTTCCCATTACGCACGGTGATTCAAGAGTTTAGGGAGGCTTGTGGGCAACGTGCTGATTTATTGCGTTTCTTTGTTGAAGTACAAATGCAGGTCGCATTGCAGGATGGACAGTTGGATTCTAATGAGCAACAGATTCTGTTTACTATTGCGGAAACCATGGGAATGAATCGTTTCCAATTTGAGCAGATGATTGCAATGGTAATGGTCGCACAACAGTTCCGTTCCGGTGGTTTTTATCAGCAATCTCAACAACAAAGTGATTCATATCATCAATCTCAAGGAAATTATGGTGGTTATCGTCCAAGTGGTCCAAATGTAAAAGATGCTTATACGGTATTAGGTGTCACGGAAAATGATGAGCAAAATACGGTTAAACGTGCGTATCGTAAATTAATGAACGAGCATCATCCGGATAAATTAGCGGCAAAAGGTCTGCCGGACGAGATGATGGAGTTAGCTAAAGAGAAAGCGCAACAAATTCAAGCGGCTTATGATTTAATTTGTAAAGTCAAAGGATGGAAATAATGGACCAGCGTTCACATATTATTCCGCTGTTTTTAGCGATTGTGATTATCGCAATTGCAGTATGGTCGGGGATTATTCCGTCAGATCGGGCGGTTTGGTATGCGGAAGTAATGCCGATTTTTGTAGTATTCGGCTTACTAATTTTGACATATCCTAAATTTCAATTTAGCGGTTTGGCTTATATCTTAATGTCTTTATGGATGATTATGCATTTAATCGGTGCAAAATATACCTTTGCCAATGTGCCTTTTGAATGGGCGAATCAGTTTCTTAGTCCGATTTTGGGCGAAGATCGTAACCATTTCGATAGAGTAGCACACTATATCATCGGTTTTTATAGTTTCCCGATGGCGGAATGGCTATTACGCCGCCGTAAGTGCGGATTAGGTGTTGCAATATTCTTTTCGCTATTTTTTATTATGGCGGTTGCCGCCAGTTATGAAATTATCGAATGGCAATATGCGGTAGTTGAAGGGGGTAATGCAGGCATTGAATTTTTAGGATCGCAAGGCGATATTTGGGATGCACAAAAAGATATGTTAGCGGATACTTTGGGAGCAATTACCGCACTTATCATTTATCTGATTGTCCGTCCTGACTTGCGAATTAGATCCCATTTTTACGAATAGCATTAATCATTTCAAGCGGTCACTTTTGGTAAAAACTTTACAAAAATCGACCGCTTTATTTTTAAATCACATAAGTGAAATAATTGAATATGATACCTAAAGTTATTTTAGCGCCGATGCAAGGCGTATTGGATCCTTTTGTTCGCAAATTACTGACAGCAGTAAATGATTATGATCTGTGCATTTCAGAATTTGTGCGAGTGGTGGATCAAAAATTACCGAAGAAAGCATTTTATCGCCTTGCACCTGAATTGTTGCAAGGTGGTTTAACTGATTCGGGTACGCCGGTGCGAGTGCAGTTATTAGGACAACATCCGCAATGGTTGGCAGAAAATGCTCAGTTGGCGATAGAGTTGGGATCGCACGGGGTGGATTTGAATTGCGTACGCCCGTCTAAAACGGTAAACGGCAGTAATGGCGGGGCATCATTGCTGAAAGATCCGGATTTGATTTATCGTGCAACCAAAGCAATGCGAGAAGCGGTTCCACAGGATCAGATCGTTTCGGTGAAAGTACGTTTGGGCTGGGATTCGGCAGATCAATGTTTTGAAATTGCCGATGCGGTGGTACAAGGCGGTGCAGATGAAATTACCGTACACGGTCGTACCAAACAAGACGGCTATCGAGCGGAACGCATTAATTGGCAGGCAATCGGCGAAATTCAAAAACGTCTTTCGATTCCTGTGATTGCCAATGGCGAAATCTGGGATTTTGAATCTGCAAAAAATTGTCAAAATACGACCGCTTGTTCGAGTTTAATGATCGGGCGAGGTGCATTAAACACGCCGAACCTTAGCCGAGTGGTTAAATTTAATCAGCCTAAAATGGCATGGAATGAAGTACTGCAATTGCTGTTTCAATATGTAAATATGGAAAATGAGCATGACTCGGGCTTTTATCATGTGGCAAGAATTAAGCAATGGCTACATTATTTGGATAAAGAATATCCGGAAGCCAAAGATTTGTTCCAAATACTCAAAACAGAACATGGTTATGACGGTCTAAAAGCACATATTGAACGAGCGGTAAAGCAAGGAATTTAACAATAGGGTTTTAACCACGGAAAACACAGAATACACAGAAGTAATAATAAGTAATATTGATTTTTTAAAGGGAGAATATATGAACTTATTCTTTGAACAAGAAACGTATGCTTTACGCAGTGCAATATTTGATGTGTATTTTCAAATGGGTAATGGTTTTTTAGAATCTGTTTATCAAGAATGTTTAGAGCTTGAATTTAGAGCTAGAAATATTCCTTTTATAACACACCCCAATCATTATTGAATTAAAAGCAGTTAGTTTGTTGAGAGAAGAGCATAAAGCTCAATTAATGAACTATTTAAAAATAACAGGTATGAAGTTAGGTTTACTTGTTAATTTTGGTGCATTTCCTAAAGTAGAAATTAAACGGATAATTATGTGAAAACTTTATTTCCGTGAATTTAGTGTATTCCGTGGTTAATTTATAAAGAGAAAATGATGAAGAAACAAATATTTAGTGAGCAAGAGGTCACAGCAGAGCGACAATTTGTTGCCAAGCAAGAGTTTGAGGCTTCGGAAGATGTTCAAATTGAAGAGGAATATCAAGAGGTTGAGGCGGAATTAATTGTGGAAGAAAGCCTAAAACCGTCGCGTTTTTGGGTAAGAGTATTGTTGTTTGCATTGGGACTATTCGGTATTGCCGTGATAGCACAAAGCGCACAATGGTTGATTGATACTTTCCAAGCTCGTCAATGGATTTATTTTGCTTTTGCGATTGTGTTCGCCTTAATCAGTTTAACCGGCGTGATTGCGATTATCGGTGAATGGCGGAAGTTAGTTTTTTTACGTCATCATCAGCAACAACAGCAAGTAAGCGAGCAATTACTTTTAGAAGAACTTTCAACGACAAGCGGTGAAAAAGCGATAAATTTCTGCAATGAAGTTGTGGCAAATTTAAAAAATGTGCCAAGCGTGCAACATTCGCAACAGCGTTGGCAAAGCCAATTAAATGAGGCTTACAATGCAAAAGAAGTGCTTTATCTATTTAGTGAAACAGTGCTCACTCCGCTTGATAAGCAAGTGAAAAGAATGATTTCAAAAAGTGCGACGGAGAATGCAATTATCGTAGCGGTTAGCCCGTTAGCTATGGTGGATGTGTTGATGGTCGCATGGCGAAATATTACGTTAGTCAATAAAATTAGCAAAACCTACGGTATGCAATTAGGTTATTTCAGTCGTTTGAAATTATTCAAAATGGTCTTAACCAATATGGTGTTTGCCGGAGCAACCGAAGTGGTGAGCGATGTCGGTATGGAGTTTTTCTCGCAGAATCTAACCGCTAAACTTTCGTTACGAGCCGCACAGGGCATTGGTGTTGGCTTACTTACGGCAAGATTAGGCATTAAAGCGATGGAATTTTGTCGTCCTGTTGCGTTTCAATCGGGCGAAAAGCCAAAACTTTCTGCCATTCGCCAACAATTATTAACTTCGGTTAAAAACACGATTTTTGCGAAAGCTGAAGAAAAGGTAAGTGAGAAAATATAGATATTCTGTGGCGTGCTGTTTTAATCACCACGGAATACACAGGGAATACAGAAAAGAAAACAAGTGGTAGGAGCTGTAAAAAGCGGCATTATGCCGCAGTTGCACAAAAGTTTATTTGTAGGGGCGAACAGAGTTCGCCCCTACATCATTCATTTACATAAACTAACCTACCACCAAATCAAACCTCACACTAAATTTGTCTTCCATTAAGCGGTATTGATCTTTTAAGTTCGGACCGCACGAGTTAGATCCGATTCCACTCATTTTGTAATCGATACATAACACGCTGTAATCGGATTCTTGTAGCTCGTAGCAATGTTTTTTCGCGGTTAATTCCTCTTGCGTATATGGCGAGAGATTAAAGCTGAACGGTTGGCTTGCACTCACAAACAGATTTTCCGATTTGAGGTATTCGCAACCGTAGTGGTCGCCGTTCTCCTGCGGTTTAACATAATCGGTATGATTTTGTTTTGCCGTGGTATGGTAGATGCCTAACTTCGCTAAATGGTGTTTATCCACATAGCTTTCTTGCTCGCCATAACCGAAATATTCGACCGCATTTTCCGCTTTAGCAAGCCAGAAGCGTAAACCGAAACGAGGTAAATACGGTAATTCGGTTGGGCGGATTGCATTAATTTCCACCGAAATCTGTCCGTCATTTAAGATACGATAACCAATATCCAGCGTTAAAAGACGACCACGAGAAATTGACACAATCGCAGATTTTACTGAAAATTCGACCGCTTGTTCGCTTTGTTGCCACTGAATTTCATAAGCCCTGGTATAGGCTTTATCGTAGCCGGCATTTTGCCATGCTTCACGAATGAGACGATCATTATCGGTCGGCGCACGCCAGATATTAAAATCTAACGGTTGTTGAATAATCGCTTTGCCAGCTTTTTCAATACGGCTGAAAATCCCTTTCTGTTTATCTAATTGGTAACTAAATTGCCCATTGTGTACGTTAATGTGGAAGCGATCTTCCTGTACTTCAAATGTACTGTTTTCAATCGTGCTATTTTTAATCTTACATGGCGGTAATATTAATTTATTTTCGTTAAATAAATTGAGCCGCTCGAAGCCAAGTGAATGTGCTTCGTCTAATAATTCAACCGCGGTATTTAAGCGATAATCTAAATTCAATAGCCATAAATGCCCGTTATTTTTTGGTAACTCAATCGGCAATACTGAGTTGCTGTGCGGTTTGCAAGAAACAGATAAATTTCCACCGCTTGTAACCACGCCGTTTTCGACAAATTCGTAATCAATTGTCAGATAATCAGCGAGATCGGTGAAATCCAAATAGTTGTGGATCACAATTTGGTTATCGATTAATTCGGCACGTGCAGGGCGATTCACATTTTTAAGCTCCAATAAATTACTGTGCGGAATACGATCCGGTGAAACTAAACCGTCCATACAGAAATTTCCATCGTGCGGGCTGTCGCCGAAATCACCGCCATAACCGAATTGACCGTTAGCACGGTACGGGGCGTGATCGCACCATTCCCACACAAAACCGCCGCATGATTGCGGATGACGATGGAACGCTTGCCAATAATCTTCCGCATCGCCGTTTGAATTACCCATTGCGTGACTGTATTCACACAATACGAAAGGTTTAGTTTGAGTGGTAGCACAATAGCGGTCGATATCTTCAGTTGAACCGTACATTTCACTATAAAAATCTAAATTTGATAGATCATTATTATCGGCAGAATGTTGGTAAATCGAGCTTTCGTAATGCACTAGACGAGATTTATCACGTTGTTTAATCCATGCCGCTGCTTCAAAGTTTGTACCGTAGCCGGATTCATTACCTAGCGACCAAATAATAATTGAAGTACGGTTTTTGTCTCGTTCCACGTTGGCTTGTTGGCGGTCTAAAATCGCTTTTTTGAACAGCGGATCACGGGCAAAGTAGCAGAAATTATCGATCGTATCTTGGCGGATACGTGCGGTTTGCAAATCGTTTTCATGGTTTAAGAAAATACTCGGTTCCGGTGTTTTGACAGTTAGCATTGAAGCACCGTGAGATTCGACATCACTTTCGCCAATCAGATAAAAACCGTATTGATCGCATAATTCGCTAAACCAAGGTGCATTCGGATAATGGGCGGTACGAATTGAGTTGATATTATGCTGTTTCATCAGCTGTAAATCTTTATGCGCTTGTGCGTAGCTAATCGCATAACCGGTTTTTGGATCGCTATCGTGGCGGTTTACCCCTTTAAATTTAATCGATTGCTGATTAAATAATAAAATGCCGTCTTTAATTTCCACTTTTCTAAAACCGATTTTTTGCACAATTACTTCTTCCGAAGTACGTAAAATTAAGGTGTAAAGTTGTGGGTTTTCGGCATTCCATAACTGAATATCTTCGACATCAATATTAAGTCGCGTATCGGTTTGATTGAAAACGGTAAAGCCTTTCGGATCGAGTAATTGATATTCAATCGCTTGCGGCTGACGGCTAAAAAGCGTTTCCACTTTCAGATTGGCGTGACGTAATTCATCGTCCAATTCATATTGAATAAAGAAATCTTGCAGATAATTTTGTTCTCGTTCAAGTAAATAGACATCACGGAAAATGCCCGACATTCTGAATTTGTCTTGATCTTCTAAATAGTCGCCGTCACACCATTTCAGTACCACTACGGTTAAATGGTTGGTGCCGACTTGTAAATAATCGCTAACATCAAATTCGGAGGTGCTGTGGCTGATTTGACTATAGCCGACAAACTGTTTATTCACGTAAACAAATAAACAAGAGTCTACGCCTTCAAAATTGAGCAAATAACGCTTATTGCTTTTCGGAGTAAGTTGCAGAGTACGATGATACACGCCACACGGAGTTTGATGTGGCACAAATGGCGGATCAAACGGGAACGGGTAGTTAATATTGGTATAGTGATGATGATCAAACCCGTGATTTTGCCAATTTGCCGGTACCGGAATTTTATGTTCGAACGCAAGCATCAAGGAAATTATCCGGTAGGTCATGATAGCTTTGAAAGTAATTAAAATCCCATTGACCGTTGAGTAGAGTAAAGTAATCGGATTGTTCACGCTTGCCGCTTAAAGCTATTTCATTTTGTTTATGCGGAATAAAATAAGCGTGATGTTCAACGGTATTTACGTGGAGTATATTCGGATCTTGGAAGTAATTTGGCAGTATCATGATAATTTCCTCGATGTTTACAAATTAAAAGTGAAAGGTATAACGAATATCGTGTTTATAGCGTTCGCCCGCTTTGGTAATGCCACCGAATTTTGCCAGTTCAGCTTGGTTTGGCGAATCAGGGAAAAATTCCGGTTCTAAAGCAACGCCTGCGTAATCTTGATAAGTTGAACCGCTCAGATTTGGTTGCCCGCCAAGCCAATTCCCTGAATAGCATTGCAACGCCGGCATTGAGGTATTGAGTTCAAGTGCAAGATCTTCCACCGTTAAACAAGCGGTCGGTTTTGAAGAATTTTTTACCAATTTGAAAGCGTGATCGTAGCCTTTTACCAACTGTTGATCGGCATCTTTCAGCAAGTCTTGCCCGATCGATTTAGGCGTTGAAAAATCGAAGCCGGTATGAGCCACCGCTTTAAACGGTAAAACCGGGATACCGTCTGCACCGACCGGTAAATATTCATCTGCGTTAATCATCAGTTGATGCGAAAGTACATCACCTGTGCCGAGTAAATTGAAATAAGCGTGATTGGTAAAGCAGAGCGGGGTATCTTGATTGACGGTTGCTTCAAATTCGATTTCGACTTCTTTTCCATTCAAACGATAAGTGACAAAGGCATGGACTTCACCGCCGAACCCTTCTTCGCCGTCGGCAAAAATCCGGCTAAATTTGACCGCTTGCGGATTAATTTGCTCTGCTTGCCAAACTTGTTTATCTCCCCCTTTTACACCACCGTGCAAGGTATTTTCACCATCATTTTTTGCTAGAGTATAGATTTTACCGTTAAGCTGATATTCAGCATTGGCAATACGATTGGCATAACGACCACAAGTTGCTCCAAAGTAAGCGGTCTGATTTTTCCAATTTTCTACAGAGGTAGTGACTAACACTTCACGTTCACCTTTTGGATGTTTTACGACACAAGAAAGCCAAGATGCACCGAAGTCTGACAGAGTGATTTTGAGGAATGAGTTTTCGAGGATAAAGGTTTTCATAACTTGCTCCGAAAGCAAGAAACCACGGAGAGTTTCCGTGATTTCTGAAAAATTAATCGTTAAATAAGATGAACACCGTCACAAGCGGTACAAAGATGAAAGGTTTCTTTGATACCGGTTTGTTTTTCATAATTTTCTGCAATCATTTGACGTAAATGTTCCACTTTTTCGTTTGGTACTAAACAAACGATACAACCACCGAAGCCACCACCGGTCATACGTGCACCACCATTTTTACCGATCGCCACTTGTGCCAATTCGACTAAGTAATCAATTTCCGGAATGGTAATTTCAAAATCATCACGCATAGAATCGTGAGACCCTGCCATTAATTGACCGAGTTTGACCATATCATTTGCTTTTAAGGCTTCGACCGCTTCTAATACACGCTGATTTTCGCTAATGATATGTTTAGCACGTTTGTAGGCAAGCTCATTTTCTGCTTGTAGCTCCGCCGCTCGCTCGATAAATTGCGTAGGTGTGACATCACGCAATGCTTTCGCCCCAAAGAATTTGGCGGCGAACTCACATTCTTGACGGCGGCTGTTATATTCGCCGGTCACTAAGTCGTGTTTAACGTTAGAATTGATAATCGCAATTGAATAACCGTGTGGAACCGGTGTTGGGGTAATGTCTAGCGAACGGCAATCAATCATAATTAATTGATCTTTTTGTCCGAGCGCCGAGGTGAGTTGATCCATATTGCCGCAGTTTGCGCCGACAAATTTGTTCTCAGCTTCTTGCCCGATTAAAGCGATTTCCGCCAAACTAAGTGGCAAATCACCTAACACTTGTGCGGTTTTGCCGATTGAAATCTCTAAAGCGGCAGACGAACTTAAACCGGAAGACATCGGTACGTCACTCGTCATTGCTAAATCCGCACCTTGTTTAAACTCAGGACATTTGGCTTGAATATATTTCACCACGCCACGTACGTAATTTGCCCATTTGTGTTCAGACGGTTCAATCGGTTGGCTAAGGTCGAACTCATCTTGTTCATCAATATCAATCGCATAGACTCGCCAAACCGAATCGTCACGTTTACTAAAGCTGACCGCCATACCGTAGTTAATTGCACAAGGCATTACAAAGCCGTCATTGTAATCGGTGTGTTCACCGATAATATTAACTCGTCCTGGTGCAAAAACCGTTTGTTGTGGAGTATAGCCATAATGTTCGGTAAATTTTTGTTGGGATAATTGAATTTGGGTCATAATATATTCCTTCTAACTGTTCCCCTCTTTAGCAAAGAGGGGAAGGGGAGATTTGGCAGAAGCTTATTACGCTCATACTAAAATCTATTATCGTAATCGAATCTCCCCCGAATTTCTCTTGTCTAAAGAGAGGAGATTTTATTTATCTTTATAATGTACTTCATCGCTCACTGCATTTAATCTTTCTGCCGCTTGTTCAGGTGTCAAATCTCGTTGGCTTTCCGCCATCATTTCATAACCGACCATAAATTTACGTACGGTCGCTGAACGTAATAACGGTGGGTAGAAATGAGCATGCAGTTGCCAATGTTCGTTATCACTTTCATTAAACGGAGCGAAATGGAAGCCCATTGAATACGGGAAACTGATATTAAATAAATTATCGTAACGGGTTGTCAGTTTTTTAAGTGCTAACGCTAAATCCGCTCGTTCGGCTTCGTTTAAATCGGTAATTCGCTTAAAGTGCTTGTGTTTCGGCAACAGTAAAGTTTCAAACGGCCAAGCCGCCCAGTAAGGCACTACGGCAATCCAATCTTCGGTTTCGACTACGATACGTTCTTTTTTAGTTAATTCACGCTCCGCATAATCGAGTAGTAATGGACGACCGTATTGAGCGAAGTAATTCGCCTGACATTCGTCTTCAATCGCTATTTCATTCGGTAAGAAATTACTTGCCCAAATCTGACCATGCGGGTGAGGGTTAGAGCAACCCATCATGGCGCCTTTGTTTTCAAAAATTTGTACCCATTGATAACGGCTTTTTAATTCGTTGGCTTGCTCTTGCCAAACTTGTACCACTTGCTCAATTTCAGCCACCGAAAGTTGCGGTAAGGTTTTACTGTGATCGGGTGAGAAACAAATTACACGGCTTGCGCCTTGGGTATGTGAAATCTGGAATAATGGATCTGTGCCGGCTTCTGGGGCGGGCGTATCCGGTAGTAAAGCGGAGAAATCGTTTTTAAATACGAAAGGTTTACTATAAACGGGATTTTGCTCGCCGGTAATACGTTTATTACCCGGGCAAAGATAGCAAGTCGGATCATAACTTGGTTTATTATCAGCAATCGTGTCTTCTTGTTGACCTTGCCACGGACGTTTTGCACGATGCGGTGAAACTAGAATCCATTGGTTTTTTAATGGATTAAAACGACGATGAGGGTGATCGTTTAGGATAAATTGTTGGCTCATTGTAGAACTTCTCCATTTGGCGTTTTAGAGTTGGAGTATAACTAACATTATATTTTTTGTGTGTGATAAGGATCACAGAAGTATGAGATCACATTAAATTTTACACCGTATGATTAAATGTTAACGTTATCATTTTGAAAATTGAAGTGAAAAAAGTGAGAAGTGTGAGAGTGATCACAAAATTTTTAGGGCAGTATATAACTGCCCTAAAAAGTTTACTATTTAAGAAATTATAAGCGAGTAAATTTCAATAACATAGCGGATGCTGGGTCAATAATCGGTAAGCCTAAGCCAACTTTTGCTAACCACTCGCTATTAATGACAACTTTTTCACCGTTTAATGCTTTTACCATCCATTCCGGTAACTGTTTCATCAAGTGACCGAATTTTCCGTCGGCAAAGTTACGTGGTAAATCCAGAATTTCTACTTGATAATTACCTTCTTTGAGATACGGCACACGGAGTGATTCCTGACGTAAGTAATCGAGCATTGCAAGTTGGCTGATTAAAACCACCGCTTGTGAGCTGTCTTGCGCTACAACACCGTTAACTAAACACGCCGGATCTTTACGGTCTAAACGGAATGCCGTGCCGCTATGTAATAGTTCTCGCAAGGATTTATGTAACGCAATATATTTAGCGAAATTTTTACGTTCTTCCTCACCTTCTTTTACCGGATCTAATTCCACGCCCATATGACCGAATAGCGCAGTTAAACCACGGAAATTCGCATCTAATTTGCGGTATGTGGTATGGCAATGGAAGCCGCCGATATGCGCCCCCATAATTTCAGGCGGATAGAAGTAACTAAAGCCGCGTTGAATCGTTTGGCGTTCAAGCGCATCATTATCATCGGAAGTCCAGAAGCGTTGTGAACGTTTTAATACCTCGTAATCAATACGACCGCCACCGGAAGAGCAGGCTTCAAATTCAACATTCGGATATTTTTCACAAAGCACATCGCACAAGCGATAGAAGGCTTCGGTTTGTTTGGTTACCGCGGCTTTGCCTTGGTGAGCACCTTGCACGATACGGCGGTTCATATCCCATTTTACATAGTCAATATCGTGATTGCCGAGTAACCAATCCATTCGTTCCACTAAATAGTCGAAAACTTCCGGATTGCAAAGGTCGAGCACAAATTGGTTGCGTTCGGCAGGTTGATCGTAACCTTCAACTGCGAGTAACCAATCTGGGTGTTGTTGGTAAAGTTTAGTCGGTTTGTTGATCATTTCTAACTCAACCCAAATCCCGAATTGCATACCGAGATCTTTTACCGCTTTGACCACCGGTGTTAAACCGTTTGGATATTTGCGTTCGTCTAAGTACCAATCGCCCAAGCCGCCGAAATCATCATCACGCCCAATAAACCAACCGTCATCAATAATAAAACGTTCCACGCCCATTTCTGCGCAGCTTTTGCCATGGCGATAATATGTTCCGGTTTGTGATCGAAGTAAACGCCTTCCCAAATATTGAGGTGTACCGGACGTGTTTTACCTTGCGGAAAACGGAGGATATTTTCTCGCACATATTGGTGGAACTGTTGGCTCATACCGTTTAAGCCTTGGTTAGAAGCGGTTGCATAAACCCAAGGCGTCGCAATCTCTTCATTTTGTGCTAGTGTGATTTCACCTGGAAAGTATAGCGCTTCCAACTGCACGCTACGTCTGCCTCGAATATCAATATCAGCACGAATGCGGTGGTTTCCGCTCCAAGCTAAGTGGAAGCCCCATACATCACCTTTTTGTTCTTTATAGCCTTCTTCACCGACAATCAAAATCGGCGGGTATTCGTGAGAGGTTCTGCCGACACGGTTTTCTTGAATAAAACCGCCGTGTTTGAGGCTTTGGCGATTTGGTTGAAATTCTCGTACCCAGCGACCGTAGAACGTACAAACTTCATCAGCAAATTCAGGCAACGGAAGTGTTACCGCAAGACGGTTTACGCTATAAGGTACGGCTTTTAAATTACGTAATTTGTTACATGTTTTTAATACGGAAGTCGCTTTGTCTAATACAAATTCGCTAATAAATTCTAAGCCGGCAATTTCATCAATTTGGCGGATGATCAAGCGGTCATTTTGTTGTTCAATTTTACTTAATTTGAACACCGGCATTGAGTCTAAACCGTTACGATGGCCTTCAACCGAAGACGACTCAAAATAGCCACGTCCGTTTTCCGCCGCAAGTGAAACTGGCACATCAATATCTAAACCGCCGTTTGTTACACCTGAGTAGCTGAGCCAAGCATTCGTTGGTTCAAATTGTGCGAGTTTTTCTCCCCAATAGAGAATTTGAGGGTTATCTGAAGCGTTAATAATCAGATCATTTTGGTTGCTGGATAAACGAATGATATTGTTCATAGTAAATTCCTTATTTGCAAAATTTGAGAGGTATTGGTTACTGTCGCTGGTAAAGCCAACGTTCAAAAAGCTTTGTTTTTTAACCGCTTGTTAAACACCTCTAGTATTGCGTTTTTGTAATTGATAACGTTCTTGCATATTCATTTTGCCGGTTAAGGTGAAAATGGAGAGAAGAGTAAAGCCTAATGCCACACAGCCTAAAATAAAGTAAGTATCTTGATAACCGAATTTGTCATACCAACCGCCAACAACAGAAGAGGCAAGCATATTACCGACTTGTTTGATGAATTGGCAGGCAACCATATAGATGGTGGCAGAGAAGTGAACTTCGAACACGTTACCAATATATTTGAATAAGCCAACAAGATAGAACGGCACTTCAAACATATGTAGCGTTTTTAGCACCACCACGTGCCACCACTCCGTTGCAAAAGAGGAACCTAAGATGCGGATACTCATAATAATCCCCGCAGTAAGTAAGGCATTTTTGGCACCCATGCGATTAATTAAAAATGGCACAAAGAACATAATTACCGCATTTAAAAATTCACCCATGGTGGTGACATAGCCGAAAATTTCGATACCGCGTTCTTTAGATTCAAAGAACGTATTAAAGAAGTTACCGAATTGCTGGTCGAAAATATCATAGGTACAGGCAACACCGATGACATAAGCAAGTAATGCCCAGAAACGAGGTAATTTGAATAGCATAAAGGCTTGTTTGATACTAACCGGATTGCTATTTGCACCAAGTTTCTCCATTACCATTGCAGTTTGACTTTGTTGCTCCGGTTTCGCAATGGCAACCAAAATGACGACAACTAATGCACCGGCAGAACCAAGCCAAAATACGGAGTTAGGATTTTTGCTATAGAGTATGCCGGCAATAGATGCACAGATACCCCAGCCAATCATACCGAACATTCTTGCTCGTCCATATTCAAAACGACTTTGGCGGCTTACTCTTTCAATATAGGCTTCTGATGCACCGGCTCCTCCGGCAAACACAAATCCCATATAGATACCGCCAAGTATGGCACCTAACCAAATATTTGTTTTAAGTAAGGGGGCAAAGACATAAATAAAGAAAGGTGCATAAAAGAGAAGAGCAATAGAAACAGCCCACAGAATGTGTTTTTTTAAACCAAGTTTATCGGTCACAAAACCAAAAACCGGCTGAAAACAGAGTGCGAAGAAAGACATTGCGGCAAAGACGATACCCCGTTCCTCACCATTTAACCCATTAATATCCCCTAGCCAAATGCCAAGAAAAGGGTAACAAGTTGCCATAACAAAGAAATAAGTAAAGAAATAACCGCTAAAAGCTAAATAGTTGCGATTCCCCCAATAATACACTTTGTTATTTTGTTGCGTTGTTTGAGTTTGCATAAAACACCTCTTGCTTTGATGATTTCTTGTTTTGAATGTTAACGTTATCATTTTTGAATAAAAAGAATAAAATAATGAAAATGTGATTTAAATCACGTTTTTTAACGTTAACATTTTGAAAGTGTGAAGGAGATCACATTCTTAGTGATTGCGAATCCGTAGACGATAATGGACAATGATGTTTCAGAAAAATAACAAATAGAATGTAGTATATGGCTTCTTTGAAAGATGTTGCAAAATTAGCCGGTGTTTCAGTAATGACGGTTTCTCGAGCGATAAATAACCCGAAACAGCTTTCAGATAAAACTCGATTAGCGGTTCAACAAGCAATTGAGCAATTAAATTATGTACCGAATTTAGGCGCACAGAAAATTCGTGGGGCAACAGAAAATACGATTGGTGTTTTATCCTTTAGTACCGCCACGACGCCGTTTTCGGTTGAGATTTTATTAGCAATCGAACAAACCGTTCGTCAACACGGTTGGAACTCGTTTGTCATTAATACGTTTGAAGATGACCAGCAAGATGTTGAAAAGGCAGTAGAGTTATTGCTTTCACATCGTCCGACCGCAATTATTATTAGTCGTCACGGTTTAAAGAAAATTCAGATTCCAAAACGTTTAGCAAATTACCCGATTGTTTTGGCGAATTGTGTTACCGATGATATACAAGTTGCCAGTTATATTCCGAATGACTTTCAAGGACAAGCGGATGTGACTCGTTTATTAGTCGAAAAAGGTTATAAGAAACCATTATGTTTGTATATTCCATATAATGCGATTGCGGCTAAGGAACGCCAAAAAGGTTTTCAAGCGGTTTGGTTTTCTCAAAAAAATGCAAATGTGCCGACCGAGTTTTTTATGAACGAAAGCGATGATTATTTAGAAGGTGCAGATCGATTAAAAGAGATTTTAGCCTCAGATCTTGAGCATTTTGACTATGATGTCATCGTATGCGGTAATGACCGGATTGCAATGCTTGCTTATCAGTTATTACTCGCTCGTGGATTGCGTATTCCGCAAGATGTTGCGGTTGTCGGTTATGATAATATGGTTGGGGTGGCTCATTTATTTTTACCGCCTTTGACGACAGTACAGCTACCACATTATGAAATGGGACGGCAAGCCGCATTACACTTAATCGAAGCGAAACAAGATAAAGACGTTCATTATCTTGAGTGTCCTTTAATTCAACGGAAGTCTTGTTAGCTTATTTCAAACGGAATACAGCGATAAATCGATGTATTCCGTATTTTTGATAATTAAAGTTCAAAATTATCAAAATCGTTGCTATCGACTTTGGCATCAATCTGCCCAACTAAATAGGAACTGACTTCGACTTCTTGCGGTGCAACTTGTACGTTATCAGACACCAGCCAAGCGTTAATCCAAGGAATCGGATTTGAAGCGGTGGCAAAAGGGCGAGGTAATCCGACCGCTTGCATTCGAATATTGGTAATGTATTCGACATATTTCACCAAAATATCTTCATTCAAACCAATCATTGAACCGTCTTTGAATAAATACGCCGCCCATTCTTTTTCTTGTTCTGCCGCCACAAAAAGCTCATACGCTTCTTGTTTACACTCTTCGGCAATTTGTGCCATTTCCGGATCATCTTGTCCGGATGCCATAATGTTCAACATATTTTGTGTGCCGGTTAAATGTAGATATTCATCACGTGCGATGAATTTAATAATTTTAGCGTTACCTTCCATTAACTGACGCTCGGCAAACGCAAAAGAACAAGCGAATGATACGTAAAAACGAATCGCTTCCAGCACGTTCACACTCATTAAGCATAAATAAAGTTGGCGTTTTAGATTGCGTAAAGTCACTTGGTATTGCTTGCCGTCCACCGTATAGCAACCTTCTCCGTAGAGCGTATAAAGTTGCGAATCTCGAATTAAATCATCGTAGTAACAAGAAATATCTTTCGCGCGTTTAATAATTTCTTCGTTAGTCACGATATCGTCAAACACAATCGACGGATCATTCACGATATTACGGATAATGTGCGTATAAGAACGTGAATGGATCGTTTCGGAAAACGTCCAGGTTTCGATCCAAGTTTCTAGTTCCGGAATCGATACTAACGGCAAAAATGCTACGTTCGGGTCGCGACCTTGAATAGAATCAAGTAATGTTTGATATTTTAAGTTACTGATAAAAATATGTTTTTCATGTTCCGGCAATGATTGGTAGTCGATGCGATCTTGCGAGACATCAACTTCTTCCGGACGCCAGAAAAATGAGAGTTGTTTTTCGATTAACTTTTCAAATAATTCATATTTTTGTTGGTCATAACGAGCAACATTCACATTTTGCCCGAAAAACATCGGTTCTTTTAATTGATCATTTTTATTTTGTGAGAAAGTGGTGTATGCCATTTTGTATCCTTTTTGAATTGCCCACGCACGGCAAGCCGTACGTGGTTATGATCAGCCTTCGGCTGAGTGAGCCACGCTGTGGCTCTTAACATTCTCCGAATTATTTCTGTGTTCTCCGTGTATTCCGTGGTTAGTTAAATTCAGACTAGACACTAAATTTTGCAAGCACCACCGGCACAACCGTCATTTAAATCTTGTTGGGAATCTTCCGCGCCGTCTCTGGTATTTTGGTAATAGAGTGTTTTTAATCCGTATTTATAAGCGGTCAGTAAATCAGCAAGTAAGCGTTTCATCGGTACTTTGCCGTCTTCAAATTTTTGCGGGTCATAATTGGTATTTGCCGAAATTGCCTGATCAATGAATTTCTGCATAATACCGACCAGCTGTAAGTAACCGCTCATATCTGGGATATCCCATAATAGTTCGTATTGTGAACGGAGCTTTTCATATTCTGGCACAACTTGTTTTAAGATGCCGTCTTTTGAGGCTTTAACACTCACGTAACCACGTGGCGGTTCAATACCGTTGGTTGCATTGGAAATTTGTGAGGACGTTTCTGACGGCATTAATGAGCTTAAGGTTGAGTTACGTAAGCCGAATTGTTGAATCTCTGCACGCAAACTTTCCCAATCATAATGTAGAGGTTCTTGAGTCAGGTTATCCAATTCTTTCTTATAGCTATCAATCGGTAAAATACCTTGAGCATAGCTCGTCTCACCGAATAACTTACAAGCCCCTTGTTCTTTGGCTAAATTAAGCGAGGCTTTTAGTAAATAATATTGCATCGCTTCAAAGGTTCTGTGGGTAAGTGCATTGGCAGAACCATCCGAATAACGCACGCCGTTTTTCGCTAAGTAATAAGCGTAGTTGATGACCCCAATGCCAAGCGAACGGCGAGCTAATGCGGCGTGTTTTGTCGCTTCACCGGATAATCTTGATAATCTAACAAGGCATCTAGCGCTCGTACCACTAAGTCGGCAAGCGGTTCAAATTCATCTAAATTTTGCAAAGTACCTAAGTTAAATGCTGAAAGGGTACAGAGTGCTATTTCCCCGTTTTCATCGTTAATATCATTCAGCGGTTTGGTCGGCAATGCGATTTCTAAACATAAATTTGATTGTTTGATCGGTGCAACTTGCGGATTGAACGGTGAATGCGTATTGCAATGATCGACATTCTGAATATAAATGCGGCCGGTTGAAGCGCGTTCTTGCATGAGCAGTGAAAATAACTCAACCGCTTTCACACTGCGTTTACGAATGTTCGGGTCTTGCTCATATTGCAGATAAAGCTGTTCGAACTTTTCTTGATCAGCAAAAAACGCTTCATACAAACCATCGACATCAGACGGGCTGAATAAGGTGATTTCGCCACCCTTAATTAAGCGTTGATACATCAGCTTGTTGAGCTGTACGCCGTAGTCCATATGACGACAGCGGTTGTCTTCCACGCCTCGATTATTTTTTAACACCAATAAACTTTCTACTTCTAAGTGCCATAGCGGGTAATAAACCGTTGCGGCCGCCACGCACACCGCCTTGAGAGCAAGATTTCACCGCACTTTGGAAATGCTTATAAAACGGAATGCAACCGGTGTGGAAAGCTTCCCCTTGACGAATCGGGTCGCCTAATGCACGGATTGCACCGGCGTTAATGCCAATGCCCGCACGTTGCGAGACATATTTAATAATCGCGACAGAAGTGGCATTGATTGAATCCAAACTATCGCCGCATTCAATTAATACACAAGAACTAAACTGACGAGTCGGTGTTCTTACCCCCGACATAATCGGGGTAGGCAATGAAATTTTGAAGGTTGAAGTCGCATCGTAAAAGCGTTTTACATAATCCAAACGAGTGGCTTTCGGATATTTCGAAAACAAGCAGGTCGCCACTAAAAGATATAAGAATTGTGCCGACTCATAGATCTCACCGGTCACTCGATTTTGGACTAAATATTTTCCTTCGAGCTGTTTGACAGCCGCATAAGAAAAATCCATATCTCGGCTGTGTACGAGGAACTCATTCATTAACTGCCATTCTTGTTCGGTATAGTCGGTTAACAGTGCTTTATCGTATTTACCGAGTGTAACCAGCTTTTTAATATGAGTTAATAAATGAGGTGGGGTGAAGTCCCCGTAGGCTTTTTTACGCAGATGAAACATCGCTAAACGCGCGACAAGATATTGATAATCCGGCGTTTCGGTACTGATTAAATCAGCAGCAGCTTTGATGATTGTCTCGTGAATATCGGCGGTACGAATACCTTGGTAAAACTGAATATGGGCGCTCAGTTCCACTTGTGATACCGATACATTATGTAAACCCTCGGCGACCCAAGTGATGACACGATGAATTTTATCCAAATCAAACGGCTCTTGCTGGCCGTTGCGTTTGGTTACCATCAATGTTTTCTGCATAAAATGTGTCTCCTTTTATTGTATTGTTTAACCACTATATGTTGTGGTTTTGAAATTCTTATATACAAGATATTGTTTTATTGAGGCGTGTGCAAGCAGAAAATTTTGTAAAAGGATATTGACAAAAGATAAGTGATTGAAGATAGGACGATTCGAGAAATGTAAAAAAATAAACCCCTGAAAATCAATTCAGGGGTTTGCATAAAAAAACTAAGGTTATTTACCTTTCACATCAATAATAAAGACTTCGGATTGCGAACCAAGCGCATCGGTATGCCCCAAAAGCCATAACCTGAGGTAACAAAATAATGACCTAATCCGATCTTTTCATAGCCATAGTGCAGTCGATAAATCACGTTAGTCATTAAATTTGCCGGAAAAATTTGTCCTTTATGCGTATGTCCGGACACCTGTAAATCAATCGGTAATTGTGAATGTTGCTCGATTTGCGTTGGGCGATGGTCAAGTAAAAACACCGGTAAATTCGAGTTTACCTCCGTTAATAATTGAGCGGCACTCGGTCTGTTTTTTACGAGGTCATCGTTACGTCCGATAATGGTAAATTTTCCGTTAATTTCGACCGCTTGATCCCATAGTACTTGGATACCTGCTTTTTGAATTTCGGCGGCAATCGCTTGTCGCTTTCCGAAGAAATCGTGATTACCCAAAGTGGCATAAACCCCTAAAGGTGCTTTGAGCTTAGCTAAATGCGGTTGCATATTTTCGGCGACATAAGCATCGGTATTATCGTCCATAATATCGCCGGGTAATAAAATCAGATCGACATTTTGCTGATTAAAGATCTCCGCTAATTTATCTAATTGTTTCGCACCAAACCATTGCCCTAAGTGCAGATCACTTGCTACCCCAATACGTAGCGGTTGATCAAGCGGTTTATCCAACTTTACGGAATAATGCACCACTTTCGGTGTATAAGCGTTATATAAGGCGAACCCAACAATACCGAAAAATGCGAAAGGATAGGTAATTTTTAAGGCAAAATTGACCGCTTGTTTGCCTTTAAATAGGCGGTAAATCACCACACAAGCAAGGCTAACGAATAATGCAAACAGTAGTAAAGCGAGCATTAGCGCCGTAATTCTAAAACCGTTAAATGTTCGTGTGACAGTAAGAATCGCTAAGCCATTTGCGGCTAAATAGCTAATAAATGTCACGATCTTGCGTGATTTGGTGGATAAGTTGAATAGCCAACCTACGGTACGAGAAAAGTTAAATACGAGGCATTGCAAAACAAGAATGGCAATTCCCGTGGTGATGTAATAACGATATTCCAAAAGCTTTCCTTTTTGTTTAAAAATAAAAAACGTGGGAATTGTAACGCAGATTGATTTTTCAAACAAAAGAAAAGCCCTATCGTGTAGATAGGGCTTTGATAGAGCAAATGCATTTATGTAAGGAGGACTACTGTGTGCGATTATCTCGCGGGTTTTTGAACAGTTGCATTTGCTAATTTGGTGACTTCTAAATTAGAAGTTAGGTTTTAATAAACCCGGTTGACCCATCGCCGGATCAGTATTGTATGCTTCCATTGCATCGGCAACTGTCATACCTAATGCTTTTGCAACGCCTTCACCGTAAGCCGGATCACAGAAGTAGCAGTTACGGATATGGCGATATTTAATAAAGTCTAACGCATCGCCCATACCAGCGACTGTATTCTTGAATAGTGATTCTTTTTCTGAATCAGTCATATTGTTGAATAACACACGTGGTTGGCTGAAGTAATCTGAATCATCTTGGCGATAATCCCAATGTCTTTGATCACCGTTGATTTTGAGTGGTGGTTCAGCAAATTGCGCTTGTTCTTGCCATTGACCGAAGCTATTCGGCTCATAATGTAAGGTTGAACCGTAGTTACCGTCCACTCGACCTTGACCGTCACGCGCATTACTGTGAACCGGACAACGAGGTGCATTTACCGGAATTTGGTGGTGGTTTACACCTAAACGGTAACGTTGTGCATCCGCATAGTTAAATAAACGAGCTTGTAACATACGGTCCGGAGATACGCTGATACCCGGTACTAAGTTGCTCGGTGCAAATGCAGATTGTTCAACATCTGCAAAGAAGTTTGCTGGGTTGCGGTTTAATTCCATTACGCCCACTTCGATTAATGGGTAGTCTGATTTTGGCCACACTTTGGTTAAGTCAAACGGGTGGTATGGTACTTTTTCCGCATCAGCTTCTGGCATCACTTGGATATAAAGCGTCCATTTCGGGAAATCGCCTTTTTCGATTGATTCGTATAAATCACGTTGGTGTGATTCACGATCATTTGCGATAATTGCCGCCGCTTCTTCGTTGGTTAAGTTCTTGATACCTTGTTGGGTACGGAAGTGGAATTTCACCCAGAAGCGTTCGTTATTTGCATTGATTAAGCTATATGTGTGTGAACCGTAACCGTGCATATGGCGGTATGAAGCCGGGATACCACGCTCAGACATTACGATCGTTACTTGGTGGAATGCTTCCGGTAATAACGTCCAGAAGTCCCAGTTGTTTGTCGCACTACGCATATTTGTGCGCGGGTCACGTTTAACCGCTTTATTTAAGTCAGGGAATTTACGTGGATCACGTAAGAAGAATACCGGTGTGTTGTTACCGACTAAGTCCCAGTTACCTTGTTCGGTATAGAATTTAACCGCAAAGCCACGGATATCACGTTCTGCATCTGCCGCACCACGTTCACCGGCTACAGTGGTAAAACGTGCGAATAATTCGGTTTCTTGACCCACTTCGCTAAAGATTGCCGCTTTAGTGTATTGAGTAATATCATGGGTCACGGTGAATTTACCGAATGCGCCGGAACCTTTAGCATGCATACGGCGCTCAGGAATAACTTCACGCACGAAGTTGGCTAATTTCTCGTTTAACCATAAATCCTGTGCAAGCAACGGACCGCGAGGGCCGGCAGTTAAACTGTTTTGGTTATCAACAACAGGTGCACCGTTGTTCATCGTTAATGATGTATGATGGAATGGACATTTAGACATAATAATTACCTTGGAATGTTAATAGGTTTTGCGTATGGATATATTATTATTGATAGATTTTATTTTGTAAAACTATCAATTTGATAAAATATAACGATTAAATTAGATTTTTTAATAGGAAATAACTTTGATTTTTGGCTTGAAAAGTAAATAAGGTTTCCCCATTTACTAAGGCGTTTAAAAGCGGTGGAATTCCGCTTATTTTTTGTAAATTAAAGAGGGATAAAATGAGTACCAATCAAGAAACAAGAGGCTTCCAATCGGAAGTTAAGCAATTACTTCAGTTAATGATCCATTCACTTTATTCAAATAAAGAAATTTTCTTACGTGAATTAATCTCCAATGCGTCTGATGCGGCGGATAAACTGCGTTTTAAAGCGCTTTCCAATCCTGCGTTATATGAAGGTGACGGCGAATTACGTGTACGAGTGAGCTTTGATGAAACTTTAGGCACACTGACTATCAGCGATAACGGTATCGGTATGAACCGTGAGCAAGTGATCGATCACTTAGGCACGATCGCTAAATCAGGCACCAAAGAGTTTTTAAATTCGTTAGGTACGGATCAAGCGAAAGACAGTCAATTAATCGGTCAGTTCGGGGTTGGTTTCTATTCAGCTTTTATTGTGGCAGATAAAGTGACGGTGAAAACTCGTGCGGCGGGTGAAGCACAAGGCGTTATGTGGGAATCTGCCGGTGAAGGCGATTACACGGTAGCAGATATTGAGAAATTAACACGCGGTACGGACGTTATTTTACATCTGCGTGAGGATGAAAAAGAATTTTTAAGCGAATGGCGTTTACGTGAAATTATCGGTAAATATTCGGATCATATCGGCTTGCCGGTTGAAATCCAAACGACAGAATATGATGAAGAAGGCAAAGCAAGCGGTCAAAAATGGGAAAAAATTAACAAAGCGCAAGCACTTTGGACTCGTTCAAAAACCGAAATTTCAGACGAAGAATACCAAGAGTTTTATAAACATTTAAGCCACGATTATAATGATTCGCTCATCTGGGCACATAATAAAGTAGAAGGTAAACAAGAATATACCAGCTTACTTTATGTGCCGGCAAAAGCACCTTGGGATATGTTCAATCGTGATCAGAAACACGGCTTAAAACTTTATGTACAGCGTGTATTTATTATGGACGATGCCGAAGTGTTTATGCCGAATTACCTACGTTTTATGCGAGGTTTATTAGATACGAATGACTTGCCGTTAAACGTTTCACGTGAGATTTTACAAGAAAATAAAGTCACCGCTTCACTGCGTTCGGCATTAACTAAACGTGCATTGCAATTATTGGAAAAATTAGCGAAGGACGATCAAGCTAAATACCAAACCTTCTGGAATGAATTCGGGTTAGTGTTAAAAGAAGGCGTTGGTGAGGATTTTGCCAATAAACAACAAATTGCATCATTATTCCGTTTTGCTTCAACCCAGACAGATTCTAGTGAACAAACAGTAAGTTTGGCGGATTATGTCGGCAGAATGAAAGAAGGTCAGAAAGCGATTTATTTCTTAACCGCAGATAGCTATGTAGCGACGAAAAATAGTCCGCACCTTGAACTGTTTAATAAGAAAGGTATTGAAGTGCTTGCTATTATCTGATCGTATTGACGAGTGGGTAGTTGGTCATTTAACTGAATTTGACGGCAAACCGTTGCAAAGTATCACAAAATCGGATCTGGATTTAGGCGATCTCGCCGATAAGGAACAAGAAGAGAGCCAAAAAGCACAACAAGCGGAATTCGGATCTTTCCTTGAACGTGCGCAAAACTATTTTGGTGACCGTGTAAAAAAAGTAGTATTAACGTATCGCTTAACCGACACGCCGGCAGTGGTTTCAACCGATAGTGATGAAATGACTACGCAAATGGCAAAACTGTTTGCCGCAATGGGACAAAAAGCCCCGGAAGTGAAATATACATTTGAGTTAAATCCGGATCATCGAATGGTTAAGAAAATTGCAGATCTTACCGATGAAACAGAATTCCATGATTGGATTGAATTATTGTTTGAACAAGCATTGCTTGCAGAACGTGGTTCATTAGAAAATCCGGCAACATTTATCAAACGTATGAATAAATTGCTTGGTTAATTGCTAGAGATATAAAAAAGGCTATCGAGAGATAGCCTTTTATTTTATCTGCTATGCCCTTTTGTCACAGTAATAGTATGTGTAAACGAGTTTTTCAAATGAATCTTATAAGTAAATTCATTAGATAGAGGATTATCCGGCATCAGACATTTTTGTGTCTAGCGATTATTTAAATACTGCCCAAACTGGTGCGTGATCAGATGGTTTTTCCATTGCACGGATTTCGAGATCAATACCTGTTTCCACACAATGTTCCGCTAAGCCTTTAGATGCCAATACTAAGTCGATACGTAACCCACGATTGTCATCAAATCCTTTCGAACGGTAATCAAACCATGAGAATTTGTCATATGCACTTGGATTCATTGCTCGGAATGTATCAACTAAACCATAGTGATATAAACGATCTAACCATTCACGTTCTTCTGGTAGGAATGAACATTTACCGTCACGTAACCAGCGTTTGCGATTTGGCTCGCCGATACCGATATCTAAATCGGTCGGGCTAATATTCATATCGCCCATAATCACAATAGGATTTTCTGGAGTCAGTTCAGTTTCTAAATAATGCTGTAAATCAGCGTAGAATTTTTCTTTTGCCGGGAATTTAGTTTCGTGCGAGCGATTTTCGCCTTGTGGAAAATAGCCGTTTAACACGGTTAGTACGCCAAATTCTGTTTCAATATCTGCCATAATCATACGCTTTTGTGCATCAGCATTATCGGTTGGGAAACCTTTACGTACGGCAAGTGGTTCTTTTTTGGTTAAAAGTGCCACACCGTAGTGTCCTTTTTGTCCGTGATGAAATACGTGATACCCCAAATGGTTGACTAAATCCCAAGGAAAATCTTCATCAGCCACTTTGATTTCTTGTAAGCCGATAACATCCGGCTGATGTTTTGCAATCAATGCTTCCAATTGGTGTGGACGAGCACGCAAGCCATTAATATTAAAAGAAATAAACTTCATAAATAAAATCCAAATAGAAACCACGGATAAAGCAAACAAGCGGTCATTTTTCCGCAAAAATTTGCATTATCCGTGGTGTAAGTAAAAATTAGAGGGTCATTGCGGCAATCCAACCAAACACTAATAGCGGAATATTAAAGTGTAAGAAAGTTGGCACAACAGAATCCCAAATGTGGTCGTGTTTACCATCAGCATTTAAGCCTGATGTTGGGCCTAATGTTGAATCAGAAGCCGGAGAACCTGCATCGCCTAAAGCAACCGCCACACCCACGATAGCCATTGTTGCTAACGGAGAAAAACCGAATGAAACGCATAAAGGCACGTAAATAGAAGTAATGATCGGTACGGTTGAGAATGAAGAACCGATACCCATCGTAATAAATAAACCGACAATTAGCATCAATAACGCGACCATTTCTTTGCTTTGAATAGAACCACGTAATGCTTCAACTAATTCCGGCACACCACCGGTTGCATTGACGACACTTGCAAAGCCGGATGCGGCAATCATCACAAAGCCGATCATTGCCATTAAACGTAAACCGTCTTGGAATAAATCATTAGTTTGTTTTAATTTGAAGACACCGCCTAATGCAAAAATAATTAAACCGGCTAAGCCACCAATTACTGTTGAATTTGTCGCCAATTGTACCGAACAAGTCGCCAAAATTGCTAGAATACTGATGCCGATATGGAACGGTTTTACTTTTGCTACTCGTGCGACCACTTCATCAGCAGTTGGTTCTTTTACATTTTCTATATAAGTACGAGGCTTGCGATAAGAAACAAAGAAAGCAAACAGTAATCCTAAAATCATACCAGCAACTGGAATTGCCATTGCTTTGGTCATTTCTGATGTGCTTGCAACTAAATTAAATGTTTGACCGGCTTGGTTGATATTTTTAACCAAAATACTTTCAATGAAGATCTGACCGAAACCAGCTGGAATGAGCATATAGGTTGCGGTTAAACCGAATGTTAATGCACACGCTACCGCTCGGCGGTCGATTTTTAATTGATTCATTACGCTTAATAGTGGTGGAACTAAAATCGGAATAAAAGCAATATGGATCGGAATTAAGTTTTGTGATGAGATTGCAAATGCAGTCAATACAAATAACACGATATATTTAAACCAAAATACCGAGCGACCGGAAGGACGTTTACCGAAAGCAGAAATGACTTTATAAGCTAATAAATCAGTAACGCCAGATTTGGATAATGCGACTGCAAATGCACCAAGAACGGCATAATTCATTGCAGTTTCTGCACCACCGCCCAAACCGCCAGTAAATTTTTCGATGGTTTTGGTTAACGCTTCAAATATACTCATACCGTCAACCCCATAGAAACCGATTACTCCACAGGTTAGTGTCGCAATAATTAACGCAATTACCACATTAATTCTGAGCAAGCTCAAAGCAAGTAATATGATAATTGAGATAACAACTTCGTTAGACAACATTGTGTTTTACCTTTTTTTGTAAGAAATAAAATAATTCTCTAATGTAACGCAAAAAATATTGTTGTCGAGTATTTTTTGTAGATATAGGCTAATTTATAAAATGATGATACAAAATCGCTGTGCTTTAGCACATTTTACGCCTTTATTCTCATACTTTTACTTTTCTCAATAAGGAGGATTTACCTCCACTTAATTTTTACATAAGATAAAAATCGGAATATTTTTATACTCGGAGGTTTTATGTCTTTCTCTAAAAATGTGTTGTGGTTGGCTTTATGTTCGCCTCTTGCAATAGCAAATAACTGGCAGAGTACGTTATTTCCGAATTTTAAAGAATCGGAAAAATTAATTTTAAAATCGGAGCAACCATTAAAAAAAGGAACTTATCCGCTCACTTTTCAAAGCGGACATCAATGTTTTCAGCCTCAATTACCGATTAAATTAAATCAGACACTCTCCCTTTCCTCTTGTACTTCAGATGTTCCGACATTTCGTGTTTTCCGTGATGGTAATTATTCCGCTCAAATTGATTTAAGAAGCGGTACGCCGACATTACGTTTAAGTGTCGAACAAAAAGAAGATAAACCGAAAATTTGTCCAGTTTGGAATGGGCAAGCGGTAGAAATTGATGTAAAAGATACTTTTCAAGAAAATGAGCAAGTAAGAGATGCTTATTCAGGACAAACGGATATTGTGAAAAATGGTAAGGTACACTTTTTACCTTCATCAGACTCTAACGGTTTGTTACTGTTAGAAAAAGTAGAGCAGAAAACAGAATCTAAATTCGATTGGCATAATGCAACGGTTTATTTTGTTTTAACTGATCGTTTTTATAATGGTGATAAAACGAATGACCACAGCTATGGCAGACAATATGATGGACTTCAAGAAATCGGTACGTTTCATGGTGGAGATTTAAAGGGATTAACTCAAAAACTCGATTATTTACACAAACTGGGTGTTAATGTGTTATGGATTAGCTCACCGTTAGAGCAAATTCATGGTTGGGTTGGTGGTGGAGAAAAAGGCGATTTTCCACATTATGCTTACCATGGTTATTATCATCAAGATTGGACTAAAATTGATGCCAATATGGGAACTGAGCAAGATTTGCAACAATTAATTGAGCAAGCTCATCAACGTGGTATGAGAGTTATTTTTGATATTGTGATGAATCATACTGGGTATGCGACATTGGCGGATATGCAAGAATTCGGTTTCGGTTCACTTTATTTAAAAGAACAAGAAGTTAGTCAAATATTAGGCGAAAAATGGACTGATTGGAAACCTCAAACCGGTCAAAATTGGCATTCATTCAATAATTTTATTAATTTTTCCGATAAAGCGGCTTGGGCAAAATGGTGGGGGAAAGATTGGACGAGATCCGATTTAGGCGATTATGATAGCCCTAAATTTGATGATTTAAAAATGTCGCTCGCCTCATTACCGGATTTAAAAACAGAAGCAAAACAAGCGGTTAAATTACCGATATTCTTGGCAAATAAGTCAGACACTAATGCGATTGAACGTGACAATGCCAATGTTTCCGATTACTTAATTGGATGGCTTTCCGATTGGGTAAGAAAATATGGTGTGGATGGTTTCCGTGTCGATACGGCAAAACATGTTGAAAAAAGCACATGGGCGCGTTGAAGCAGTCGGCAGAAAAAGCATTACACGAATGGCAAGAAAAAAATCCAACGAAGAAATTTGATGATAAATTTTGGATGGTGGGAGAAGCATGGGGACATACGATTGTTAAAAGTGATTATTTCCAAAACGGTTTTGATGCCATGATAAATTTTGATTTTCAAGATCAAGCTAAAGAAAGTTTAAACTGTTTTGCGAATATTGAACCCACATATCAAAAAATGAGTGAAAAATTAGCTGATTTTAATATGTTGAGTTACTTGTCTTCACATGATACTCGTCTGTTTTTCCATTCTGATAGTGAACGATATTTTGATAGACAAAAAACTGCGCTGAGTTTATTAATGCTGGCTCCCGGAGCTGTGCAAATTTATTATGGTGATGAAAGTGGAAGAGAATTTGGTGCAACCGGTTCGGATCCGATTCAAGGAACACGTTCGGATATGAATTGGGATGATTTAAAAAATAAATTCCAAAACCAAGCATTAAAATCACATTGGCAAAAATTAGCGAATTTTAGGAAAAATCATATCGCTGTAGGTAAAGGACAGCAAATTGTTGAACAAAATAAGTCTTATTTTGCATTTAGCCGCCGTTACCAAGATGACAAAGTGATGGTCGTTTGGGTTGGTAATCGGCCATAGAAAAAAAGAGCAAACTTTAGCGTAATTTGCACTTAAAAGTTTGCTCTTTGTTTTTATTGGACTTCTTTAAATTGAATCATTCCATTTTCGCTGTAATCAGCTTGTTCGTCTTCATCTTGAATGAACGGCTGATTTGGAATTTCCGCTTTATCAAATGCAATATCGCCTTCCACACCATCTAACACTTGACCGCGTTTTAAGCCTTTAAAATCAAACAGGCTCGGATCACAAAGATGAGAAAGGGTAATGTTTTGCATTGCACTAAACATGGTTTCGATTCGCCCCGGATATTGACGATCCCAGGTTTGAAGCATCTCTTTGACAACTTGGCGTTGTAAATTTGGTTGAGAGCCGCATAGGTTACACGGAATAATCGGGAACTGTTTGGCTTGCGAATATTTTTCAATATCTTTTTCTTTGCAGTACGCTAACGGACGAATCACGATTTGTTTACCGTCATCCGAAATGAGTTTTGGCGGCATTGATTTGAGTTTACCGCCGTAAAACATATTTAAGAATAAGGTTTCCAGCATATCGTCACGATGGTGACCAAGGGCAATTTTAGTTGCACCGAGTTCGGTGGCGGTGCGATATAAAATCCCACGACGTAAGCGAGAGCAAAGTGAACAAGTGGTTTTGCCTTCCGGAATTTTCTCTTTTACAATGCCGTAGGTATTTTCTTCGACAATTTTGTATTCAACTCCGATAGACTCGAGATATTCAGGCAAAATATGCTCCGGAAAACCCGGTTGTTTTTGGTCTAAATTGACCGCCACAATATCGAAGTGAATTGGTGCACTTAGTTTGAGGTTGAGCAGAATATCTAATAATGTATAGCTGTCTTTACCGCCGGATAAACATACCATTACTTTATCGCCGTCTTCAATCATATTGAAATCGGCAATCGCATTACCGACATTACGGCGTAAACGTTTTTGTAATTTATTGAAATTATAGGCAATCTTTTTTTCTTGTTGAGTATTAGCTGATTGAGTATCTTGATTCATAATTATGAGTTTTTAAGTAAATTTTCGGTTCGGTATATGAGATAAAAAATGAAGTTCGCCATACTAAAGCCTTCAGTATTTTTTGCAAGCATTTCATTTGCTGTTTTTACCGATAGATAAGTCTTTATCTGCAAACAAGCGGTCTAATTTTAGCATTTTTTTGTCATTTTATAGCTTATCAAAATATTCATTACCCCAAGTTTGTTCGGCAAGTTGTAGCAAATTGGCGAAATCTTGATAAGAGGGCATTGCTTGGTCTTCGACTTTTTTATTTTCATTAATCAGCTTTTGTTTTAATTCTTGATACCAGCCTAACAGGGAAAGCGGTAAAGGTGAGGTCGCCCGTTTTCCTAACCAATAGAGTCCTTGATAGGGTAAACTTAATGCGAAGAGTGAAGTGATAATCGCATTAGCCAAAATGGATTGGCTCGGATCAGCAAAAAAGTATTGCCATAAGATCGCAAAGCAAGCAAAAGCAGGCATAAAGCGAGAAGCAAGTTTTACTAACCTAATTAGCCGATAATCAGGCATAAACAGTGAGAGCTTCTTTTGATTCGGATAGGTAGCAAGATAGCGTTGTCCGGCTTGGAGAGTCGTGTTCATAATAGTAATTTTGTGCAAAAAACGATAAAAACAGCATAGCATAAGTTTTATCGCTCGAAAATGCGTAGATTTTAATGCAGTTACACTAAACTGTTGCTATACTTTGCAACAATTTTTTTACACCTGTTAGAAGGATTGATAAATGCCCATTAAATTTCCCGATTTGTTACAAGACAGTTGGAATTTTATCCGTAATCAACGCACTTTTCATTGTTTGCAATCGTTTTATTCAGTGCATTACAGCTTGTGAATTTATTGTTAGTGCCTAACATGGGGCAAGTTGATGCCAATAATACAGAAATGACGCTATCTGCTTTGTATCCTCTCTTATTAATGGGCGTTTTAAATATTTTTCTGACGAGCTTGCTTATCTTAAATATTAAAGATATTAATCGAGGCAGTTTTAAACATTTCTTTCAA
Source organism: Actinobacillus arthritidis (assembly GCF_029774155.1). Classification (NCBI taxonomy): domain Bacteria; kingdom Pseudomonadati; phylum Pseudomonadota; class Gammaproteobacteria; order Pasteurellales; family Pasteurellaceae; genus Actinobacillus; species Actinobacillus arthritidis. The sequence continues at coordinate 1,135,529 of NZ_CP103833.1, read as the reverse complement.
AATCTTTCGGTTTCATTAGCTAAATTATTTCCGGTTATCGTGCTGAATATTCTTATGGTACTCCCACTTTCAATCGGTATGGCTTCTCAACTCTTTGGTTCTCAAGCCGGTAGTGGATTAGCTTTAGTCGCTTTTCCGTTAATTATTGGTGGTGCGTTTTTATTTATCAAACTTTGTTTGTCAGTCTATGCTTATTTGATTGAAGAATTTAATGGGATTGGTGAAACGCTTCGTTTTACGTGGCAGTTAAGTCGTGGTAAAGGTATTGCATTAGTGCTATTTTGCGTAATTTCCTACTTTGTACCGCAAATTCTAATGTCATTTTTAAGTGGTTTGGGAGCGAGTGCTATCGGGCTTGCGATTACTGTGTTTGTCAGTTCATTTTTCTCTTTATTTATTACCGTATTTAGTTTTCGGTTTTACCAAGTATATAGTCAAAATAATGTAGTAAGAGGTTAAGATGAAACAATTACTTGAATTTATTCCGTTGATTCTGTTTTTTGCGGTATACAAATTATATGGTGTGCAACAAGCGGCAATTACATTAGTGATTGCAACCATTATTCAGTTGATTGCGTTACAAGTGCTTTATAGAAAGATTGAAAAATCGCAATGGATTATGGGTGTTTTTGTTGTTTTCTTCGGAATTTTGACCGCTTATTTCAATGACTTAAATTTCTTGAAATGGAAAGTGACGATTATTAATGGTTTATTTGTTGCTGTACTCTTAATCAGCCAATTTGTTTTCAAAAAGCCGATTATTCAGATGTTATTAGGCAAAGAACTGAAATTGCCAGAACAAGTTTGGCATAATCTCAACTTAGGTTGGGCAGGCTTTTTTATTATCTGTATGTTGCTTAATATCGTAATTAGTCATTATTTTTCAGATGACGTATGGGCAACATTTAAAACCTTCGGATTTACGGGATTGAGTTTAGTCGTCGCGATTGCAACCGGGGCTTATCTCTATCCTCATCTTAAAAATGTGGAGAATACCAATGAGCAAAAATAAACCTTATGACAGAAATCCTAATGGTAAATTACTACTAAGAACGCTCGCAATGCCGTCAGATACTAACGCTAACGGCGATATTTTCAGCGGCTGGATTATGTCACAAATGGACTTAGGCGGTGCTATCCTTGCAAAAGAATTGGCGAAAGGCAGAGTGGTGACTGTTACCGTGGATAAAATGGTTTTCCATATGCCGATTTCGGTCGGTGATGTGGTCTGTTGCTATGGTACTTTAGTTAAAGTCGGACGTTCATCGTTACAAGTTAAAGTTGAAGTATTTATTAAACAGGTTTATCAAGGTTCAAGAGAGCGTTTTCGTGTAACAGAAGCACTATTTACCTATGTTGCGGTCGATAAAGAAGGTAAATCTCGTGCAATTCCTCGTGAAAATAATCCTGAGCTTGATGAAGCATTATCATTAATGGAACAGGCTTTAGCCTTTGAGGCAGAGCTTGTAAATCAGCAACCAACTGCATAGAGGTAAAAATGTATTACGTTATTTTTGCACAAGATAATCCAAATACTTTGGAAAAACGTATGGAAGTACGCCCAGCTCACTTAGCACGTTTAGAAAAATTACAAGCGGAAGGTCGCTTATTAACTGCAGGTCCAAATCCAACCGAAGATGGTAGTGGTGTAACCGGTTCTACCGTGATTGCCGAATTTGACTCGTTAGCCGATGCTCAAGTTTGGGCTTCCGAAGATCCTTATGTCGAAGCCGGCGTTTATGGTGATGTAATCATCAAGCCATTTAAAAAAGTGTTTTAATGATATTTTCTCAATAGGCACAAGCGGTTTCGTTTGTGCCTTTTTCTCGTCCAATTTCTGAAGAGGCATCATATGTTCGCTCAAACTAATCTTTCCGATCTAGTAAGTGAATCTGATTTGCAAAATGCTGATAAAATTCGACCGCTTGCTATCGCGGTGGGGATGTCAAATTTTGTGCAACAAACACTAAAAAAGCGTACGCAATTATTGCAAACGTGGCTAACGGAATATCCGTCTATCGCCAATGTCGGCAATTATACAGAGCGTTTAGTCACTGTTTTAGCCTTGGTACAAGATGAAGCTCAGTTAGCACAAGAATTACGTTTGTTTCGTCACCGTGAAATGGCAAGCACTCAGTTTTCTGCAATCGAATAAACTTGCCAGCGTAGAGTTTGTATTCGAACACTTATCGGATTTGGCAGAAGCATTAATTATCGGTGCAAGAGATTGGTTGTTTAAACGTTGTCGCGAAGAATACGGCACGCCGATAAACTCACTGGGCGAACCGCAAGAATTACTGATTTTGGGTATGGGCAAATTAGGCGGACGAGAACTGAATTTTTCCTCGGATATTGATTTGATTTTTACTTACCCGGATGCTGGCGAAACGGTAGGCGGTCGTAAACCGATTGAAAATAGCAAATTCTTTATTCGCTTAGGACAGCGTTTAATTAAAGCATTAGATGAAATCACGTTAGACGGTTTTGTGTATCGTACCGATATGCGTTTACGTCCGTTTGGCGATAGCGGCGCGTTAGTGCTGAGTTTTGCCGCAATGGAAGATTACTATCAGGAACAAGGGCGAGATTGGGAACGCTATGCGATGATCAAAGCCAAAATTTTAGGCGAAGATCCGCAGAATATTAATCATCGCTATTTACGCCAAATGCTACGCCCGTTTATGTATCGCCGTTATTTGGATTTCAGTGCGATTCAATCATTACGAGAGATGAAACAGAAAATCAGCCGAGAAGTGATACGCCGCCATTTAACTGACAATATTAAACTCGGGGCGGGTGGTATTCGAGAGATTGAATTTATCGTACAGACTTTCCAAATGGTGCGAGGCGGGCGGGATAAAATCCTCCAAGAACGGAGTTTATTGCGTGTTTTGCCTCGTCTAGCTGAATTGAAATTGCTCACCGAACAGCAAACTCAGCAATTATATGAGGCTTATATCTTCCATCGTCAGGTCGAAAATGTACTGCAAGCGATTGATGATAAGCAAACGCAAACGTTGCCGACCGATGAACAAGACCGAGTAAGGATTATGTTTGCTTGCCAATCTTATTTGCAAAAAAATGCGGAAAATCAACCGCTTGTTGTTGAACATGATATTCATACTTGGCAAGACTTTTTACAGGTACTGGAACAACATCAGCAAAATGTGCGAGCGGTATTTAATCAAATTATCGGCGAAGAAGAGGACGATGAAGAATCACCGCTTAATGAAAAATTAGCGGTTTGGCAGGATATTTTACATTATCAAATCAGCGAAGAAGATTTGGCGGCGGTTTTGGATGATTATCCGGTTAGCCAGAATGATTACCATGAAATTTTTAGACAGCTTTCCGGTATGTTTCAGGATTGGGTAAAACGCCCGATTGGCGTGCGTGGGCGAAATGTCTTACTAAAATTAATGCCAAAAATTTTAGATATGGTTTGTAGCCGAGAAGATTATTTGGTGGTATTGCCGCGTATGTTGAATATCATTGATAAAATTACTATGCGAACTACCTATTTGGAACTTTTGCAAGAAAGAGAGCAAATCCTACCACTTCTGATTACCTTGTGTAGTCAATCGATTATGATTGCCGAGCAAATCGCTCATTATCCGATGTTGTTAGACGAACTCATTATCCAAAATAGCCTGACACAAGTGATTGAGTTGAATCAGTACAAAGTTGCATTGAATGACTATTTGATTCGTATTCCGGAAGAAGATGAGGAAGCCTTGATTGATGCCTTACGCCAGTTTAAGCAGAGCCAAATTTTGCATATTGCGGCAGCGGATATTTTAGGTGTATTACCGGTAATGAAAATTAGCGATCATCTTACTTATTTGGCGGAAGCGATTATCGGTGCAGTAGTCAATATGGCGTGGAAATCTCTATCACAGCGTTTTGGTGTGCCGAATCATTTAACGGATGCAGAACAAGGTTTTGCAGTAATTGCGTATGGGAAATTAGGCGGTATTGAGCTTGGCTATAATTCAGATTTAGACTTGGTCTTTTTGCATAATGCACCGCAAGAGAGTGAAACGACTGGGGCGAGAAAATCCATTTCAAGTCATCAGTTCTATTTAAAATTAGCACAAAAAATTAATTCGATTTTTAACTTAAATACCAGTGCCGGTGTGCTTTATGAAGTGGATATGCGTTTGCGTCCTTCCGGTGAAGCAGGCTTATTAGTCAGTACGGTGAATGCTTATGAGAGTTATCAGCAAAATGAGGCCTGGACTTGGGAATCGCAAGCATTAGTACGTACCCGTTGTGTTTATGGTTCGCAAGAGCTGGTGCAAACCTTTGAGCGGATTCGCCGTGAAACTTTGGCAATGCCGCGTGAAAGCGGTCAATTACGCCAAGAAATCTGCGAAATGCGTTATAAGATGTATCAACATTTAAGCCATAGCGATAATGATTATTTTGATCTGAAAAAAGATAAAGGCGGTATTACAGATATTGAATTTGTCGCACAATGTTTAGTGTTGGAATATGCTCATCAATATCCGCAAATGGCAGTTTGGTCGGATAATGTACGTATTTTTGATTCGGCGGTGGAATGTGGGATTTTATCCGCTGCTGACGGAGAAAGACTGAAACATTGCTATACATCTATCCGAAATCGTATTCATCATTTGAATTTATTGCGTAGACCAAGTGTGGTAAGTGCAGATGAATTTGTTGAAGAGCGTGCTTTTGTAGCGTACATTTGGCGACGAATTTTTGGGTAAGATCAGGTAGCGGTTAGATTTGCAAAAAATTTTGTCAATTTAACCGCTTATTTTCCGTTATAATAAGGTAAATTTACCCATTCAAGGAGTTTGCAATGGAATATCAATTTACACATTCGATTCACGGTGTTGTCGCAAAATGTTCAATGGATCACGAAGCGTTTGCGCGTTGGTTAAATACGGAAATAACTGAAAATCCTAAAGAGCTGAGCAATATTTTTGCTGAAATCGAGAAATGCCGAGCGACTTATCCGAATCATTACGAATGTGTGATCGAAGGAAAAGAATATAGCCTATTTTTGGATTGTGATGAGGTTATGGTCAAAGCGAATAATTTAGATGATGCATTTGATGAGGAGCAAATGGAAGATGGTTTTCAGTTTTATGATCAAGAAAGTATCGCATTTTGTGGCTTAGAAGATTTTGAGCGGTTTTTGACGGCTTATCAAAAATTTAGTAAAACTTATCATTAATTCTTATTTATAAACGAAAGGGGCAACTATAAAAGTCGCCCCTTTGTGTTATATATTTAAAAGATTAACGTAAGAACTCAATAAACCAAGTAATCACACCTAAGTTTAAAAGGTCTACGAAGAAAGCACCGACTAATGGTACGATTAAGAATGCTTTGTGTGACGGACCGAAAGTTTCTGTCACAGATTGCATATTGGCGACCGCAGTTGGTGTTGCACCTAAACCGAAACCACAGTGACCGGCAGTTAAAATGGTCGCATCATAATCTTTGCCCATGACACGGAAAGTGACGAAGTAACCGTATATAATCATCACAATGGTTTGAACGAGTAAGATAATGAGTAATGGACCTGCTAATCCGGATAATTCCCATAATTTGATACTCATTAATGCCATTGCTAAGAATAAACTTAATGATGCGTTACCAAATACGTCAATGGCACGGTCGAACATATCAAATTTAAACACTTTAGTTAATACGTTACGTAATACCACACCGAAACCCAATGCCCAAACGAATTGTGGTAAACCTAAATCCGGGAAAGCATTTGCCATTACTGACGAGAATGCTAAACAAGTCGCAAATAATGCCATCGTTTCGATAGTTGAACTTGATGTGATAAAGCGAATAGTATCTGCAGATTCAAAGGTATTATCATCATATTGTTCTGCGGAAGTATCGACTTTTTTAGTTACACCCTGTTTGCGATCTTTCTTCATTTTATTCACTAAACGGCGAGCAACCGGACCACCAATTAAACCACCGGCAACTAAACCGAAGGTTGCTGATGCCATAGCCATTTCCATAATACCGGTAATACCATACTGTTCAGAGAAAATTTTTGCCCATGCGGCACCGGTGCCATGACCACCGGTTAAAGTAATTGACCCCGTAATTAAACCGACTAACGGATCTAAGCCTAATACAGTTGCAAGCCCTACGCCGACACCATTCTGAATAATAATAAATACACCAACAACTGCAAGGAAGACAACTAAAGGCATACCACCTTGTTTTAAACGAGAGAAATCAGCAGATAAACCAACAGATGAGAAGAATGCTAACATAAAGGCGTTTTGTAGGCTTTTTTCAAATTGGAAAGAAAGTCCCATCCAATGATATAAGCAAAGAATAACAACTGCCGCAACTAAACCGCCGGCTACCGCTTCCGGAATATTGAAGTCCTGCAGAAATTTGATTCTACTTACAAAAAAACGTCCGACTAAAAGTACGAGCGTTGCGACAATCAATGTGTGGTAACCATTCAGAATTATTGGTTCCATAGGTGCTCCTCTACTAAAATGTTAAATGAATGTTTAAAAATGATGATTGCCCGATACTAGAACAATAGAAATCATTTGTCAAAGGTATCTATAAATTAATTTATTATTCGAATTAAAAAAACTTATTAAATAAGTGAAAATTTTTTGAGGAAGATCATATTATAGGCTTGGTATTTGCCAATTTCTTGAGTTAGTTCTCATTTTTTTGGAGTCGATTTTGCTAAAATTTAATAAGTAATTTTTATTGTTTGGAGGCAAAAATGAGTGATATAGCCATTATTGTCAGCTTGTTATCATTAGTTGCAGTATTAGGTTTATGGATAGGGCACATCAAAATTAAAGGCGTAGGGCTTGGTATCGGTGGCGTGTTATTTGGTGGAATCATCGTTTCGCATTGTACCAATCTTTACGGCATTAAATTAGATGCACATACCTTACATTTTATCCAAGAATTCGGATTGATTCTGTTTGTTTATTCAATCGGTATTCAAGTCGGCCCGGGCTTTTTCGCATCATTACGCCAATCAGGATTAAAACTGAATGGGTTTGCAGTAATGATTGTCGCAATAAGTGGTGTATTAGTGGCACTAATTCATAAATTATTTGATGTACCGTTACCGGTCATTTTAGGTATTTTTTCCGGTGCAGTCACTAATACACCGTCTTTAGGTGCCGGTCAACAAGTTCTAACTGAACTTGGCGGAGATAATATTACCGCAGTCATGGGGATGAGCTATGCAATTGCTTATCCGTTTGGGATTATTGGTATTTTACTTTCTATGTGGTTAATTCGGATCATATTTAAAGTGAATATTGATAAAGAAGCCAAAGAGTTTGACGAAAACCAAAACCAAAAGAAAGAGGGATTGGATACGCTTAATGTGCGTTTGACGAATCCTAACTTAGGTGGTTTAAAATTAAAAGAAATCCCTGATTTTGAATCACATACAGTGATTTATTCTCGTTTAAAACGTGAGGATGAATTAATTGTGCCGAATGTAGATACGGTATTAAAAGTGGGGGATGTATTACATCTAGTCGGTGAAAAAGCCACGTTATCTAAAATGCAATTGATTTTAGGTGAAGAAGCGAATGTTTCTCTTTCCACTCGAGGTACTTGCTTCCGTTCAGAACGAGCAGTCGTAACCAACGAAAATGTATTCGGTAAAAAAATTCGCCATTTAATGCTGAAAGGTAAGTACGAAGTGGTGATTTCTCGTTTAAACCGTGCTGGGGTGGAATTAGTACCAAATGGTGAAATGACCTTACAATTCGGTGACGTATTAAATTTGGTTGGTCATCAAGAAGATATTGAAACGGTCAGAGCGATTATTGGTGACGCACACCAGAAACTGCAACAAGTACAAATGTTACCGATCTTTGTTGGGATTGGTTTAGGCGTGTTACTTGGTTCTCTACCGCTTTATATTCCAGGGTTCCCGGTCGCATTAAAATTAGGTTTAGCCGGTGGTCCGCTTGTTGTAGCGTTAATTCTTGCTCGAATTGGTAGTATCGGTAAACTTTATTGGTTTATGCCACCAAGTGCTAACTTAGCATTACGTGAGATCGGTATTGTTCTATTCCTCTCTGTGGTTGGCTTAAAAGCCGGAGCGAATTTCCTTGATACGTTACTTAGCCCCGAGGGGCTTTCATGGATGGGATACGGTGCGATTATTACTTTTATTCCGCTCATTGTAACCGGATTTGTCGCTCGTGTTTACGGCAAAATGAATTATCTATCATTATGCGGTTTATTATCCGGTGCGATGACCGATCCACCTGCATTAGCTTTTGCTAATGAAATTAAAGACGGTCACGGTGCAACTGCACTTTCTTATGCAACGGTATATCCGCTTGTGATGTTCTTACGGATTATCTTACCTCAATTACTCGCTATTCTACTTTGGACGGCAAGTTAGGCTAATTAATTGAATAGCGGTCGGATTTAGTGAGATTTTTGCAAAATTCTCGATGAATCCGACCGCTATTTTCATTTCTTCTCTGTTCAGCAAATCAGATTCCTTGTAGAATAATCGTTTAATTTTTTATAGAAAAGAATAGATATTATGAGTCGCTCGAAAAAAACACGTCGTATTACCGACATTATGCCTGCTCGAAAAGCAGATAAAAAACCGGAACAACCAAAATTAAGCGGTGGTAAAAACCGTAAACCTACCCGTTATGAACTTGACGCCAAAGCCCGTGAAGAAAAGAAAAAGCGTAAACATAAAGGCTTGCCGACCGGTTCGCGTAATGTTGATCCGGCAGAGCAGAAAAAAACGGTAGTAAAAGAAGTAAAAGATCCTCGTATCGGTAGCCGTAAAAAAGTGCCACTTATGGTCGAATTTGTGAATAAACCAGAAAAAGGACAAATCATTAAGCCAGTTGCAGTCGAAGAATATAAATCACATTTATCGCCGGAATTAGAACTTGAACAATTAGAGAACAATGAGATCTTAAATCAATTATTAGATGAAATCGAAGCGGGTAAAACGTTATCGGCTAAAGATCAACAATTTGTCGATGAGTGTTTAGATCGTATTGATGAGTTAATGACCGAATTAGGTATCCAAGATGAAGACGAAGATAACGGTGATGCATTACTCCGTCAATTTGAAACAATGGATATTAATCAGTTTAGATAATATGAATAAAAACGTATGATTCGATTTTTTCTCATTATTCTTGCGATATTAATTGTGTTTTCAATGGCTGGTTATGCGACCTATTTATTGTTTAAATTGCGTAAACAAAACGCTCAAAATAAAGCGTTATTAGAACAAGCGGAACAGGCAAAGAAAGCACGTTTTGAACGTATTATTGATAGTATTGATGTAATTGCTCGTGCGATGTTATCCGAACAATGTGATTTTTCGGAGGGTGTGCTTCGTTTAAAGCCCTTACTCGATGTGTTGGGTAAACCGTTAAGTCAATATTCGGCAATGTGGGAACTGTATCAGATTGTGGAAAATATGCCGATTTTAGACGAACGTAAGGCGTTAAAACGTAATGAGCGTATGAAGCAAGATCTGCTTCGACAATCAAAAGAAGTTGAATTGGAAGAGCAGATTAAAGCGGAATGTCAGCAATTATTGATTGATATCGACCATTTAAAACTCACATTATAGTGCGTGATATCATTTTTGAAGGAAAGCCAATGTCAGACATTATTTGGGATTTAGCCCTTATCCAAAAATATAACCAGTCCGGTCCTCGTTATACCTCTTATCCGACCGCATTAGAATTTAACGAAAGTTACAATGACGATGATTTTAAAGCGTAGCTACTCGTTATCCGAATCGTCCTTTATCACTTTATGTACATATCCCATTCTGCCATAAGTTATGTTATTTCTGTGCCTGTAATAAAATTATTACTCGTCATCGTCATAAAGTAGATATTTACTTGGATTATCTTGAAAAGGAAATTAAAACACGAGCTTCACTTTTCACAAATCGTACCGTGACCCAAATTCACTGGGGCGGTGGTACGCCAACTTATTTGGATGAAGCGCAATCAGAGCGTTTAATGGCGATGTTACGTAAGCATTTTAATGTGAGCGATGACGCTGAAATCAGTATTGAAATGGATCCGCGTGAAATTGAATTGGATATGTTGGATCATTTGTGTCGCATTGGATTTAACCGTATCAGTATGGGGATTCAAGACTTCAACAAAGAAGTGCAAAAATTGGTAAATCGTGAGCAAGATGAAGAATTCATTTTTGCTTTAATGAAACGTGCGAAAGAGCTTGGTTTCACTTCCACCAATATTGATTTGATTTATGGTTTACCAAAACAAAATGTCGAGAGCTTTATGTATACGCTTGAGCGTGTTATTGAGCTGAACCCAGATCGTATGAGCGTATTCAACTATGCACATTTACCAAGCCGTTTTGTCGCCCAAATCAAAATTAAAGACGATATGTTACCGGCACCGGAAACCAAATTAACTATTCTGCAGAAAACCATCGAGTTTTTAGGTAGTAACGGTTATAAATTTATTGGTATGGACCATTTTGCTAAACCGGATGATGAATTGGCAATTGCACAGCAACAAGGCGTATTACATCGTAATTTCCAAGGCTATACTACTCAGGAAGAATGTGATTTATTAGGTATGGGTGTGTCGGCAATTAGTTTACTTGGCGATACTTATGCACAAAACCATAAAGAATTGCAGCAATATTATGCAAACGTTGAAGAACATGGTATTGCGTTACATAAAGGCTTAGCGTTAAGTAAAGACGATTGTATTCGCCGTGATGTGATCAAAGCACTGATTTGTAACTTTAAGTTGGAATTTGACCGCTTGCAAGCTGAATATCACATTGATTTTAAACAGTATTTTGCTGAGGACTTAGCACTATTAGAACCATTGGCAAAAGACGGTTTATTGGAAATTAACGAAAATAGTATTGTTGTTTCGCCACGAGGTCGTTTGTTAATTCGTAATATTTGTTTGTGTTTTGACGTATATTCAAGACAGCTTGCAAAAAGACAACAATTTTCAAGAATTATTTAAGTAAAAGGTATAGTGATATATCTGGAAATCAACAAGGAACTATTATGAAAACTCGTTATAGTGTTCTTTCCGTTGCAATGATGACTGCATTCTATGCTCAGTATGCCCAAGCGGATTTGAGAGAACAATGCTTATTAGGTGTCCCTCATTTTCAAGGTGAAGAGGTTCAAGGCGATCAGACGATGATGCCAATTGAGATTGAGGCGGATAGTGCGGTAATTAATCAGCCGAAAGATGCTACCTATACCGGAGATGTCAGCGTTAAGCAAGGTAACCGTTCGATTCTTGCCGATGAAGTTCGGGTAGAACAAGATGCTGGAAAAGCTCAGATGGCATTTTTGAGAGGGAATTATCAATATCAAGATAATCTTATTCAAGCGAAAGGTCGTGATGCTTCAATGAATATAGCCGCTGATACAGCCGATTTACAGAATACCGAATTTCAATTAGTTGGTCGTCAAGGACGAGGTACTGCTGAAAGCGGTTCATTCAGTAAAAATAAACGTATCTTAAAAAATGCGACATTTACTGCTTGTTTGCCGAATGATGATTCTTGGGCGATTGAAGGTAATGAAATGATTCAGCATATTGATGAGGAATATGCGGAGATTTGGCATGCACGCTTTAAAGTATTAGGTATGCCGGTGTTTTATTCACCTTACTTACAATTTCCAATCGGTGATCGTCGCCGTTCAGGTTTGTTGATTCCAAATTTCAGTCGTTCGAGTAAAAATGGTTTTACTTATTCTCAACCGTTTTATTGGAACATTGCACCAAATATGGATGCAACGATTACACCAACCTATTATTCTCGCCGAGGCTGGCAAATTAGCCCTGAATTTCGTTATTTAACGCATTTGGGCGAAGGGCTTATTGCAAGTGAATATATGGGTAAAGATCGTTTAGACGAATATAAAACGGATGATAATGATCGTAAACGTTATTTGATGCACTGGCGTCATAATATGAGTTTCTTAAGCGATTGGCGTTTATTTGTGGACTATACTAAAGTCAGCGATAAACGTTATTTCTCTGATTTTGATTCGGAATACGGTAGTAGTACTGATGGCTATGCGACACAACAATTTAAATTAGGTTATTATCAACCAAACTATAATTTATCGATTTCTGGTAAGAAATTTCAAACTTTCGATGATTTGGATATCGGTCCATACCGTGTCTTACCGCAAATTGATTTTAATTACTACAAAGATGATTTGGTGAAAGGCGGGAATTTTAAACTCTTTGCTCAAACGGCACGTTTTGAAAATGACAGTAAACTTATGCCGGAAGCGTGGCGTTTTCATATTGAACCGACACTGAATTTCCCATTTGCAAATCGCTATGGCAGTTTAAATGTCGAAACAAAACTTTATGCAACGCATTATATTCAAGAGAAAGGCAGTAGTAATCAAGCCGAGAATGTTGATAAAAATGTGAGCCGTGTGATTCCTCAGATTAAAATTGATCTTCAAACGGTATTAGAGGCGGATAAGCAATTATTTAAAGGCTTTAATCAAACCTTTGAACCTCGTGTCCAATATGTTTATCGTCCATATAAAGACCAAAGTAATATCGGTTCAAGTTTAAATCGAAGTGTTAGTTTTGGTTATGATTCGACATTATTACAACAGGACTTCTATAGTTTCTTTAATGATCGTGCATTTAGCGGTTTAGATCGTATTTCATCTGCAAATCGTTTAACAGCCGGCGGTACGACTCGTTTCTATAGCGACAAAACCGGTGAAGAGGTATTCAATTTTAGTGGGGGTCAAATGTATTATTTGAGTCCATCTAAAATTTCAGATGATTTCCGAACAACCGGACGTTCATCCTCTTGGGCATTGGAGTCTAACTGGAAATTCCATCCTAAATGGAATTGGCACGGTGCTTATCAATATGATACACGTTTAAACCAAACGTCATTAGCGAATACATCGTTACAATATAAACCGAGTCAGGATAAACTGGTTCAATTAAATTATCGTTTTGCAAGTAAGGCTTATATTGATCAGAACTTACGTAGCAATAGATACGGACAAGATATTAAACAAGTTGGTGCCGTTGTCGGTTGGGAGTTAACCGATAAAATCGCATTTATGGCAAGCCATTATCGTGATCTTGCATTAAGAAAACCGGTAGAAACTCAGTTTTCGATGAATTACAACACCTGCTGTTGGAGTGCTAATATCTATGTAGCACGCAAACTCACGACTACACCAATTGGTGCGGCTGATACGATTAAAGATTTATACTACGATAATAAGTTCGGGGTGAATTTTGAATTACGCTTTGGTACGAATTATAGTAGCGGCGTACGTAAGATGCTGAAAAAAGGTTTAATTCCTTATACAGAGCAATACGGAATTAACTAGTTAATTCAAACTAAAAAAGCGAGAGAAATCTCGCTTTTTTTATGGATGAGGCCGAAAGAAAGTGGTCTATTTTCTTTTATTTTTCGCAATTTAATTAGAACGGAGGAGAATTTACAACGTTTTAGAGAAAATAGACCGCTTGTTCAAACAGAATTAGTGGCGGAAATGACGCATACCGGTTAATACCATCGCCATACCGTGTTCGTTAGCCGCATCAATCACTTCTTGATCTCGCATTGAACCACCCGGGTGGATGACGCAAGTGATGCCAACTTTAGTCGCCGCATCAATACCGTCACGGAATGGGAAGAACGCATCTGAAGCCATTACACAGCCTGCAACTTGTAAGCCTTCGTCTTCCGCTTTAATACCAGCAATTTTCGCTGAATAGACTCGGCTCATTTGGCCAGCACCGATACCGATAGTTTGACCGTTTTTCGCATAGACAATTGCATTTGATTTCACATATTTTGCCACTTTCCAGCAGAATAGTAAGTCTTCAAGCTCTTCTTTGCTTGGTTTACGTTCAGATACCACTTGTAAATCATCAATTGAAACCGAGCCTTGATCCGCATCTTGCACTAATAAACCGCCGTTTACACGTTTGAAGTCTAAACGTTTTTGTGCTTGAGTAAATTCACCACATTCTAAGACACGCACATTTTTCTTCTTCGCAAGTGCTATTTTTGCTGCTTCTGAAACCGTTGGGGCAATAATCACTTCCACGAATTGACGTTCTGCGATTGTTTGTGCCGTTTCACCGTCTAACTCACGGTTGAAAGCAATAATACCGCCGAATGCTGATGTTGGGTCAGTTTGGTAAGCACGGTTGTACGCTTCTAAAATGTCGTTACCTAATGCAACGCCACAAGGGTTAGCGTGTTTCACAATCACACATGCCGGCTCTGCAAATTCTTTTACACACTCAAGTGCCGCATCGGTATCCGCAATATTGTTATAAGAAAGCGCTTTACCTTGTAATTGTTTTGCGGTTGAAACAGAAGCTTCTTTCACTTCATTTTCAACGTAGAACGCCGCATTTTGATGTGAGTTTTCACCGTAACGCATGGTTTGTTTGCGGACGAAATTTAAGTTTAAAGTACGAGGGAATTGACCGCAGACTTGTGTTAAATCTTCTTCCTCTGCACCTTGATATGGTGGGACAAGTTTACCGAAGTAGTTCGCAATCATTGAATCATATTGTGCAGTATGCTCGAATGCTTTAATTGCGAGATTGAAACGTGTTTCAAGAGTTAATTCATTTTGGTGTTGATCCATTTCGGCAAGAATGGCATCAAAATCGTTATTATTTACCACGATCGCCACATCTTTATGGTTTTTCGCCGCAGAACGGACCATTGTCGGACCACCGATATCAATATTTTCAACCGCATCCGCTAAAGTACAGTTTGGATTCGCAACCGTTGCCGCAAACGGATATAAGTTTACTACCACCATATCGATACGCTCGATACCGTGCTGATTCATTACTTCATCATCTGTGCCGCGGCGACCAAGGATACCGCCATGCACTTTCGGATGTAAGGTTTTGACACGGCCATCCATCATTTCAGGGAAACCGGTATAATCGGATACTTCTGTGACTGGTAAACCTGCTTCAGCTAAAAGTTTTGCTGTGCCGCCTGTAGAGAGTAATTTTACGCCACGAGCGACAAGCCCTTGTGCAAATTCTACGATCCCTTTTTTGTCAGACACGCTGAGTAATGCTTGTTGAATAGCCATTATTTTTCCTTTGTATAAAAAGATGAGGTAAACATAAAAAATCGGTTTAAATTATAACGCAAACGATTGCTTTATTCCAAAAGTTTTGTTTAGTCGTTGTTTAAATTTGCAAAAAGTAGGCAAATAAGCAAAAATCGTCATAGGAATGCCATGATATAAAGATGAGAGGAAAATACTATGCAAATTATTCACGATAAAGAGAATTTTGAAATCGCTTATATAGATCAGAATCATCAAAAAATGGGGCGATTACGCTATCGTTATCTTTCTGATTCCGTGATTGATGTATTTACGACAAAAGTGGAGGCTGAGTTTCAGGGGAAGGGAATTGCCGGTGAATTATATAAAGCGGTAATTGCCTTCGCAGAACAGAATCATTTAAAAATTAAGCCGAGTTGTAGCTATATTGACGTTAAAATGCAAAGAACACATAAAGATCTCATGGCGTAAATAAAAGGAAAATCGTGATGAAACAAGCGAAACTTTATCGCTATCAATTACCGGTTGAAACTGGTGTGATCCTACGTAATCGCAGATTAAAACAAAGAGAAGGACTGATTGTCGTATTACAGGTTGAGGATAAAATGGGGTTGGGTGAAATTGCACCGCTTCCGGAATTTAGTATTGAAACGTTAGATGAGGCGGAGAAACAAGCCAAAATTTGGATCGATAAATGGTTAAAAGAGCAAGCGGATCACTTAGATAATTATTCTCCTTCTGTTGCATTTGGATTAAGTTGTGCCTTAGCGGAATTAAACGGAGAGCTTGGCGAGCAAGGGAATTACCGTGCGGCGGTACTTTGCTATGGTGATCCGGACGAATTATATACAGAGTTAAATGCGATTGAAGGTGAGAAAGTCGGTAAAATGAAAGTTGGTTTATATGAAGCCAATCGTGACGGCTTAATTGCCAATATGTTGTTGGAAGCCTTACCTGATTTGCAGTTACGTCTAGATGCTAATCGGGGCTGGACGCTTGAGAAAGCGGTTAAATTTGCCGAAAAAATTGCAAGTGAACATAAAAGTCGTATCCAGTTTATTGAAGAACCGTGCAAAACGCCGGAACTTTCTCGCCAATTTGCTCAAGAATCCGGTATTGCGATCGCTTGGGACGAAACAGTACGAGAACTGGATTTTGTGGTAAAAAATGAATCGAATGTGACCGCTATTGTGATTAAACCAACCTTAGTCGGTTCGTTACAAAAATGTATTCGTTTAATTGAGCAGGCTCATCAACAAGGACTTATCGCGGTTATCAGTTCCAGTATTGAATCCAGTTTAGCTTTAACTCAACTGGCTCGTTTTGCACAACAATATACGCCTCAAACAACACCCGGTTTAGATACGCTAGATCTGATGCAATACCAGTTAATACGCCCTTGGAAAGGTTCTAACTTACCTATTGCCGATTTAGATAGCCCGTTTGTGCAAGAAATTATGCTATAATCCCCAATCTATAAGCGGTCAAAATCAGAGAAAAATTTGCAAAATATTAAGTATTTTTGACCGCTTTCCATTTGTCCAATGCCAATAAGTTGGCTCTCTCCTTTATATTCAAGAGAAAATTATGCGTTTAGATAAATTTATTGCCGAAAATACGGGGCTAACTCGTTCTCAAGCTGGTAAAGCCCTTAAAAGCGGTTTAGTGACAGTTAACGGAAAAACAGTAAAAAGCGGTTCGGCACAAATCAATGAAACCGATGAAATTTGTTACGAGGGCGAACGTTTAGAATGGGTGGATGAAGGACAATATTTTATGTTGTATAAGCCGCAAGGCTATATCTGTTCAAATGATGACGGCGAATATCCGACAGTCTTTCAATTTTTTGATTATCCGCTGATGACTAAATTGCATACCGCAGGACGTTTAGATGTGGATACAACCGGTTTGGTTTTATTGACGGATGACGGTAAATGGTCACACCGCATTACTTCGCCGAAACACCATTGTGAAAAGACCTATTTAGTAACGCTTGCTGATCCGGTGGAAGATTTTTATGCGGAAAAACTAGCGGAAGGGATTTTATTACGCGGTGAACGTGAGCCTTGTTTACCGGCACAAATGGAAATTATTGACGATTATAATGTGAATTTAACCATTAGCGAAGGGCGTTATCATCAAGTAAAACGTATGTTTGCCGCTTTAGGTAATAAAGTAGAGGCGTTACATCGCTGGCGTATTGGTGATGTGGTGTTAGATGAAAGCCTTGAAGAGGGCGAATATCGTCCGTTGACCGAACAAGAAATAGGGAGTTTTTAATGGCAAGCCAAAGACCGCATCCGTGCTTTTTTATTATTTTAGGAATGATGGCGATGCTACCGCCGTTGGCGATTGATATGTATCTGCCTTCATTCCTTGATATTGCACGTGATTTACAAGTTTCTCAGGAAAAAGTACAAACGACATTAGCGGTATTTACCTTTGGCTTTGCAGTTGGTCAGCTATTTTGGGGACCGATAGCTGATAGTTTCGGACGTAAGCCGATTATCTTATTCGGGCTTGCCGGTTCAGCGGTTGCCGCCTATTTCCTTACCGCAGTAATGACAATCGAGAACTTCTATCTATTACGATTAATTCAAGGGCTTTGTGCAGCGACACCTGCCGTAGTATTGGGGGCTTTAGTTCGAGATTTATTTGATCGCAATATGTTTGCTCAAATGATGTCAGTTATTATGATCATTTCAATGCTCGCTCCGTTATTAGCACCGATCTTAGGTGGCTATATTGCAAAATATTTTCACTGGCATTCGATTTTTTACACCTTAGTATTTATGGGTGTCAGTTGTGTGTTCTTGATCAGTTGGAAAATCCCCGAAACATTAGTTCGAGAAAAACGCCAACCGCTACGATTCGGTATCGTCTTTAAAAACTTCTGGAAATTGTTATCGGACAAAAGCGTATTAGGCTATGTTTTAGTTGGGGGCTTAACTTTTGCCGGTTTGTTCTGCTTTTTAACCTCAGGCTCGTTAGTTTATATTGGTATTCACGGCGTATCACAGGAATATTTCGGTTATTTCTTCGGTCTAAATATGATTGTGATGGTAGCAATGACTGCACTAAATGGACGTATTGTGGTAAAAGTCGGCTCAGAAAAAATGTTGAAAATCGGCTTGCTCGTTCAATTATTAGCCGGCATTTGGCTTGCGTGTGTCGCCGTCTTCCAATTAGGCTTTTGGGCGATGGCATTAGGTATTCCATTTTATGTGGGAATGCTTTCGACCATCGGCAGTAATGCAACGGCGGCGATTTTAGATCGTTACCCGCAAATGGCAGGTACGGCAAACGGTTTAGCCGGAACCGCACGTTTTGGTATCGCTTCTGTGGTTGGCGCAATGTTATCGCATATTGCGGTGACGAGTGAGCGCCCGATGTTATATGCAATGGCTATCTGTACCTTGGCGGCTTCTGCGATTTATTATTTGCTATGTCGTAACAGTAGTGAACAAGCGGGCTAATTTGGCTTAAATTTTACGAGAACGGACACTTTATAGTGTCCGTTTTTTTACCAACAAGCATAACAATAATGCCAAGGGCGGAAACGAGTACGCTCAAAATCATAGTAACGTTGCATTTCCTCTAATTCCGCTTGGTGTTTATAGTTATCCCACGCGAGTTTATAGCAAGATCAAGATTGGAACAGTGGATCATTGGCTTTTTTCTGGTAGCGCTTGGTAAAGGCGGCTTTTTCTTTTTCGGTTTGAGCCACCGGCGGATCATATAACTGAGCCATTAATTCGGCAGTTTCTACATCACACTGTTTAGCTAATGCTACCGATAAGGCTTGATGTGCCTTGAGTTGTTGCGCCTGTCTGGCGACTTGTTGCTGTGGCGTTAAAGCACAAGCAGAAAGCAATAATGAGAACAAGACAGGCGTTATTCGAATACATTTTTTCATATTAGCCTCCAAATGATTACGCTAAAAATTAAGCTCTTCGAGTTTATCACTCAAAGAGCTTTTATTCACACAAATTATTCGCTGTCTTGTTCGGATAATTCTTCTAATTCGTCAGCCATTGCACTGAGTGCATCACGACAAAGTTGAGCAAGCGCTTTATAGAAACCGCTATCATGCGCTTCGATTTGTCCTAAGAATTTAGCCGCACACGGTAATAAGAATTGCTCAAAAAAGGCTTGTTGTCTTGCATCTGAATCTAAATTATCTTCAATCCAAGAGGCTGTAAGTAATAAGAGTGCAACATGATCGGGTTTTTCTAACGCCGGCATTGCACGTATTTGACGGAAGTTGATAAAGTCCTCAAGCGAGATCTTATAGGCGGAAATTGTTGTAGCAATAGCTCCAGCCTCACCAAAAAGTGCTTGATAGCTTGCTTGTAATTGCGTAGGGTTAGCATTTTTTTCTAACACCGTTAAAGCTAATTCACTTTGAGCATCGGTCGATAAAGCCCAATGTTGGCGTAAACCGCCTTGTGCAAGCCAAGCAAAAGTGCCGGCAAGAATCGGATCGGTTGGAGAACGGTAGAATAAGTTGCCGAATAAACGGCACAATAGTGAAAAATCGTTAATGGTTGTTTCGCTCATAAGTAATGATTTATAAAGGTTAAGAAATTAGCCATTTTACACGAATAGGATAAGAAGATGAAATATATTGGTGCGCACGTGAGTGCTTCAGGTGGTGTTGAAAATGCCGTATTAAGAGCGGTTGAAATCGGTGCAAATGCTTTTGCTTTATTTACTAAAAACCAACGCCAATGGAAAGCGCCGGCATTGAAAGCAGACAGCATCGAGAAATTTAAACGCTTTTGTAAAGTACACCAAATTTCGCCGGATCATATTTTACCGCATGACAGTTACCTCATTAATTTAGGTAATCCGGATGCGGAAAATTTAGCAAAATCACGAGAAGCATTTATTGATGAAATGGAGCGAGCAAATCAGTTAGGATTAAAATTACTGAATTTTCATCCGGGAGCGCATTTAAATAAAATTTCGGAAAGTGAATGTTTAGCACGTATTGCCGAGTCAATTAATATTGCGGTAGAAAAAGTACCAAATGTTGTGGCGGTAATTGAAAATACCGCTGGTCAGGGATCTAATCTTGGTTATCGTTTTGAACATTTAGCTGAAATTATTGACCAAGTGGAAGATAAAAGCCGAGTAGGTGTCTGTTTAGATACCTGTCACTTGTTTTCAGCCGGTTACGATATCAGTTCATTACAAACCTGTGAGCAGACATTTACCGAGTTTGAACAGATTGTCGGCTTTCAATATTTAAGAGGTATGCACTTAAATGGTTCAAAAACGCCATTAGGCAGTCGAGTAGATCGTCATCACACCTTAAGAGAAGGGACAATTGGCACAGATTTTTGCAAATTTCTTATGCAAAATGACCGCTTTGATGATATTCCGCTTATTTTAGAAACAATTCAGCCTGAAATTTGGGCAGATGAGATAAAATTTTTGCGGACATTAGCGAAATAATCGGCTATACTGCTCTGACCTCATTGTCTTGACCTATCGATTTGGTAGGTCAGATAGATTAAACAAACGAAATTTTAATAGGAACCAACCGCTGTAGTTGTTCTGGCGAGACAAATTATTATGAAAAAAACTTCTACTTTTACAGGGCTAAAGCCATTATTAATCACATCACTGTTTGCAATGTTCGGTTGTTATTCTCAAATCGCTTCCGCTAGTTTAAGTAGTAATCCTGCCACACCTAACCAAATCAGAATTGTTGCAAAAGCGACAACGGCAGAACAGATCGAAGCTCAAATTTCTTATAAACAAGGGATTAAAGCCCGAGTATCTCACCGTGAAGAGCTTTCTACCGAGGGTGGGAATGCCATTCAAAAAGTAAATCGTATTTATCGTAAATGGGTGGGAACTCGTTATCGTTTAGGTGGTGAAGGGCGTGGTGGTATTGACTGTTCTGCTTTTGTACAGAAAACAATGAGCGGTGCTTTCAATATTGATTTACCTCGTTCAACAGCAGAGCAACGCCATTCAGGTCGTTCGATTTCAAAATCGGAATTACGTCCGGGCGATTTAGTTTTTTTCCGTCGTAATAATCACGTCGGTGTTTATATCGGTGGTGGCAAGTTTGTGCATGCGAGTTCAAGCCAAGGCGTAACAACAAGTTCATTATCTGAAAGTTATTGGGCAAGAAACTATACGCAATCTCGCCGAGTTTTATAATTAAGTTTTATATGGAAAGTCGTCAAATAATTTTATATTTGACGACTTTTTACTATGCCGCATATTTCTTCTCATTTATGGATGTGAATCGATGACGCATTTGATGAACGACATTCGTAATGACACCGGCTATGATAATATCTTGCCAGTTTTTAATACGTAAGTTAGGTTCACTCACATCTAATGAAAACAGAATAATTTCGTTTGTCCCTTCACTATTCTCAATTTCTTTAAAGAACTGATAAAACTTATATTCACCATTTTTTTCGATGACCAGCATATCATTGACTAAATATTGCTCCGATTGCTCAACGATCAGCAGATCATCCAATTCAATCCCCCAAGCGATTAGGTTAGGATTTTTAACCTGTATAAAAAAGGTTTCTGTCGGACGTTTAATGCAAAGTGAATTAAGATCTAATTTGATTGAACGTTCGCTATTCATATCACGGTACATTGGTAGCGGTTGATATGATAATTCTCGGGTAAGCACTCGAATTGAAGCCATTTTAATATCCTCTATCTAAACTGTGTGTTTATACAGGTTATTTTACTGATTAAAAAAACAGTGTCAATCCTATATTAGGATTTTTTTGTAAAAATATACAGTATTTTGTTATGTGATGAAAAGGATTAAGCGGTGGAATTTTAGAGAGGATTTGTAAATACAGAGCAAGAAAAAAGCACCCGAAGGTGCTTTTCTAAGAAAATCGACAATAAAGCTGTTATTATAAGCTTTCTGTGAAAGTACGAGTGATTACATCACGTTGTTGTTCTGGTGTTAATGAGTTGAAACGAACAGCATAACCAGAAACACGGATAGTTAATTGCGGATATTTTTCTGGGTTTTTAACCGCATCTTCTAATGTTTCACGACGTAAAACGTTAACGTTTAAGTGTTGACCACCTTCAACTTTGATTGTTGGTGCTACATTTACCGGTACTTCACGGTATGCGATTTGACCTAATTCACTGATTGCAACAACTTGGTCTTCTTTGTAAGCATCGCCTTTAGTCGCGATACAACGAGCTTCGTTTTTCTCTTCATCTAATAACCAGAAAGAGTTTACTAAGTTGCTGTTTGAAGATTCTGTAATTTGTACGCCTTTGATCATTTTGATACTCCTAAGTATTGGCTAGATAATTATAAAATTTTTTGATAAATTCAAATTTTGTTGATGTGGTGAATTTTATCACTTTTTTTGAAGAATTCTACTAAAAGTTGAAAAATGTAATAAAAAAATTATTAATTGATTAAAAAATAATCTAAAATGTAGAAAAAACTTAAAATTGTTTAACACTTTTTAACAGGACAAGCTATGAATAATTGGACGGAAGCGCTAGGCGAAGAAAAGCAACAAGCTTATTTTCAACAAATTTTACAGCAAGTACATCAAGAAAGAATGAATGGTGTAACGGTTTTCCCACCACAAAAGGAAGTATTTAGTGCTTTTGCTTTAACCGAATTTAAAGAGGTGAAAGTGGTGATCTTGGGGCAAGATCCTTATCATGGTCCAAACCAAGCACACGGTTTAGCATTTTCGGTCAAACCACCGGTTACACCGCCACCTTCTTTAGTGAATATGTATAAAGAATTAGCACAAGATATTGAAGGGTTTCAAATTCCAAATCACGGCTATTTGGTTGATTGGGCAAAACAGGGCGTTCTCTTACTGAATACTGTACTTACGGTACGTCAAGGGCAAGCTCACTCACACGCTAATTTGGGATGGGAAATTTTCACGGATAAAGTGATTGCTCAACTCAATCAACACAGAGAAAATTTAGTCTTTTTATTATGGGGTAGCCACGCACAGAAAAAAGGACAGTTTATCGATCGCTCTCGCCATTGCGTATTGACCGCACCACACCCATCTCCGCTATCCGCCCATAGAGGATTTTTAGGTTGTCGTCATTTTTCAAAAGCGAATACTTATTTAAGAGAGAAAGGTCTTCAAGAAATTAATTGGCAATTACCAATGAATATATAACGAATGACAAGCGGTCAAATTTGCAAAAATATTGCAATTCTGACCGCTTGTTAAACCATCAATTTATGGCTTATGCAATAATAAATTGCGATTGATCAATCGTTAAGCCGGTGGTTAAGGTTGCAAAATGTACTGAATCAGAGATTCCTGTACCATCTTGATCATAGCTTAATTTACCGTTAGTCGCATCATATTGGATATAGTCATTAAAACCAGTCATTCCAGTGCTTAGAGCATTAAACACTGTCTGAGCAAGCTCAATTTTATCCTGACCGACGGTGAAATCTGTGATTTCATCTGCATTACCGTTTAATACAGTATTGAATACGAAAATATCGTCTCCATCCCCACCGGTAAGCTGATCTTTACCTAATCCACCGATTAATCGGTCGATCCCAGATTTACCGTTTAGTATATTACCGATGTTATTTGCCACTAAGGTATTATCTTGAGCATTACCTACCGCAGAAGTAGCTATTGTGCCAGTCAGAATCAGATTTTCTACATTTTCGGATAAACTATAATCTACACTACTATAGACGGTATCTTCTCCTTCTCCGGATAGTTCAGTAATAACATCACCATTGTTATCAATGATATAGATGTCATTATCAGCTTCACCAAAGAGTTTATCAGCACCTTCGCCACCATTGAGATAATCGTTGCCCTCTCCGCCTTTTAACGTATCATCGCCGGCACCGCCATTAATGTTGTTATCTGCTTTATTACCAATAATTTCATCATTACCTGAACCACCTACCGCATTTTCGATTTGCGTACCGTAACCGATAAACGCTTGGTCATCATGATAATATTTTACACCAGCATTAAGATTATTATTACGGCTACCTTGCACATTAACAGTTTCGGTATTATTCAGATCGAAATACTTAAATTTGTCAAAAATTGAATAACTTTCAACTGCAAAATTCGCTTTTAATTCACTACCTTTATATACCCAAGATCCCGGTGTTAAGTTGATATGCAGTTCTTTTGTTTCTTGAGAAGCATCGAAGGTATCAACCCCATTACCATCCCAAATATACATACCGCCGCCATCAGACGAATCAAAGTTATAATTACGGAATCCGTAAACATCATCACCGGTACGCTGAGAATGATTTACCCCAAAACGATAATGTAGGAATGCGAGATCATACATTCTCAAATCACGTTGGGCTTGTGTTGTTCCCATAATGTTATAAGACATATTGGTAAATTCCGTTGTAGCTTCTAATTCAGCATAACCTGATTTCGCAATATATTGATCCTGAGCAACATTATAGTTTTCGTTATGGTTCATTTGTAATGTATGAGTAAGCTCATGCAATGCCGTATAGAACGCATAATCCGGACCACCATCGTATCCAGTATTCCAAATAAAATCACCGCCGTTCCAAGCCATTGCCGAAGCGTATTCAAAATTCCCGGTTAAGGTCGTGTAATAGTGCTGAACGCCGGAAGTCGCTTCTGTCGGATCTGTTACTTCTACAAATTTAACATTAAGGTATTCTTCAATTTTCTGATACGCACCACGAATAGTATTTTTCGTATTCTCTTGAAAATCGAGATATACATATTTACCGTCATTATCTTTTTGCACGGACCCTTGATTTTGTGGTGGAGCAATCGTCTTCGCATCTTGTGCAGAAACAAAAGCATATTTGACCACTAAAGGCGTTTCATCTCCACCATAAGGTGTTTTTGCGTGATAGCCACTCGGAGAACCCCAATTCACACGATCGATAAAATATGGCAAATTGTAATTTGCAGACGTATGATCAACATTTACCGCTGTTACTGCCGTATGCGGATTAACAAAAATAGCATCGTTAGTATTTGTTACTGTATAAACTTCAACATCACTTACGCTGATTTCTTTACCGGATTTATCTGTAGTCATTAATGTCGCAACGACTTGTTTATCCGCATTTTCTGTTAGCGATTTAGTTGGTACTTCAATTGAGAAAACCAGTTTGCCGTTATCTTGTTTGACTTCAGTATTATAAACCGCATTACCTACAGCAACTTTAATCTTATCACCAGCTACCGCAACGCCGCTTACTTCGCCACTAATCACTGAAGTTGGTTCACTAATCGTAGCTAATTTATGTGTATTAGCAACAGCATCAGTGTTTACAAAATTATCGAAAGTCAGTTTTGCATCGCTTTCTTTGAACGTATAGTTTCGAATCGTGTAGCTACCGTTTGCATTGGTCAGCAATTCAAACATTGATGTTGCTTTGATTTTATATGTAATTTCTGAACCGCTTGCTTTAGCGAGTTCTTCGGTCGGAACATCAACGAAAAAGGTTTGATCTTTTGCGTTTACACCTAATTCATAAGTTTTTCCGCCGAAACTTAGCTGAATTTCCTTAACGCTATATGGGTTTTGTCCGGTCGCTGAAACACCGGATAAATTGACCTTACCGGATAAACGAGTTGTTTCTGTTTGCGATAATGCAAAATCGTCAATATGAGTAATATCGACTTTTGCAACGACTTCAGGGCTAATGTCATAAACGTGTTCTACGGAGGCTTTTGCATTATTACTGCCCATAGCAGTAGCGATTACTTTATAGCCATCATTTGTTTTTAGATCGTCTGTGTTTACTTCTACAGTAAAGGTTAAATTTGCGACGACATTAGCAGTAAATGACTTGCCATTCATTTGGAGTGTTACAACGCTATTTGAGCTAGCGTCATCTCCCCAAATCTTACCGCTTATGATCGTTTTGTCCGATTGAGCTTCAGTCACATTGATTAAACTGTCTTGACCGGTAATATTATTTAAAGCGATATGAATATCACCAATAACAACCGCATAATCTTGTTGAGCCGTAACTTCTTTTACATTACCAACGTTATCTTGGTTATTCAGGGTCGCGGTAACTTGCAAACCAGTATTGTTAATCAATGCTGATGCAGGTACATCCACGTTAAATTCGCCGTTTTCCGCAACAGTCGCTTCAAATATTTGCTGAGCAATATTTATGATAACCGTTGAATTTGGTTGAAAATCGCCTTCAACAACACCGGAAATTACAATATTATCGGTTGCATCTTGTGGAACTTTATTATCTAGATCAATCGGATTTAATTTAATCGTTGCTTCCGGTGGAATCGTATCGACAAAATAATCTTGTGTAGCTTCATTATTACCGATATTTCCAGCATTATCGCTCGCAGAAGCTGTTACTTTAATTTGTTGAGTGCCTTCTGCAAATGCTAATTCAGAGCCATTAATATCTAATGACCATTGCTTACCTTCAACAATGGCATCGTAAACTTTCTGGTTAATTTCAACATTTACTTTGACAGTAGCAGGGTCAACATCATCAGCGTAACTTAAAGCACCAACAATTTGTTGTGTATTTTTTGATGCATCAAAATTAACAGTATTCGTCGTTGCAATAGATGCAATAGTTACCTCAACAGCTGGTAGAGTCACATCATATTGATATTCTCCCATTGTTGTTGCAACACCTTTGGATTCACCGTTACTGCCATTTGCATTTACCGTAATTGTCGAATTATTTGCAAAATTAATCCCATCAATATCAATTTGGAAGGCGGTACGATCTGCTGATAAATTTGCTAAATATGTTTTTCCATTTAGTAAAATCTCTACATTCGCTTGTTCGAGAGGTAAATTTGCTGATAGAGCACCTGATACGGTAATTTTTTCATTCGCTTCCGTCGCATTGATAATATTATCTGTTGAGATAGGATCCAATGTGACTGATAAAATAAGCTCAGGTACAGGAGGTCGCTCAGGCACAGTAGGCTGATTTGGTGTAGCCGGTTGCTCAGGTACAGTAGGCTGATTTGGTGTAGCCGGTTGCTCAGGTGCAGTAGGCTGATTTGGTGTAGCCGGTTGCTCAGGTACAGTAGGCTGATTTGGTGTAGCCGGTTGCTCAGGTGCAGTAGGCTGATTTGGTGTAGCCGGTTGCTCAGGCGTAGCAGGCTGAGCAGGTGTAGACGGTTGCTCAGACACTGTAGGCTGAACCGGTGTAACTGTTTGCTCTGGCTCTACATTCTGTTCTACTGCAACGGGTTGTTCGTTAGATTTATTCGGCGAATTTGAAGCGCTAGAACCGTCGTTATCTCGATTTTTCAACCAGATAGCAAGACCACCGGCGGCAAGAATACCTAAACCTACTTTAGCCGCCATCGTCACTTCTGAGGCTAATACTGAAGAGGATAGTTCTTGTGCTACGACAGCGTTAACTGCAGTTGCAAAAGTTGCAGGTTGTTTTTCCAGATAATGTAAGTTATCAATAGGGAATGACTTAGTATAATTTTCAAGAACAAAACTAGGCTCTGCTGAACCATCTAAATAAATATAAAGATCATCACCTTCTAACTTTAAATTAGAAAGCTGTTCTTGAGAAAGCACTTCGCCTGACTCAGAAAGAACTTGATAAGTTGTATTTGGTGTTGTTGAGATTTTGCCATTAGGAAGTTCAACGATTTGAACATTATTTCCTTGATTGATTTTTAGACGATATGCCATAAATTACCTTGTTGTAAAAAAATTGTTATAGATTGTGCTATATTATCGAATTCTTGTGGTTAAACCAATAGATTTTCATCGATAAAAACAATAAAACCCAACTAAAATTAGCTAGGTTTTTGTTATTACTCGCTCTTTGTAGAAGAGGGAAAGATTTTTCTTCGTGTAGAAGAAAAATTAGGGAGAGGGGGGATTCGGTGGATAGAACTAGCCACCTTCTACACGTTATTTTATCTCCCCAATCGCATTTAAAATCCGTTTGTCCGAAATCGGGTATTTGGTGCCGAGTTGTTGGGCGAATAGGCTGACACGTAACTCTTCAATCATATAACGAATTTCTAACACTTCGTCAGGGATTGCTTTAGATTTCGGGAGTTTGGTGAGTAATTGCTTATAAGCGTTTTCCACCTGTTCCACCCGTAACATCTTCGCTCGGTCGGTATTGGTGTCCGTGCCGAGTTTGTCCAAACGCTTGTCGATAGCGGTTAAATAACGGTGTAAATCGGCAAGGCGTTGATAGCCGGTTTTGGTTACAAAATCCGGATAAACCAAACCGCTTAATTGTGCTTTAATATCCGACAGGGCAAAAGCCATTGTAAAGTCCATTTTGCCTTTCATTCGCTTATTTAGCTCGAAGGCAAGTGTTAAGATTTTCTCCACTTGTAGCGCAATTTCTGCGGTAGTGTCGTTTAAGTTGCCTCGTACAAATTCATGCAATTCATTGAATTTTTCTTCGGTCCAAACAAAGCCACCGAATTCATCCACCAATTTATCTACCGCACAAGCGATACAGTCATCAATCAATTCCAACACTTTACCGAATGGGGCAAAGTACAGCCCAAGTTTTGCTTTGTTCGGTAATTTTTCGTGTAGGTATTTGATTGGCGAAGGCACGTTGAGCAATAGCAAACGGCGTAAACCGGCTCGCATTGCACGGGCTTGCTCAAATTCGGTTTCAAATAATTTCACGCCTACGGCAGTTTGCTCATCGACAATTGCCGGATAGGCTTTTACGCTGAAATTAGCTTTTTTCTGTTCGTAGCATTGCGGTAAGTTAGCGAAATTCCACAAATGTACGCCGCTTTGCTCGATACCGTCATCAGCAATCGTCGAAAGGCTTTCTTGTACCTGATCTTTGAGCGCAAACTTCAGTTCGTCCAAGTTTTCGCTTTCTTGTAGTTTTTTACCTTTTTCATCCACCACACGGAATGTCATACGCAAATGCGGCGCAAGTTGCGACAGATCCCACAGCTCCGGATCAATAGTTACACCGGTCATACGGCGAAGCTCGTAAGCCAGACTTTCTAGCAATGGTTTTTGATACGGCTCGGCTCTGCCTAAGAACGCATCTGCATAGTTCGGTGCCGGTACAAAATTACGGCGAGTTGCTTTCGGTAATGATTTAATTAACGCCACCACTAGCTCATGGCGAAGCCCTGGAATTTGCCAGTCGAAGCCTTCCGGCTCTACTTGATTAAGTAAAGGTAACGGAATATGCACGGTGACACCATCGTGATCTTTACCGATTTCAAATTGGTAACTTAATTTCAGTTTAAGTCGCCCTTGATACCAAAAATTCGGGAAATCCAAATCGCTGACCGTGTTGGCGTTTTCATTCATTAAGAATGATTTTTCAAAGTTGAGCAATTCAGGATCTTTTTGACCCGCTTTTTTCCACCATGTATCAAAATGGCGGCTGGATACCACTTCTGTTCCGATTCGTTGATCGTAGAAGTCGAACAGGGTTTGTTCGTCCACTAAAATATCTCGGCGCGAGATTTGTGCTCGAGGTCTTCCACTTCTTTGATCAAGCGGTTATTTTCTTTGAAAAATTTGTAATTATTATGCCAATCGCCCTCAACCATTGCCGAGCGGATAAATATTTCGCGGCTAACAGTCGGATCAATTGAACCGTAATTGACAAGACGATTCGCTACCACCGGAATACCGTAGAGCGAGACTTTTTCATACGCCATCACCGCACCTTTAGATTTTGACCAATGCGGCTCGCTGTAACTACGTTTAAGTAAATGCCCTGCGAGTGGCTCAATCCATTCCGGTTCAATTTTTGCCACGGTTCTTGCCCACAATTTGGTGGTTTCTACCAGTTCGGACGCGACAAGCCACTTCGGTCGCTTTTTGAAAAGCACTGAAGTTGGGAATACATAAAAATGTGCATTTCTCGCCCCGAGATAGTGCATTTTTTCGCTGTCTTTCATCCCGATATGCGACAGCAAACCGGTCAGTAAAGCGGTGTGAATTTGCTGATAATTTGCATCTTCGCTATTAATCGGCAAGCCCATTTCACGTACAGCAAGACGTAGTTGATGATAAATATCTTGCCATTCACGTACACGTAAATAGTTGAGAAAATCTTTCTGACATTGCTTGCGGAACTGGTTTTTGGTCAGTTCTTTTTGTTGGGTTTGAATGTAATGCCACAAATTCACAAACGCCAAGAAATCGGAATCTTTATCGGCAAAACGGTGATGTTTTTCATCCGCGACCTGTTGGCGTTCTTGCGGACGCTCACGCGGATCTTGAATCGAAAGTGCGGAGACAATCATCATCACTTCGTGTAACGAACCGTTTTGTCTTAGCGGCAATGACCATACGGCCTAAGCGAGGATCGATTGGGAGTTGAGCAAGTTGTTTACCAATTTTTGTCAGATGATTTTTTTGTAGGGGCGTACTGTGTACGCCCTCTTTAATATCATCAGAACTATCGGGCGTATGCGATACGCCCCTACGGATTGCCCCGAGTTCCTCCAACAATCGCACACCGTCCTGCACCTGTCTAGTATCCGGACGATCAACAAATGGAAATGCCTCAATATCCGACAAACCGAGTGAGGTCATTTGTAAAATAACCGAAGCGAGATTCGTACGCAGAATTTCCGGATCGGTAAATGCCGGACGTGCGTTAAAATCCTCCTCTGAATAGAGGCGGATACAAATCCCTTCGCTGGTTCGTCCACAACGGCCTTTTCGCTGGTTGGCAGAGGCTTGTGAAATCGGCTCAATCGGCAAACGTTGCACTTTAGTACGGTAACTATAGCGAGAAACACGTGCCGTACCGGTATCAATCACATATTTGATATTCGGAATGGTAAGTGAGGTTTCCGCCACGTTGGTGGCTAAAATCACACGATTTAGACCGCTTGGCTGGAAAATGCGTTGCCGCTCGGCGCCGAGAGGCGAGCGTAAAGCGGTAGAATTTCAGTGAATCTTAGCTCTTGTTTTTGTAGGGCTTCGGCAGTGTCACGAATTTCACGTTCACCGCTCATAAAAATCAAAATATCGCCACGACCTTCGGCTTGTAACTCATCGACTGCATTAATAATGCCCTGTAATTGGTCTTGATCTTCTTCCTCAACAACAGGGCGATAACGCACTTCCACCGGAAAGGTGCGTCCGGAAACCTCAATAATCGGTGCATTGTTAAAGTGGCGAGAAAAACGTTCCACATCAATGGTTGCCGAGGTAATGATCACTTTTAGATCGGGACGTTTATGCAGAATTTGTTTCAGATAGCCGAGGATAAAATCGTTGTTGAGCGAGCGTTCGTGAGCTTCGTCAATAATTAACGTATCGTATTGATTGAGATAGCGGTCGTTTTGGATTTCGGCAAGCAAAATACCGTCCGTCATCAATTTTACAAGGGTATTTTCGCCCACTTGATCATTAAAGCGTACTTTATAACCGACAGTTGCACCCATTTCGCTTTTTAATTCTTCGGCAATTCGATTCGCCACTGAACGCGCGCCAAACGGCGAGGCTGAGTATGCCCGATTAAGCCTTTTACGCCACGCCCGAGTTCCAAGCACATTTTCGGTAACTGAGTAGTTTTACCCGAACCGGTTTCACCGGCAATCACCACCACCTGATTTTCCGCAATCAGTTTTAAGATTTCTTCACGACGAGTGGAAACCGGTAAATCGGGATAAGTGATTTCAAGGCTGGAATGTTGTGCTTTTCTGGCTTGGAAAGTCGCTTGTGCCGAGAGAATTTCACGTTCAATTTCCGCAATCACATTGTTTTTGGTTTCTTGTTTTTTGATGGCAGAAATGCCGTGAATACGAGAACGTAAACGACGATAATCGGTATTGGTGAGTTCTTTTAAGTTGGCGATTAATGCTTTTTGGCTCTCATCAAGCGGTCTATTTTTGAAATTTTTTTGTGAAGGTTTCATTGTCTTGTCTTAACTATGTATTGCCTTAACGATATTCGGCATTATGCGAGATATTTTGAGGCAAATTATAGCCTAAATTGAGGGGAAACAGTAGGCAGAAGAAACCGCTTGCGGCGCTCACTTAATGGGTGAGGGGAACAAGCGGTCTGATTTTGCATAAATTTTACCAATTAGCCTTTACCGATTAATAGAGAAAGGATGCCTGCGGCGATTAATGGACCAACCGGCACGCCGCCAAGTAATGCCACACCGATAATCGTACCGACGAGTAATCCGGTAACTAACAGCGGTTGGCTACCCATTAAATTTACCCCTCTGCCACCTAACCAAGCTACTGCAATTCCTGCAACTACGGCAAGTAACATCTTCCAATTTAAAAACTCAGAGAAGGAGGGGAGGGATATTTTGCCGGAAACAATCGGGCTTAATACACCTATAGTCAGAATAATAATCCCGACAGTTAAACCGTGTTTATCTAAGAAAGGTAGATATTTACTAAGGAATGTTTGTTGCACCAGTAATAATACTGCCGCGACAATGGTAATTGAATTGTTGTTTCCGATCACACCAAGAAAAATCAGTGCGACCAAAAAAAGCGAGATAGGGTTGAATTGTAGGGACATAACATTTGCCAAAAGTCAGAAAAATTTAACCGCTTGTTCGCCACAGCATAACAAGCGGTTCTTTTAGGAATTAACCAGCAACCATTACCATTGCCGGGCGAAGTACGCGGCCTTGTAGGGTATAACCTTTTTGTAAAACCACGCTGATATGATTTGCTTCGATACCTTCCGCCGGTTGCATAGAAATTGCTTGGTGAAGTTCCGGATTGAAGACTTCGCCGACAACACCGACCGCTTCTACACCGAATTTAGCCAAAGTCGAGATAAATTCTTTATGGGTCATTTCCACACCATCAACCAATGCTTGTGTTTTTTCATCGGTGACTGCCGTATCAAGTGCATTTAAGCCACGCTCAAGGTTATCTACTACGGTTAATAATTCTTTGGAGAATTTTTCAAGTGCGAATTTATGTGCTTTTTCCACATCTTGTTCGGCACGGCGGCGGATATTTTGGATTTCCGCTTGCGCACGTAATTGAATATCTTTTTCACGGTTGTCCGCTTCCGCAATATAAGTTTCTAACTCATTAATACGTGCATAAGCCGCCGCTAATTCAGCTTCGATAGGTTGTTCTTGTTGTTCTTCGGTTGCTTGCTCTAACTGTGCTTCGTTTGCAACTTCAACTTCTTCTGTTTGAGCTTGTGCATTTTCGTTTTGAGTTGTCATTTTAAATCCTCTTTGTTTCAAATATATCACTGAAAAAAACGTTACTAATATAACGCTAAATTTGCTGATTTCAAGGTAAAAGCGACAATGTGGATTAATTATTAAAGATAATTTGCAAAAAATTGCCATTTTGATTAGAAAATCCTTGCAAAATCTAGGGGGTGGCTTAAAATCGCCCTCGTCTTTTAAGCCCTTAGGCAAGGCTATATTTTTTACTCATCTTTTCTTTAATGGAGAAAAATTAAATGAAAAAATTAGCGGGTTTATTTGCGGCAGGTTTAGCAACAGTTGCATTAACAGCGTGTAATGAAGAAAAGCCAAAAGCGACTGAAGCTGCGGCTCAACCAGCGGCGAGCAGGAACAGTTCACCTTTATACTTGGACTGAATATGTGCCTGAAGGCTTGTTAGATGAATTTACAAAGCAAACTGGTATCAAAGTAGAGGTTTCAAGCCTTGAATCTAACGAAACCATGTATGCGAAATTAAAATTACAAGGTAAAGACGGCGGTTATGATGTTATCGCACCTTCTAACTACTTCGTGTCAAAAATGGCGAAAGAAGGTATGTTAGCGGAATTAGATCACGCAAAACTTCCTGTAATCAAAGAGTTAAACCAAGATTGGTTAAACAAGCCTTATGACCAAGGTAACAAATACTCTTTACCGCAATTATTAGGTGCACCGGGTATCGCATTTAACTCAAATGACTATAAAGGCGATGCGTTCACATCTTGGGGCGACTTATGGAAACCTGAGTTTGCCAATAAAGTACAATTATTAGATGATGCACGTGAAGTATTTAATATTGCGTTATTAAAATTAGGTAAAAACCCGAACACAACTAATCCGGAAGAGATTAAAGCGGCTTACGAAGAATTGAAAAAATTACGTCCAAACGTACTTTCTTTCACGTCGGATAACCCGGCTAACTCATTTATCTCAGGTGAGGTATCAGTAGGCCAATTATGGAACGGTTCTGTACGTATTGCGAAAAAAGAGCAAGCACCGGTAAATATGGTGTTCCCGAAAGAAGGCCCTGTGCTTTGGGTTGATACGTTAGCCATTCCGGCGAATGCGAAAAACAAAGAAAATGCGCATAAGTTAATCAACTACTTATTAAGCGCACCGGTTGCGGAAAAATTAACTTTAGAAATCGGTTACCCGACTTCAAACGTAGAAGCGTTAAAAACATTACCGAAAGAGATTACCGAAGATCCGGCAATCTATCCGACAGCTGAAGTGTTAAAAGCGGCACAATGGCAAGACGATGTAGGTGATGCAATCGAACTTTACGAAAAATATTACCAAGAGTTAAAAGCGGCGAAATAATTCGTTAGCTGAATAGATAAGGCCCTCGAGAAGCGATTTTCGAGGGCTTTTTCGTTGTTACAAGCGGTCGTATTTTACAAAATTTTTGCGAAAAACGACCGCTTGTTGCCGTATAATAACCTCTGTATTTTGAAAGAGGTAATTATGAATCTGCAATGGCAAAAATATCCGGAAAACACACGTAAACTATTTAAACTCACGCTGCCGATTTTTATTTCTCAGCTTTCGGTAGCCGGTATGGGGCTGGCTGACATTGTGATGGCGGGGCTGGTGAGTGATGATGATGTATCTGCGATTGCGGTAAGTAATTCCATCTATTTCCCTCTCTTTTTATTTGTATTAGGTTTACTTAATGCGATCACTCCAACTGTTTCTTATTTAAATGGCTCAAATCAGCGTCATTTGATTGCCCACCAAATTCGCCAAGGTTTTTGGTTGGTTTGGGCGTGTGCAATTCCTTTGATTTTCGTGTTCCTAAATAGTCATTGGATTTTAGATTATATGAATACGCCGCAAGCCTTCTCGATTAAATCTCAACAATATTTAGCGATTATGGCGATTGGTGTTGTTCCTGCATTGTTAGGTATCAATTTACGTTGTATGAATGACGGTTTATCTAACCCTAAGCCGGCAATGCGTATTATGTTTCTCGGGCTATTGCTGAATATTCCGCTCAATTATATTTTTATTTTCGGTAAGTTCGGTCTGCCAGAAATGGGAGCGGTCGGTTGTGGCGTGGCAACAGCTATCGTGAACTGGGTGATGTTCTTGTTATTATTCCATTACAGCTACACTAATAAATCTCAGAAAGATATCGGCTTATTTAATCGTTGGTTTGAAATGCCAAGCGGTCAAACTTTGCTAAAAATTTGCAAATTAGGTTTGCCGATCGGCTTTGCGACTTTTACTGAAGTGATGTTGTTTTCAGCGTCCGCTTTACTGCTTTCGCCACTCGGTTCGCAAGTGGTGGCGAGCCATCAGGCGACAGCGCAAACCAGTTCTTTATTATTTATGATCCCGATGTCTTTCAGCATTGCGACCACGATTGTGGTCGGAAAAACTTTGGGGCAGAAACAAGTTGAACAGGCAAAAATTATTAGCTATCACGCATTGATTACCGGGGCATTTTTAGCTTTGGCGGCAATTATGATTGTGATTTTAGATGAAATTATTCCGTTGGCATTTACCAGCGACCCGGTATCGATTGCAATTGCGGCACATTTATTGTTGTTTGCGGCGGTATATCAAATTCCGGATTCGTTACAAGCGGTGGCAAACGGGATTTTGCGTGGTTATAAACACACTAAGCCGATTTTATATGTCACGATGTTTTGTTATTGGGTGATTGGTATGCCGTTCGGCTATATTTTAGCGAGAACGGATTGGATTGTTGAGCCGATGGCAAGATCAGGCTTTTGGTTTATTTTTTGCGTCAGTTTAAGTATTGTCGCCGGTTTGTTAATTTACCAAATGCACAAAATTCAGCAAATTCCGGCGGATGAACTCTTATCAAAATTAGAACGCATTAAGTAATTATAGAAATATTGAGTGAAATAATGAAAACCCTTTCTCCGATTGAATTACCACTAAATTGTACCGCATTAATTGAGGCCTCTGCCGGTACGGGTAAAACCTTTACTATGGCAAATTTATATTTGCGATTATTGCTGGGTGTAGGCTGTCAGCCTTTAACAGTTGAGCAGATCTTAGTGGTAACATTTACTAAAGCGGCAACCGAAGAATTACGTGATCGGATTCGCAAAAACATCAAAGCCTGTCGTATGTTTTTACAAGAGTACGATGCGGATCAATCCTATGATACCAATGATTTTTTCTTCCAATTACATCAGCAAATTGAACGAGTGGAAGAAGCGATTCTACGCTTACGTATTGCCGAACGAGAGATTGATTTAGCCAGTATTTTTACGATTGACAGTTTCTGCCAAAAAATGTTGTTTCAATTTGCATTTGATTCAGGAGTTCGTTTCGATAGTGATCTACAAGCGGATGAAAGTGATCTGTTACGCCGTATCAGCGAAGAAGTTTGGCGAGAAATGTTCTATCCGATGGGGTTAAATGAAACGGCATTGATTGTGCAATCTTTAGGTACGCCGAAAAAGGCTTTACGTGATATTCAACAATTTATCGATAAAGAATTACCTGCGTTTTCTTCTGAGCAATCTTGGGTAGAATCCGATTTAGCTCACTATGTTAGACAAGCGAATGATTTCTTTCAGCAAGCAAAACTGCATTGGTTGAATAATGGCGAGCAAATTATTGGCTTGGTGCAAGCAGAATTGGCTAAAACTTATGCTAAGGGGATAAAAAAATCACTCAGCCGACTTTCATATAAAAGCAATTTAGTATCGGCTTGGATTAAGAAGATAAATGATTGGGCAAATAGTCAAGAGATAGGTTTGCCGGAAGCATTTGAACGGTTCTGCCAAGATTTTATGCAATCTAAAGCGGAAGAGGGGGCAGAGCCGTTATCTGATCCGCTGTTGGTAAAAAATCAGCAAATTTGGACCGCTTATCAGACAGAATTTACGTCGGAGAAACAAAAAGCATTATTGCTTTATCAATATTTATCCGCCGTTCGTCAAAAATTGGCGGATTATAAGGCAACACATAGTGAAAAGAGTTTTAATGACTTACGTGCTTTTCTAAATCAAGCGTTGAAAAGTGAGCGAGGCGAGGTGTTAGCTGAGCAGATTCGCCGCTTATTTCCATTTGCGATGATCGATGAGTTCCAAGATACCGATAAAGAACAATACGAGATTTTCCATAAAATCTTTATGCAAGGAGAACGGCAAAATCGCGGTTTTATTATGATCGGTGATCCGAAACAGTCGATTTATAAATTCCGTGGAGCGGATATTTTTACGTATTTGACCGCTTCGCAACAAGCACAAGAAAAGCGAACATTACCAAAAAACTGGCGTTCGTTACCTGAAATTGTCACCGCCACCAATCGTTTGTTTACGTTTCTTGAAGGTGTGGAACATAGTCCGTTTTTATATGACGGTATTCGCTTTCAAGCGGTTGAACATAAGCAGACGGATACACAATTAGTCGGTGCTGAGCATTTTAATTGTTATTTACAAGCAGAATTTAACGAACAAGAGGCGCGGAACATTGTGCCTATCAGATTCAGCAACAGTTAAAATCAATGGAAGCGGGCGATTTTGGTTTACATTTTGCAAAAGATCAGACATTTACCGCTTTTCAAGCCAAAGATATCGCCATCTTAGTGCGTGGTAAAAATCAAGCTATCTTACTTAAAGACGCTTTAGCGACGCGTGGTATACGTTCGGTCTTTCTGTCAGACAGACGTAGTGTTTATGCCTCGGACATCGCACAAGAATTAAAATGGGTGTTATATGCCTGTTTAAATCCTTATCATCAATCGAGCGTATTAACTGCTATTGGCTCAAGTTTATGGGGATTATCGGCGACAGAGATTTATCGGCTAAAAAATGATGAAAATGCGTGGGATAAACAAGTTACAGCCTTTATTCACTACCAACAGATTTGGCAACAGCAAGGTATTTTACCAATGTTGCACCAGTTGTTTATGCAAGAAGGGATTATTCACCGTCTGCGAGCCGGTACAGATAGTGATCGCCGTTTAACGGATTTATTACATTTGGCGGAATTATTGCAAAATGCAATGCCGAGCTTAGAAAATGAATCAGCATTAGTACGTTGGTACGAACGTCAATTAGAGAATCCACAGGAACAGGAAGATCAGCAACTGCGTTTGGAAAGTGAGGATGAATTAATCAAAATCATCACGATTCACGGTTCAAAAGGCTTACAGTATCCGATTGTATGGCTACCGTTTATTGGTAAAAATAATCGAGGAGATCGACCACCGCAAGGAGAAGAAACGCCAAAGATTTCTCTCTATCGAGATGAACAAGATCAGATTAGCTGGCATTTAGGTAAGAGAGATAAGACGACCCAAGCGTTAATGGATAAAGCGGAATTTGCCGAAGATTTACGTTTATTATATGTTGCGTTAACTCGTGCCGAGTCACAATTAAACCTGATTCTGCCAACTATCTTTGCGGAAGGTTGGAATCCAATGCACTATTTATTGAGTAACGGTGAATTTGGTGTGGCGACCGCTTTTGCTACGGAGGTATCTACGCAGGAATATTTAGATCGTAAAAGCATTAAATATAAAGCGGTTGAGTTAAGTTCGCCGGCAATAGTCGATACTTGGCGACCAAAGATATCTTTGCCGAGTGAATTACAAGCAAGATCTTTTAATCATGAAATTGCACGTGATGGGCAAATTAGTAGTTTTACTGCATTGCACGCTTATCATGAACGAAACGAACAACTTAGTTCTGGACAAAATCTACTGAGTGAAAAAGTGCAGGATTATGATCGACAAGTTGATTTAGGCGGATTAGATGAGCAAGATGGGCTAGAAGAGAATACGGCTTATTCTGCTTATCAATTTCCTCATAGTACAAAAGTCGGTAGTGTTTTACATCGTTTTTTTGAACATTGTGATTTCCAACAAGCGGTCGCTTTTGAGCAAGTTTTTACTATTTGTGAGCAGTTAGGATTAGATGAATATTGGTACACTCCTTTGCAACAATGGCTTGAAAAAGTGCTTGAAACGCCGTTTAGCGAAGCAGAATTTAGGTTAAAAGATGTGCCAATCACAAAACGTTTGAATGAATGGCAATTCTATTTACGTTTAAAAAATGCTGATGGATTACGTAAGTTAAATCAGTTGTTACAACAATATAGTACGGTATCAGCCAACTTACCAGATTTGAATTTACCGCAGTTAGAAGGATATTTACGCGGTTTTGTCGATTGTATCGTACAAGTCAACGATAAATTTTATTTGATTGATTATAAGTCCAATTTCTTAGGTTATTTAGCACAAGATTACAGCCAGAAAAATCTACAAAAAGCCATCGGGCAATATCGTTATGACTTGCAATATCTGCTTTATACGCTGGCGTTTCATCGTTATTTACGCGTGCGTTTAGGCGAGCAGTATGATTATGAGCGTGATTTTGGTGGCGTGGCATATTTATTCTTACGAGGAATGAACGGCACAGCGAATAGCGGTGTATTTTTTGAAAAACCTTGCAAACAGCTTATTGACGGTATGGATGAAATATTTGGTTAATAACATAGAGAAAAAGGCTACCGGTTGGTAGTCTTTTTTATACTGAATATAGTATAACTGCATAAATATACTTTATAGCGTATCAAATTTGATATATACTGTTATCCGTATAAAAGGAGGTGTTATGCTAATCAATGATCCTAATAGCCTAGCCGTGTATTTACGTGATATTCGTAAGCAAGCAGAAACAATCACAAAAAGTCGTTGCTCAACGAGTCGGTTTACGGCAAGCAACGATTTCTACGTTTGAAACTCAGTCGGATAAAGTCACAATAGAAACGTTATTTAAAATAGTTCATTCCCTTGGTTTAGAAATCCATTTAGAAGAAAAACATAAGAATAGGTTTAATAATGGGAGCGATGAATGGTAAAGCGTTTATGCGTGTTAATGAATGGGGAATTAGTCGGTTTTTTTGAGCGTACTATGTCCGGTTCGCATTTATTCCGTTATGCAGAGGAGTGGTTTTTATCCTCAAATGTTAGACCGATTTCTCTTTCTATGCCATTAAGAAGGGAGGTTTATCAAGGTAAAGAAGTGATTAATTTTTTTGATAACTTATTACCTGATCACCCTCAAGTTAGAGCTAGAATTGCTACACGATTTCAAGCTGAAACACAACAACCTTTTGAATTGTTAGCTAAGATTGGGCGAGATGCAACCGGAGCAATAACCCTATTAGAAGAAAATACAGAAATTCCCAATCATAAAGTTATTCATGCAACGGAATTAAGCAAAAATGAGCTTCATTCTTTATTATTAGGTTATCGTCAAAATGCACCGCTTGGTATGTTAGATGAGGCTCAAGATTTTCGAATTTCTATCGCAGGGGCTCAAGAAAAGACAGCGTTATTATGGCATAACAAATGCTGGCAATTACCCCACGGATTAACCCCAACGACACATATTATTAAATTACCGATAGGTAAAATACAAACACCTAAATATCAATTAGATCTATCTCAAAGTGTAGACAACGAATTAATTTGTTTACGCTTATGTGTCGCCTTCGGTTTACCGAGTGCAAGTGTAAATTTATTAGAGGTCGGGGACGTACGAGCATTAGCAGTAGAACGATTTGATCGTAAATTACATTCTTCAAATCAATATTTTTTACGTCTGCCTTATGAAGATTTTTGCCAAGTATTCGGCTTAGCACCAACCCAAAAATATGAGAGTGATGGTGGTATCGGGATTCGACACATTATGGATAAACTTTTGTATTCCAGTCATACTTCGGATCGTGCACAATTCATGAAAACCCAATTTTTATTTTGGGTACTTGGAGCAATAGATGGGCATGCGAAAAACTTTTCTATTGCATTGAAGTCGCAGAGTCGTTATCACTTATCGCCAATTTATGATGTTATATCGGCTTATCCAATGCTGGGAGGTAAAGGGTGGCATCAGAGTGATTTACAACTTGCGATGAGTCTGTGTAGTACCCAAAAGGGTAAGAAATGGAATTGGCAAAAAATAAGACATGTACATTATCTGTCTACCGCCAAATCTGTTGGATTTAATCAGTTAGAAATGAAACATATCATTGAA
Organism: Actinobacillus arthritidis; assembly: GCF_029774155.1. Classification (NCBI taxonomy): domain Bacteria; kingdom Pseudomonadati; phylum Pseudomonadota; class Gammaproteobacteria; order Pasteurellales; family Pasteurellaceae; genus Actinobacillus; species Actinobacillus arthritidis. The sequence continues at coordinate 1,094,215 of NZ_CP103833.1, read as the reverse complement.
GAGATTTCAGATACGGCATTAAGAACGTTAGATTTTGTAGCGGATAGGTTGCCAATAAATATTAATGAACAAGTAAGAGATCAAATTTTTAATGGAGTTAAAAAACAGATTGATAAAATCAAATTAGATAGGATTTAATAAAAGGGCTACCGGTTGGTAGCCTTGTTTTTGTAAAAAAGGAAAGAAATTGGATCTCTTGTTTAGCTTAACGCAACACCGCTTAATTCAATAAAGAAGCCGGCGATGGTTGCGCTCATTAAGTTTGCTAATGTACCGGCAATCACTGATTTTAAGCCAAGACGTGCGATGTCAGAGCGGCGGTTTGGCGCCATACTACCGATACCACCGATAAGAATTGCGATCGCACTGAAGTTTGAGAAACCGCATAAGGCAAAGGTAATAATCGCTTTGGTTTTGTCGGTTAACACCACAGCCGCATCCGGTTGTAAGTATTTGGCAAATTCTAAATAACCGACAAATTCGTTTACTGCTAATTTCATACCGATCATTTGACCTGCAATACCGGCTTCTTCCCATGGTACACCGATTAAGTAAGCAACCGGTTTAAATAAGTAACCAAGTAAGACTTGTAAGGTTAAACCTTCAATACCGAACGTATTGCCCACACCGCCGATTAAGCCATTTAACAGTGCAATCACCGCAATAAAGGCAATTAACATTGCACCAACGTTAAGGGCTAACATCATACCTGAGCTTGCACCGTTTGCGAGTGCTTCTACTACGTTGTGTGGTTGTTCAAGATCAACACCCTCATCAATCGTATCTTTAAATTGTTCTGTTTGCGGATACATTAATTTCGCAAATAATAAACCTGCTGGAGCCGCCATAAATGATGCGGCAATCAAGTAAGTAAGCGGAACGCCCATTCCTGCATAACCCGCCATCACTGAACCAGCGATAGAGGCTGTACCGCCACACATAATCGCGAATAATTCCGATTCGGTCATTTTATTGATAAACGGTTTAACGACCAATGGTGCTTCTGTTTGACCGACAAAGATATTTGCCGCCGCAGACATGGATTCCGCTTTAGATGTGCCAAGCGCTTTTTGTAAGCCTCCACCTAAAATTTTGATCACCCATTGCATTACACCGATGTAATACAACACAGAAATTAATGCAGAGAAGAAAATGATTACCGGTAATACTTTTACCGCAAAAATAAAGCCTAAATTACTCGGGTCGGCTAAGTTACCGAAGACAAAAGCAATACCGTCATTACCGTAATTGATAACGTTACTGATACAGTTTGCCGCATGACTAATAATGCATTGCGACCTGCCGGCACGTATAGAATAAGCGCGACAAAACAGATTTGAATAGCTAACGCCCCAAATACGGTACGGAAGTTGATGGCTCGCCGGTTATTGGAAAAGAGTAAGCCTATTGCCAGTAACACGAAGATACCGATAACACTCATTAATGTACTCATACTAAACACCTCATAAAAAATAAAAAGTTAAATTAATAAATCGTGACAATTTTTGTAATGCCGCATGATTTAGCAAATGCGACTAATTCATCTGTTTGTTCAATTGTAGGAACAAACGGTTTAAGCCCTTCTTCATCCCGTACGCCTTTGGTATGTACTCGAATAATTTTTAGCAAGACATCAGGATAATCAGTAAGTAGCGTTGCAACTTTTTTAATTAATGCTTTGGCATCAAAAAAGTCATTTACATAAACCAATCTGACTTCTTCCACTTTATCAAGCGGTAATAATTTGGCTAAATTTTGCAAATTACGTTGCAGGTTTTCCTGTTTGATATGATTAATCGTTGGAATGATTTGTTTCGGCACTTTCCCTTGCTGATTTTTGCGATCAAAGCAGAGTGTCTGTAAGCCTTCTCCGTCACCTTTTAGATCAAATAAAAATTTGTCGGTAACCTGAATTAACGGCTCAATCGTTTCATAATCAAAAAAGCCGCTACTGTCTAAATAGCAAGTTAACCCTTGTTGTCTGAGAACATTAAATAATGGTATTAATTTTTTGTGATGAATGGTTGGTTCGCCACCGGAAACCGTTACGCCTCGAATAAACGGCACGGCATCCATCACTTGCTCGTACAAGTATTGCAAACTGACTTGTTTCGCTTCCGAGGTATAACGTGGAATGGTTTCCGGATTATGGCAATAGAGGCAATTCAGCTTACAACCTTGTAGGAAAATACTGGTGCGGTTACCCTGTCCTTCCACATTCGAGAACGGAATAATGCGGTGTAACGGCACCAGAATTTCAGAGAGTATCGGCACTTTACTCATCGGCACTCACGTCTTCTTTATCGCGTAATTGGCGGTCAAAGACATTTGCACAATCATCTGTACCGGCACCGTACCAAGTGGTATCACGTAGAACCGCCTCACCTTTGCGATAACGTTCTACTTCACTTTTCTTCACTAAATAGCCGGTAACACGAATTAAATCGGTATTTTTGAGATAAGTCGTGATATAGCGATAACCGTTGGCAAACGAACCGTCAATAATATCGACTACCGCATCTAAATGGTCGGTATAGGTTTGGTCAAACGCAAATAAGTCGCCAGTTCCTGACGGGAAATATTTATGGAATGGCGCCGATTGTTTTAAATGTGCCAATAAGGTTGGCTCTTCACCGACACGAATACGGTGTGCCGGTGTATTCATTTTATCTTCGGCGTGATTACTTGCCCCAACTTGTGCGTGTAATAAGTATTGGTTATTGGTGCGTTCTACATATAAGCCTTGATGTGCATCGTTGATTTCTTTCAACTTATCCATAATTAAGGTTGCAATCTCATCGCCTCGTTTACTTTGGCCGAAGGTTTCGTTTAAACCTTCTTTTTGTAAGAGGTGATTTGTCGCATCGGCTAAACCGACAATTGCAATCATACTGGTGAAATTCGTACGTTTAATAAAGCCTTCTTTCACAAGGAAGTCGGTTTCAAAGAAATTACTTTCTTCCACAAGGAATTTATGACGTTTATCCATCGTTGAAAGGGCGAGTCTTGCTACTTTCGGCAACAACTCATTAACCATTTCATCTACACTGTTACAGGCACGACCGATAGTCCCTAAACGTAAGCGAGTTAGGGTATAAGCACCGCCGCACTCAGGTAAGGCGTTGTAACAACTTGCAATACCGTAATCTTCGCCTAAATCGGAAAGATAATAAGCATCGTTAGCAAAAGATGGTTTAGACACCAATAAGCAAGCTTTTGCCGCTAGCTCAGCAAATTCACGAGAGGTTTTGCTTTTGTCGTAACGAATACTCATATTTGGAGTCGGATTCTCTAGCTCAATCACCGCTTTAAGGATCAAACGACCGGCTTTGGTGTCATAAGGGCCGATATTTGCGTGACAGAAAGAATCCGGCACGGTTTTATCAATATGATTTAAGAAACGTTTGATCTTGATATAGTCTTGTTCTTCATCGGTAATGAACGGATCGAGTAATACATCTAAGCGACCGATATAAACCGGGTAGGTGGTAATAGACGGCACATGAGAATAGATAATCAGTAAACCGTCTAATGCCTCATCAAGATTGGTTGGCGGCGGTAAATCTAAAAATTTACAGCCTTTTTGGATATAAACATTATAATCCGGCAAAATGTAACGAGGACGATAAATGGCATAACCTTCATTAAGATCGCAGATCATTTGGTTTTCGATATATTGCCATTCTTCTTCGGTATAGCCCAATAATTCGATAGGATTAAACAGACGTTCAGCAATGTTTCCGAGGATCATTAATTTTTGATGATAAGTGAGCGAATTTGATTTAACTGTATCTAAAATGTCTTGTAATGAAGATTGCATATTATAGCCTCAAATAAATCAGGAAATTTGGGCTATATTGTACGGATTTGCTCAAAAAAATACTGTGAAATAGATCTCAATTTTCGATTCCGAAAAAAACAAAAGCACCAAAAATGACTGATTTTTGGTGCTTTATTCGTCAAATAAGCGGTCTATTTCCTTCTAAATTTTGTAAAAGATAAGATTAGACAAAATAGACTTATCGCATAAATCAACCAACTTCCAGTGTTGGCGAATAAAGTTTCGCCTTTAGTCGGCTGAATTTGTGCAGTTAATACGTTCGCTTCAAACTGTGGAATTTGTTCAATGACTTCGCCTTTTGCACCGATAATTGCCGTAATCCCGGTGTTTGCCGCACGGAGTAGCGGCTTGCCTAATTCGAGTGCGCGCATTCTTGCCATTTGGAAATCTTGCCAAGGGCCGATAGAGGCACCAAACCAGGCATCATTGGTAATCGTCAATAAATAATCCGATTGCTGTGCTTGTTGGTTTTGTTGCATTTGGTGACCGAAAATTACCTCATAGCAAATCGCCATATTAAATTTACGATTTTTAGCGAAAAGAGGCTGTTGCACAAATTCGCCTTGCGATAAGTTAATCGGCAGAATAAACACATCACGCATCCAATCCAATACCGAGCCGAAAGGCACATATTCGCCAAACGGTACTAAATGGTGTTTGTTGTAACGTGTGGAATGATGCAAGTCATAAGGTTGCGATTGATTACCTAACACCACCGCACTATTAAATAATTGCTCACTTTCGTTTTGGTAGAGTGTACCAATGATCACTTCACTACCTTTTTCCGTAGCAACTTGTTGAAGTTGGTTAAGTAGCGGATAAATTTGCGTTTCTAATGCTGGAATAGCCGATTCAGGCAATACAATCACATCACTTTTGCCTAATAGCGGACTAATTAAACGTTGATAAGTTTGTAACGTATAATCGAAATGTGCCGGATCCCATTTCATTTTTTGCTCAATATTGCCTTGTACAAGACTCACGCTAAGCGGTTGTTTTTGCTCATCAATTTGCACAAACGAAATAAATTTGGTGGCAAATGCTAATCCGCATAATACTGCTAAGGTGGCAAGAGAAGCAGTTGTTTTTGCAGATTTTTTTACCAATAACACAAAGTAACCGCTTACAACCATCGCAAAGAAAGTGAGTCCTTCAACACCTAACAGCGGTGCGATGCCGGCAAACGGACTGTCAATTTGCGTATAACCGAACTGTAGCCAAGGAAAGCCGGTAAACACGACACCACGCAGATATTCGGTAAAGGTAAAAATCGCCGCAAGTGCAAAAGGATTACGGATTTGAAAACGCTGGGCAATGTAGCTGAACAGCAAATTATAAAGGGCAAGATAGCAAGCCAATAAAAATACTGCGATATAGCTCACCACAAGCGGTACGCCACCGAATTGGGTCATACTGACGTGTACCCAATTTACCCCGACACAAAAACAACCGAGTGACCAAGCAAAAGTTGCCCAAAGTGCGGTTTTACGTTGCGGAAGTGTTGCCGCCCAAATTAAGCCGGCGACGGAAAGATAGATGAGTCCCCAAATATCAAAAGGGGAATAGGCGAATGTCCCAATGCCTCCGAGGGCGGCAAGCAAACAAGCGGTTAAAATTGATGGATTTTTTACAAATTTCATTTGAGAGAGTTAATTAAGTAATAGAGAAAGATGCTTCGAAACAACGCAAATAAAAGGTGAGGATAAAACCTCACCTAGATATTATGCTTTGTTGATTATTCTTCGTTGGTGACCAGCTGTTCCATTTTTTCCAGCTGTTCGTCCGGAACGGTAACGCGTAATTGAATCAGACGGCGACTATCAGCAGAAGTGACTTTAAAATCAATGCCTTCTAATTGAATTTGTTCGCCTCGCTGAGGAAGATGCCCAAATGCTTGCATTACTAAACCGCCCACAGTATCCACTTCTTCATCGGTAAATTCGGTCGCAAAGGTTTCATTGAATTTTTCAATATCAGTCAGTGCTGATACTGCATAAGTATGACGAGAAAGCTGACGAATCGGCTCGATTTCTTCTTCATCAAATTCGTCTTCAATATCGCCGACAATTTGTTCGAGAATATCTTCAATCGTAACTAAACCCGATACAGCCCCAAACTCGTCCACAACAATCGCCATATGGAAGCGTTCCGAACGGAATTCTTTTAACATTCGATCAACGCGTTTACTTTCCGGCACAATAACCGCCGGGCGAAGAATTGTTGACATATCGAAGGCTTCGGAATTCCTTCTCAAAAATTTGAGTAAATCTTTAGCGTGTAAAATACCGAGTATGGTATCTTTGCCATCATCTAAAATAACTGGGAAGCGAGAATGGGCGGATTCAATGATGAGATCAACACAGGCGGCTAAATCAAGATTTGCATCAATATATACAATTTGTGGACGAGGGATCATAATATCACGTACACGCAGTTCGGAAATTTCCATCACTCCTTCAATCATCTCTTTCGTATCATTATCGATTAAGTCATTTTCTAATGAATCTCGAATGACTTCGACTAAATCTTCACGATTTTTCGGCTCTGATTGAAATAAACCGCCAAAAATGGATTGTAAAAACGATTTTTTATCTTGTTGCGAGCTTACGCTCTGTTGTTCATCACTCATTGTATATACTCTTAAAATAATCTGTTTACCCGATAATTTATGATTTATCAGGTAATATAGAAAATTATCACAAATTAAGGGCTTTGATAATAAATTTATTTCTATTTTTCAAAAATTAGCATAGCATAAGATTGATATTTTTTATATTGATTCAATTTAAGGAGTTTCTTAATGAAATTAGCGAAAATAGCGGTTGCTGTTGCAACATTAGCGGTCAGTTCTTTTTCAGCAACTGGCACATTAACGGCTTCAGATAGTGTGGAATTACTTGCATTTGATGGTCAAAAAGTGGCTAGAGGTACGGCAGGTTTATCTATTGATAGTAAAGTGCATCAAGTTGTTGTAAGTGTAAGTGATATTGTAGACGGCAGTTATTTTTCAATTGATCCGGTTATCTTAACTTTTAATGGTACGGATGAAGATGCAAAAATCGTTACACCAAAATTCACCTCAAATTTTACCGTAGATAAATTCAGAAAAGAGCTAAATTTCAAAATTGAAACGGCATCAGGTAAAGAAATTAGTTATAAGCGTGATTTGTTAAAAGGTGAAGGTTTTGCCCCAAATTCCCGTGTTGAGGATAATCTTGCAAAATATAATGCAAGTAAAGCATCTGCTTCTGTGCAGGCATTCACTAATGTTGCTCTAGAAGCTAAAGGACAAATGGTCATTGAAACGGCAAATGTAAAAGAAGAACAGTTGCAAGTTTTATTTAAAAAAGCGGATAAAGAAACGCAAAAACGTTTCTTGGAATGGGCAAAAAAACAGCAGTAATTATCTCGAAGTCATAAATAAGCCTCAATATATATTTTATTGGGGCTTATTTATTTTCAAAATTAAAAATTTGAAGTTCATCACACCTTTGAGAATCAAAATGTGCGTAATGTCACAAATTTACATTTTCCCATTTGCTAAAAATGTTTGTTTTTATATATTGCACCCCGAAAACGTTTGCGTTTTTCAACATTCACTAGCGTAATTTACTTTTCGTTATCCGTAGGAGGACTATATGGAAAGATCGTTAAAAGGTGCTTGTATTGCTGAATTTATTGGCACTGGACTTATTATTTTCTTTGGGGTTGGTTGTGTTGCGGTACTCAATTAGCTGGGGCTACTTTCGGTTTATGGGAAATCTCAATTATGTGGGGGGTAGGGGTTGCACTCGCTGTTTATACTACTGCCGGTGTTTCCGGTGCTCATTTAAATCCGGCTGTGACTATTGCGTTATGGAAGTTTGCTTGTTTTGATGGTAAGAAAGTGCTTCCTTACATTGTTTCTCAATTTCTGGGTGCTTTTGCAGTAGCTGCATTAGTTTATTTCCTTTATAAAGATCTTTTCTCCGTGACCGAAGCGGCAAAAAATATGGTTCGAGGTGAAACAGTTGGTTTTGCAGGTGTTTTCTCTACTTATCCTCATGAACATATCAGCGTATTACAGGCATTTTGTGTTGAAGCCGTCATCACAATGGCATTAGTTGCCCTCATTTTAGCTTTAACCGATGATGGTAACGGTGTACCAAGAGGCCCTATGGCTCCATTACTAATTGGTTTATTAATTGCGGCTATTGGTGGTGCTTTCGGTCCGTTAACCGGCTTTGCGATGAATCCGGCACGTGACTTTGGTCCGAAATTATTTGCATTTTTAGCCGGCTGGGGTGATGTCGCATTAACCGGCGCACGAGATATTCCTTATTTTCTTGTTCCTTTCATTGCTCCGGTTATTGGCGGGCTTGTAGGTGCTTGGGGTTATCGTCGTTTTATCGGTAAAAATTTACCATGTAACTGTAATTGTAACTAAGTTACTCATTTAATAGAGAAGGTGATTACTATGACTAAAGAATACATTATTGCGTTAGACCAAGGCACAACCAGTTCTCGTGCGGTATTACTCGATAAAAATGCTAATATTGTAGAAGTTTCACAGCGTGAATTTACCCAAATTTATCCGCAAGTCGGTTGGGTAGAGCATAATCCAATGGAAATTTGGGCGACACAAAGTTCGACATTAAATGAAGTGGTGGCAAAAGCAGGCATTACCTCGGATAAAATTGCCGCAATTGGTATCACTAACCAACGTGAAACCACAATTGTGTGGGAAAAAGAAACCGGTAAACCGGTTTATAATGCGATTGTATGGCAATGTCGTCGTACAGCGGATATTTGTGCCAAATTAAAAGCAGACGGTCACGAAAGTTATATCCGCAAAACCACCGGTTTAGTGGTTGACCCTTATTTCTCTGGTACGAAAGTAAAATGGATCTTAGATAATGTTGAAGGTGCTAGAGAAAAAGCGGAACGTGGTGAATTGCTATTTGGTACGGTCGATACTTGGCTAGTTTGGAAATTAACCCAAGGCCGTGTTCACGTGACAGATTACACTAATGCTTCCCGTACAATGTTATTCAATATTCATACCAAACAATGGGACGATAAAATGTTGGAATTATTAGACATTCCTCGTTCTATGTTACCGGAAGTAAAAAATTCATCAGAAATTTATGGTGAAACCAATATCGGTGGTAAAGGTGGTGTGCGTATTCCGGTTGCTGGTATGGCGGGTGACCAACAAGCCGCACTTTATGGACATTTATGTGTAGAAGCCGGCCAAGCGAAAAATACCTACGGAACCGGTTGCTTTATGTTGATGAATACCGGTGATGAAGCGGTAGAATCTAAAAATGGTTTAGTCACAACGATTGCGTGTAATGCAAAAGGTGAGCCATGCTATGCGTTAGAAGGTTCTATCTTTATGGGCGGTGCATCAATCCAATGGCTACGTGACGAACTAAAAATTGTTCACGATAGTAAAGATTCCGAATATTTTGCTATGAAAGAAGAAAGTACAAATGGCGTTTATGTTGTGCCGGCATTTACAGGATTAGGTGCACCATATTGGGATCCGTATGCACGAGGTGCAATTTTAGGGCTTTCTCGTGGGGCAAATCGTAATCATATTGTACGTGCAACTTTAGAGTCTATTGCTTACCAAACCCGTGATGTTTTAGATGCAATGCAATCCGACAGCGGTAAACATCTTGCCACTTTACGTGTTGACGGCGGTGCAGTTGCGAATAACTTCTTAATGCAATTCCAAGCGGATATTCTGAATGCGAATGTAGAACGTCCGGTTGTACGTGAAGTCACTGCATTAGGTGCGAGCATATCTCGCCGGTCTTGCGGTGGGCTTCTGGAAAGACTTACAAGAATTACGCGGTAAGGCTTCAATCGAACGAACCTTTATCCCAGACGGTGACGAAGCAAAACGTACCAGACGTTATAAAGGTTGGAAAAAAGCGGTTAAACGTGCCTTAGAATGGGCAAAAGAGGACTCTGAGGAATAGCAGATCTTCTTACAAGCGGTCGGATTCTTCGTAAAATTTACAAAAAATCTGACCACTAGCTACCTAAAAAACAAGGGCTTCAAATTTAATTTGAAGCCCTTTTTCTATACATAATAATTTTATCTACACTTATCTCATATAGGAAAAATAGGTTTGGCATTACATAAATTAACATTATCAAGCTTTAGTTTTCTGTATTTACTTAAATATATAAATAAATACAATGCTTTGCTTTGCTTTGCTTTGCTTTGCTTTGCTTTGCTTTGCTTTTGGTTGGTTTACTTGTTTTCTTGTTTGGGATTAAATACTGCCCTGAAAGGCATATGCCTTTTGTATACAAAAGGGGCAGTCGATTTATAGTCGCTTGCCATTGTTTATTTGCTATTCTTATTAATAAGAAGGATTTTATGAATAAAAACCAATTCGTTAAACTAAGTTTAACTTTAGTTGCATCAGCAGTATTAGCGACATGTAGTTCTTCAAGCGGTTCATCAAATAATGACGAACAAGCTAAACAACAGGCTCAGCAACAGGCACAACAACAAGCTAAAGTAGCAGCTGAGAAAGACGACAGAGAAAAAGCGACGAAGAGAAAAAGCGAAGCAGAAAAAGCGGCATTGAGAAAGCGGCGGCAGAGAGCAAGCTGTTAAAGATGGCAAATCTGTTGGTCACAAATTAGTTAAGAAAACAGACTCTAATTTTGTATTAAAAGCAGGTGAAGTAGAAACCTCATCTAAATCAACTGGCAATGCAGAGAATATGGCACTTGAGTTACATCCTAGCTTAGATACAGTCGTAGTTTCTGTTCCTGTAGATAAAAACGGTAATATTATTCCTAATGCGCCTGTAGGTTACTTAGAAGATTTCGACTTCCGTGGTAATACTAACAATACTAAAGGTGAACATACATTACAACATATCTACAAAACTGCAGATGGTTCTACCAAAGACAATGGTCAAGCTCGTGGTGTTGTAGCTACAACTAAAACCAGTACAATGGGTAAAGAACAAGGTAAAGCTTTAGTATACCAAGCAGATCGTCAAAACTATATCGGTGCTGATGAGACAGTTAAAGTATTTGTGGACAAAGATGGCAAAGGCGGTAAGACTTTAGATAAAAATGGCGTAGCTAAAAACGGTGAGGGTAATGATGTAGTTTATACTGCAGAAGCATTCCGTGATCGTGCAACTACCGTAGCTGAAGTTTATGGCCACAGAACTTTCGTAGAGGGTGATTCTGTAACTTCTGCAGAAAAAGGTGAAGTAGCATTAGCAAATGCACCATTTGGTAAAGCAACAGCGAATAAAGATGGTTCAGTAACTTATACTGATGTGAAACTTAACCACGTTCAATATGGTCGTGTAACTTCTAAATTAGATAAAGTACAACCGGCGACAGTTAAAGCAGGTAAAGATGTTAATGCAGATGGTACAAAAGTGGTTAGTTATGGCGAATACAACCAAAAAGGTACAGAAAACAGCTACTTCTACCGTGGTGTTAATGATACCGGGTACGATGCGAACTTAACTGGTTACTTAGCAAAAGCTTACTATAATGCAGATAAAGCACAAGGTAACTTAACTTACCAAGGTCACGCTGTAACTTACGGCTTTGAACATACGGCACCTCTAGTTGCAGAAGGTAATGTTCCAAATGCACTTGGTACAGATAAATCTATCCAACTTGTTAGCGGTACTCACGCAAAAGCAAACATTGATTTAGCAACTAAATCTGTAACAGGTAACCTATATGATGTATGGTCTGTTGATGGTAAAGAAGTGAATCAAAACATTGCGGCATTTAACGGTTCTTTAAACAATGCTGGTGTAATCGCAGGTACTTCAACTCGTTTAGCGGATAAAGCAGAAGGTTCATTAAATGCTAACTTATTCGGTAAAAATGCAGAAGAGTTAGGTGGTGCATTAGCATCTAAAGCTGTAGATGCGAAAAACAGCTGGGGTGCGGCATTTGGTGCTAAAGTTCAGGAAAACTTATTTAAACCAGAAGCTCCTGTAACTCCAAAAGATGTATCAGCTTGGGGTGTTAAAACAGACGAAGTAGATGCACAAATTACTAAATAATTCTTTTATTTAGAAATGTAATAAACAGCCCAGTTTTGGGCTGTTTTTTTAGCTTAAAAAAATATGGAAGTAACTATGAGAAAAACATTCGCGTTCGTCATATATTTAGGAATGTTCTCATCAGCTTATGCGACAGATGAGACTCAAGCAATCGTAGATAGAGAAGCGACACAAATTAATGTAAAAACGCCGGAAGTTAATGAACCGCAATTAAAATTAGATCAACTTAGAAAACAAGAATTATCCGCCCAAACAGAAAATAAAAATCAGTCGGAAATTAAATATACCGCACGTCAACTAATCGAACAGCCTGAAATTCTTGAAGATTTATTTGTGTCAGCATTAGTTAATGCAAATAAAGCGATTTTGCCTACTTATATTAAGTTATATCAATTAGTTCCTTCAGCAGATACTTCATTAATTGATTGGGCAAATGCAATTTTGCTCAGAGATACGAATTTAAATGGTTCGGTTAATATGTATCGTAAATTATTATCAAGTTTTCCTAATAATGAGTATGTCCGTTTTCAATTAGCAGAAACACTTTTTTATAATCAAGAATATGAAGCCGCTAAAACGCAATTTGAGCGATTGAGAGCAACTGAGAATATCAGTGAAAACGATATTGTGGTATTTGATCGTTTTATTGACGCGATTAATAATAAAGATAGTTGGAATTTTTCATTTGGTGCGACTTTTTTAAATGACAAGAATTTAGCTAATTCTGCAAAACAAGGCACTAAAATGGCATTGGAAAACGGTGGTGTGATTACTTATAACTCAGCTCGCCAAGAAGGGCAGGGAATTTCTGCGTGGTTTAGTGCAGATAAGCAATGGATGCTATCCGATGGAAAATATACTAAATTAGAAACAGGTTTATCCGGAAAATATTATTGGGATAATAAACGTTATAATGATATAAATACGAATATTGGCTTTGGTTTAGGATATGCAGATGCTCGATTTAACATTGAATTAATTCCTTATATTAGTAAGAGATGGTATGCCGGTGGAATGAACTCAGGAGAATCATTAAAACAATATTCAAATACTTATGGTGCGAATCTTTCACTCAGTTATTGGCTAAACCAAAACTTTAAATATTCTTTATATTATGACTATGGCTATGATAAATATGAGCATAGTAAATATGACCAAATTTATAGTGGACCAGCTCACGCATTATCAAATTCTCTTATGTATATGCCAAGTGCGACTCAGTATTGGTCATTAGCTTTAGACTTACATAAAAAAGATGCGAAAGATAGAACTAATGCTTATGAAAGAATTGGTGGACGTTTAATTTGGGGACAAGAATGGCCTCTTGGTTTGTCAACGCAAGCATCTGTTGGTATAGGTAAACGTAATTATAAAGCAGGTTCATTCTTAGGTAAGCAAAAAAATAAAGAGTTATCAACCTCTCTCTCTGTTTGGCACAAAGAGCTTCATTATCAAGGTTTCACACCTAGAATAACTTGGAGTTATACTAAGACAAATAGTAATCTTGCTATTTATAGCTATGATAAACATCAGATTTTCTTTGATGTATCTAAATCATTTTAATATTATTTATTAGTTTAAGAATTGTTATAGATAAATAAAAAGGGCTTCAATTTATTTGAAGCCCTTTTATTATGGATTAACTACTGAATAGCCGCTTTTGTGCGTGTTTTTTTCACTTTAATCGTTTGAGGTTTTGTTGGAATAACCTCAATGCCCATTGGCGGATTTTCTAATGCAATCGCTAATACTTCATCAATCGTTTCAACTGCGTGAATCGTTAATGTCGCTTTTGCATTTTCCGGAATTTCTTCCAAATCTTTTTCGTTATCTTTTGGAATAATCACGGTTGTGATACCACCACGATGTGCGACCAATAATTTCTCTTTCAAGCCACCGATTGGTAAAACTTTACCTCGTAAGCTAATTTCACCAGTCATTGCCACTTCTTTGCGAACTGGGTTACCGGTTAGGCTAGAAATTAGTGCAGTACACATTGCGATACCAGCACTTGGACCGTCTTTTGGTGTTGCACCGTCCGGCACGTGTACGTGAATATCACGTTTTTCGTGGAAGTCATCTGCGATACCTAATTGAGCCGCTCTTGCTCGTACCACCATCATTGCCGCTTGGATAGATTCTTTCATGACATCGCCTAATGAACCTGTAAATGAGAATTTACCTTTACCACTTACTGATGCTGTTTCGATCGTTAGTAAATCACCCCCAACTTCAGTCCAAGCTAAACCGGTGACTTCACCAACACGATTTTGGTTATCCATTCTGCCGTAATCAAAACGTTTTACACCTAAGTAATCTGCGATATTTTCTTCAGTCACTTTAAGTGATTTCACTTTTTTATCTAACACCAAAGTTTTCACTGCTTTACGACAGATTTTTGCAATTTCACGTTCAAGACTACGTACGCCGGCTTCACGAGTGTAATAACGAATAATGCTTAAAATCGCACTGTCTTCAATCACTAGTTCTCCGGCTTTTAAACCGTTATTTTCCTGCTGTTTAGCAATTAAATGATCACGGGCAATATGCATTTTCTCATCTTCGGTATAACCGGAAAGACGAATAACTTCCATACGGTCGAGTAATGCCGGCGGAATATTCATTGAGTTTGAGGTTGCCACGAACATTACATCGGAAAGATCATAATCAACTTCTAAATAGTGATCGTTAAACGCTTTATTTTGTTCCGGATCTAATACTTCGAGTAAAGCAGATGCAGGGTCACCACGCATATCCTGTGCCATTTTGTCGATTTCATCGAGCAAGAATAGTGGATTTTTCACTCCGACTTTTGCCATTTTCATCATTAATGAACCCGGCATAGAACCGATATAAGTACGGCGATGACCACGGATTTCCGCTTCGTCACGCACGCCACCTAATGCCATACGCACATATTTACGTCCTGTTGCATTGGCAATAGATTGACCAAGTGAGGTTTTTCCGACACCCGGAGGACCAACCAAGCATAGAATAGGACCTTTGAGTTTATTTAAGCGACTTTGTACCGCAAGATATTCAACAATACGTTCTTTGACTCGCTCTAAACCATAGTGATCTTTATCTAAAACTTCCTGAGCTTTGGCTAAATCTTTTTTGACCGCAGATTTTTTATGCCATGGCATTTGTAAAATCCAATCAATGTAACCACGTACAACCGTTGCTTCGGAAGAGCTTTGAGGCATTGCTTTTAACTTTTTAAATTCGCTGTCTAATTTCTCTTTAACTTCAACCGGTAACTTAGTCGCATCAATTTTTTCTTTTAGTTTATCTAGCTCACTTTGTTCAGCATCTTCACCGTTACCTAATTCTTTCTGAATAGCTTTAATCTGCTCATTTAAGTAATAATCGCGTTGGTTTTTTTCCATTTGCTGTTTTACACGATTACGAATACGGGTTTCAGTTTCTAAGGAATCTAACTCGGTCGCCATAACGACTAATAATGCTTCAAAACGAGCAATTAAATTCACTTCTTCTAATAATGCTTGTTTTTTCTGAACTGGTGCAATTAAATTTGAAGCCATTGTGTCGGCTAGACGATCTTCCAGTGAGATTTTTTGTAATTTAGGTAAAATTTCTGCTGGAATTTTTTTATTATTTTTTACATAACCTTCAAATTCATTTAATGCCGTTTTAGCAATCGCTTTTAATTCATCATTTTCATCATCATATTCTGAAATGAGTGGTTGAACCCCTGCCCAAAAGCCATTTTCATCGTCATGAATATGCTCAATTTTAGCGCGTTGTTGACCTTCAACTAATACTTTTACCGTGCCATCGGGTAGATTCAACATTTGAATAATATTGGCAATGACACCAACATCATAGACATCGGCAGTCGTTGGTTCTTCTTTATTTGGATCTTGCTGAGTAACGAGGAATAATTGTTTGTTATTATCCATTGCCGCACGTAGGGCTTGAATCGATTTTTCACGTCCTACAAATAACGGCATAACCATATAAGGGAATACCACTACATCACGTAACGGAAGTAGTGGCAATTCAATCGCTTTCTTTTTTCTCGGTGCCATAAATTTGCTCTCTTTCTTTTTTAGAATCAATTTACAATTTACTCATTATGGGGCTGATTTTAGGAAAAACAAGGAAAAATTTGATTAAAAGTAAAAAAGAGGGAAATACTATTCAGTATTTCCCTCTCTGTGTTCTCATTTATTTACTATGAAATTATTTGCCGTAGTGGTCGCCTAATTTTGCTTTATGTTTGCCTTCTTCAACCATTACGATAAGCATTAATAATACAGCTAATACACCACCGGCAATCATTACATAGAAACCACCGTCCCAGCCGTAATATTCAGCCGCCCAACCTACAACTGCTGATGCAGAAACTGTACCACCTAAGTAACCGAATAAACCGGTAAAGCCTGCTGAAGTACCTGCCGCTTTTTTAGGTGCAAGTTCAAGAGCGTGTAAACCAATTAACATTACCGGACCATAAATTAAGAAACCTACTGTTGTCATTAAAATGAAGTCCATTAATTGATATGGGTTTTCATAGAATGGTTTACCTGCATATAATGCTAATTCAGCTTCAGGTGTTGCTGGGTTTTTCCATAATGCAATAACTGCAAGAGTGGTTAAGATCATAAAGATAAAGCCGGTTAAACCACGTTTACCTTTGAATAATTTATCTGATACCCAACCGCATAATAATGTACCCGGAATCGCGACTAATTCATAAATGGTATAAGCCCATGCAGTACCTTTAATATTGAAGTGTTTTACTTCACCAAGATAAACCGGTGACCATTTTAATACACCGTAACGAATTAAATATACGAATACGTTAGCGATTGCGATATACCATAATAATTTGTTTTTAAGAACGTAAGTTACAAAGATCTCTTTGGTACTTAAGTCTTTTTCCGCTGTTTCTTCATTATAGTCATCTGGATAGTCATTACGCCATTTTTCTACCGGTGGTAAACCACAAGATTGTGGCGTATCTTTCATAACGAAATATACTGGAATTGCCGCGATCATTGCCGCAATACCCGGATAGTAAAGCGCTTGTTGCCATACATCTTTTGCTGTTGCATGTTCGCCGGTATTGCTGAAGTAGATTGCACTTGCTAATAACACCATTGCACCCGGTACCATACCACCAACGTTATGTGCACAGTTCCAAATAGAAACGATAGTACCGCGTTCTGATTTAGACCACCAGTGTACCATTGTACGACCGCATGGAGGCCAACCCATACCTTGGAACCAACCGTTTAAGAAGATCATGACAAACATTACTGCAATGCCTGAAGTTGCCCATGGCATTAAACCCATCATAGTCATACAAAGACCAGAAAGTAATAAACCGAACGGTAAAAATACTTTCGGGTTTGAACGGTCAGACATACCTGCCATCACGAATTTAGATAAACCGTAAGCAAGGCCTGCCCCGGTACCGATAATACCTAATTCCGCTTTGTTATATAAACCTGCTTCGATTAAACCTTTTTGAGCAAGGTCGAAGTTTGCACGCACGAAATAATATGCGGCGTATCCGAAAAAGATGCCTGCAAAAACTTGCCAACGTAAGAATTTGTATCTTGCATCTATTTTATCTGCCGGTAATTCCGCTATATGCGGAGCCGGTTTAAATGGACCAAACATAGAAACACTCCAAATTATATTTATTGATAAAACGTTCGATTACGAACAATCAAGTATATTTTATCGAAAAAAAAGTAATACTCCATATAATTTATTAAAATTTGTGAATACACTCACATTTTTATGTGCGATTTAGCTAAAAAAGTGAGTGATTCACCAATTTATCTTCTTTTTCGCTCAGAAAAAATACTTATTTTGTTCCTTTAAGAAATTGAACACCTGTATCCGGGAAATCTGTAAAGATACCGGTTGCACCTGCTTTATTTAATAATGCGTCATACATTTGATTTACATTGCTAAAGAAGTCAGGTAAAGCGTCTTTACGTACTGTGTACGGGTGTAATTCCATTTTGGTTTTCGCAATATCTTTTACCATTGGAGTGTATTTAATATCGCCTAGTTTTGAATTTTTATCATCAACCAACATATACCAGCCCGGACCTACGCCATCAGCGTATTTCGCTACTTCAGCCATCGCACCGTCTTTAAACATCCAGTCATAGTTATAGTTAACCCATTTGCCTGAGGCATCTTTTTCTTCTGTTTCATGCCAATCGGTGTAAGCGATTAATTGTACTAATTTCACGTCCATACCCATTTTAGGCAATAATTCGGTTTTGATACGTTTTAGCTCATTAAAATCAAAGGTTTGTAAATAAACGCGATCTGATTTTTGATCATAGCCATATTTTTTCAAGACTTTTAAGGTTTCTAATGCGATATCTTTACCTTCTTGGTGATGTAACCAAGGGGCTTTGATTTCCGGATAAATACCAATTTTTTTACCGGTTGATTTTTCTAAACCTTGGATAAATTCAATTTCATCTTCAAAAGTATGAATTTTGAAATGTGATTTCCACATTGGGAAACGGTTTGGATACACTTGGACTTGTTGACCGTTTTCAGTTTTGAAGTTTTCGGTCATTTCAAGGGTTTGGATTTCTTTCAAGGTAAAATCTGCAACATAGAAACGCCCGTCTTTACGTGCACGTTTTGGGAATTTTTTAGCGACATCGGTTAAACCGTCTAAGAAATGGTCATGGATAACGATTAAGCGATTATCTTTAGTCATGGCAAGGTCTTGCTCTAAATAGTCCGCTTGTTGTGCAACAGCGAGTGCTTTGGATTCTAAGGTATGTTCCGGTAAGTAACCGCTAGCACCTCGGTGTGCAATGACGAGTTTGTCCGTTTGTGTCATTTGCATAGATTGAGAATGGGTACAACCGGCTAATACTGCAGTAGCGATAAGGCTAGCGACTAATACTTTAATTTTCATTTTAATTCTCCTAGGTTATCAGTGTTTATATATCAACAAACGGACGTAAGGATATATTAAGGAAGTGAATATAAAAGCTAATTTATGTAAATTTGTGATCTATGCCACAAATAATTTCTTTAATTGAAAGAATTTGTGAGTTCATTCACATTTCTGATTTCTTTTTTGCTCATTTGCTTGTTCCAAAACGCTCATTTTTATACAATGGCGTTGTTTCCTTTTGTTCGTTTCATTTCATTTAATGTGGGAGAGGTTGACTATGAACATTTCACCTCAAATGTATAAGAATGTTGCAGATTTTTCACCGGTAAATACAGACGTTATTATTATCGGTGGTGGTGCAACGGGTGCCGGCATTGCACGAGATTGTGCTTTACGAGGCTTAAAATGTATATTACTTGAACGCAGAGATATTGCCACAGGTGCGACAGGGCGTAATCACGGTTTATTACATAGCGGTGCAAGATATGCGGTAAACGACCGAGAATCTGCCGAAGAATGTATTAAAGAAAATTTAATTCTCAAACAGATCGCACGTCATTGTGTGGATGATACCAAAGGGCTGTTTATCAGTTTGCCGGAAGATGATCTGAATTATCAGAAAACTTTTATTGAATCTTGTACGGCATCAGGTATTGAAGCGGTCGAAATTGAGCCGGATCTTGCAAAATATATGGAGCCGTCTGTTAACCCATCATTAGTGGGAGCGGTAGTCGTACCGGATGGTTCGATTGATCCGTTCCGTTTAACGGCATCAAATATGCTGGATGCAACGGAAAATGGCGCTCAGATTTTTACTTATTGCGAAGTGAAAGGTTTGATTCGTGAGGGTGGTAGAGTGATCGGGGTAAATGTGTACGATCACAGAAATCATATTGATCGCCAATTTTTTGCGCCAATCGTGGTGAATGCCGGCGGAATCTGGGGGCAAGGTATTGCCGAATATGCCGATCTCAAAATCAAAATGTTCCCGGCAAAAGGTTCGTTACTGGTAATGGGACACCGTATTAACAATATGGTGATCAACCGTTGCCGTAAACCGGCAAATGCCGATATTTTGGTGCCGGGCGATACCATTTGCGTTATCGGTACGACTTCCGACCGTATTCCTTATGATCAAATTGACAATATGGTGGTAACACCGGAAGAAGTGGATGTGTTATTCCGTGAAGGGGAGAAACTTGCACCGAGTTTGCGTCATACTCGTGTGTTACGTGCTTATGCGGGGGTTCGTCCTCTGGTTGCGAGTGATGATGATCCATCCGGTCGTAATGTTAGCCGTGGTATTGTATTACTTGATCACGCAGAACGTGATGGTTTAGACGGTTTTATTACCATTACCGGCGGTAAGTTAATGACTTATCGTTTAATGGCAGAATGGGCAACCGATTTAGTTTGTAAAAAATTGAATAAATCGGACCGCTGTACTACAGCGGAACGTCCATTACCAGGATCAAGTGAAAGTCGAGAAGAAACCAGTAAAAAAATTGTTTCATTGCCAAATACAATCCGCCATTCTGCGGTATATCGTCACGGTTCTCGTGCAACACGTTTACTTGAGAATGAACGTTTAGACCGTTCATTAGTTTGTGAATGTGAAGCTGTGACCGCCGGTGAGGTACGCTATGCAGTTGATGAATTAAACGTAAATAATCTTGTGGATTTACGTCGCCGTACTCGTGTGGGTATGGGGACTTGCCAAGCAGAGCTTTGTGCTTGTCGTGCGACCGGTTTGATGAGTCGTTTCAACGTTGCTACACCGAAAGAATCAACCACACAATTAGCCTCATTTATGGAAGAGCGTTGGCGTGGTATTCAGCCGATTGCATGGGGTGATGCGATGCGAGAAGCCGAATTTACTAGTTGGATTTATTATAGCTTACTTGGATTGAATGATGTTCCGGCAAGCGAAAGCACAGGAGTAAATAGCAATGAATTTTGATGTAGTGATTATCGGTGGCGGACTCGCCGGTTTAACCTGTGGGATTGCCCTTCAAGAACAAGGAAAAAGCTGTGCGATTATTAATAACGGACAAGTCGCGATTGATTTTTCTTCCGGTTCAATGGATTTACTTTCTCGCTTACCAAGCGGTCAAAAAGTGCAAAATGTTTACCAATCGTTAGATGAATTAAAAGCTCAGGCTCCGGAACATCCGTACAGTATTCTCGGTAAAGAACAAGTATTAGCGAAAGCCCAGCAATTCGAACAGTTGGCAAAAGCATTAAATTTATATTTAGAGGGTTCAACCTCACAAAATCACGAGCGAATCACCCCGTTAGGCGGATTACGTGCGACGTGGTTATCACCGAATAGCGTGCCGACTGTTCCGCATTTGACAGATTTATCCGAAAAACATATTGCGTTATTGGGCATTGAGGGTTATCACGATTTTCAACCGCAATTATTGGCGGATAATTTAAAACAAAACCCTCAATTTGCCGATTATGAATTTACGATTGGTTATCTGAATATTCCGGAATTGGATCATTTACGCCAAAACTCACGAGAATTTCGTAGCGTGAATATCGCACAATTATTAGAGCATAAATTGTCTTTCCAAGATCTTGTGAAAGAAATTAAACAGGCGGCAGGGAGTGCGAAAGCAGTCTTTTTACCGGCTTGTTTCGGCTTAGATAACCAAGACTTCTTCAATAGCTTACAACAAGCAACCGGTTTGGCATTATTTGAATTACCGACATTACCGCCATCTTTATTAGGTATTCGCCAACATCGCCAATTACGTTTACGTTTTGAGCAATTAGGCGGCATGATGATGAACGGTGACCGAGCGGTAAGGGCTGAGTTTGATGGTGAAAATGTCGCACGTATTTTTACTACGTCACACCAAGAAGAACCGATTAGTGCGGATCATTTTGTGTTGGTCGCCGGTAGCTTTTTTAGCAACGGACTTGTGGCGGAATTTGAGCGAGTGAAAGAACCGGTGTTTGATTTGGATATTTGCGGTTGCAAAAATTTTGACAGTTCCGACCGCTTTACTTGGACAAATAACCGCTTTGCGGCACCTCAACCTTACCAATCTGCCGGTGTGGTGATTAACTCGGCTTGCCAAGTGCAAAAAAACGGTGCAGTTGTGCCGAATTTATATGCGGTGGGAAATGTCATCGGAGGCTTCCAAGGTATTGAGCAAGGTTGTGGTTCGGGTGTTGCTGTGGTAACGGCATTAACCGTTGCAGAACAAATCGGAGGTACAAAATGAATATTCAACAATTAATTGAAAATGCACGTCAAGGCGTACAATCTCCGGTTGTTCATCAACATTTTGACCCAAGTTTTGAAAGTTGCTTGAAATGTACCGCTTGTACGGCGGTATGTCCGGTTTCTCGTAATAATCCGTTTTATCCGGGACCAAAACAATCTGGTCCGGACGGCGAGCGTTTACGTCTGAAAAGCCCAGACTTCTACGATGAAGCCTTGAAATATTGTACAAACTGTAAACGTTGTGAAATTGCTTGCCCGTCAGATGTAAAAATCGGTGACATTATTGTGCGTGCGAGAAATCGTCACGTTGAGCGTCAAAATAAACCGTTGATTCACAAATTACGTGATGCGGTATTAAGTAATACCGATATTATGGGTACGATGAATACGCCGTTTGCGCCGATTGTGAATACGATTACCGGTTTAAAAGCGACCCGTTTCTTGTTAGAGAAAACCTTAAAAGTCAGCCAACACCGTACCTTACCGAAATATTCATTCGGTTCGTTCCGTAATTGGTATATGAAAAAAGAAGCGAAACGCCAAGCGCAATTCAAAGAGCAAGTCGCTTATTACCACGGTTGTTATGTGAACTATAATAATCCGCAGTTAGGTAAAGAAGTGATTGATGTGATGAATGCACTGGATATTGGTGTGGTCTTGCTTGAAAAAGAAAAATGTTGCGGTTTACCGTTAATGGTGAACGGTTTTCCGGAAAGAGCGAAAAAACAGGCTGAATTTAACCTGAAATATCTTGAAAAAACTGTCGATAAACAGTTGGAAGTGATCGGTACGTCTTCAAGCTGTACGGCAAATATTAAAGAAGAATACAGCCATGTCCTCGGTATGCCGAATACCAAAGTGAAATCGCATATTGATATTGTGACACGCCACTTATACAAATTGCAAAAAGCAGGCAGAAAATTACCGCTTAAACCGATGCGTTTACGTGTTGCTTATCATACTGCTTGTCACGTAGAAAAAGCCGGTTGGGCGCCTTATACGTTGGAATTATTAAAACAAATTCCAGAGTTAGAAGTAGTCATGTTGCCATCGCAATGTTGCGGTATCGCAGGTACTTACGGTTTTAAAGCGGAAAACTACGAAACGTCACAAGCAATCGGACGAACTTTATTTGAGCATATCAATGAAGGCGGTTTTGATTATGTGATTTCAGAGTGTGAAACCTGTAAATGGCAGATTGATATGTCGAGCAATGTTACTTGTTTACATCCAATTACTTTATTATCAATGGCATTGGATAAACGCTAATTCTTGCTTGACATTGACAATCAAAAGTCGCAAAATTTGCAACAATTTTTTAATAATCTTCAGGGCAGGGTGAAATTCCCGATCGGCGGTAAAGTCCGCGAGCCGAACGAAAAAGGTTTGGCAGGAACCGGTGAGATTCCGGTACCGACAGTATAGTCTGGATGGAAGAAGATGAAATAACCGTGTAAGCGGTGGTTTTTCCTATCTTTTTTACAAGCCTTGAGATCGAAAGATTTCAAGGCTTTTTTCATCATTAGGGTAAACACGCCTGTAATGTGTTTTCCTCTGCCCTCAAATAGTTTCAAAACAATGACTGATTTAGACTATATGCGCCGTGCCATTGCATTGGCAAAACAAGGTTTAGGCTGGACGAATCCCAATCCGCTTGTCGGTTGTGTAATTGTCAAAAACGGTGAAATCGTTGCCGAAGGTTACCATGAAAAGATCGGTGGTTGGCATGCGGAACGTAATGCCATTTTACATTGTAAGGAAGATCTTTTCGGGGCGACTGCTTATGTAACACTTGAGCCTTGTTGTCATCACGGACGCACGCCACCTTGTTCGGATTTATTAATTGAACGGGGCATTAAAAAAGTGTTTATCGGTTCAAGTGATCCGAATCCTTTAGTGGCGGGGCGTGGTGCAGGTCAGTTACGTCAAGCCGGTGTGGAAGTGGTGGAAGGTTTACTCAAAGAAGAATGTGATGCGCTAAACCCGATTTTTTTCCACTATATTCAAACTAAACGCCCGTATGTGCTGATGAAATATGCCATGACGGCAGACGGTAAAATTGCAACCAGTAGCGGCGAATCCAAATGGATTACCGGTGAATTGGCAAGAGCAAGAGTGCAACAAACTCGTCATCAATATAGTGCGATTATGGTGGGAGTGGATACGGTGCTTGCCGATAATCCGATGCTAAATAGCCGAATGCCGAATGCGAAACAACCTGTTCGGATTGTCTGCGATAGCCAATTACGTACACCGTTGGATTGCCAGTTAGTGCAAACAGCGAAAGAATATCGCACCGTGATTGCAACCGTTAGTGACGATTTGCAAAAAATTGAGCAATTTAGACCGCTTGGCGTAGAAGTATTAGTGTGTAAAGCACGAAACAAGCGGGTAGATTTGCAAGATCTTTTGCAAAAGCTTGGTGAAATGCAGATCGACAGTCTGTTATTGGAAGGTGGTTCAAGTTTAAATTTCAGTGCGTTAGAAAGCGGTATCGTGAATCGAGTACATTGTTATATTGCGCCTAAATTAGTCGGTGGTAAACAAGCGAAAACCCCAATCGGTGGTGAGAATTCAACAAATCGACCAAGCGGTTAAATTAATACTGAAATCAACCGAGCTAATTGGTGAAGATATTTTGTTGGATTATGAAGTTTTATGATGCTCTCTCTGGCTAAGAGCGAGTAGATATAAACAGCGGAGGAAAAATGTTCACGGGTATTATTGAAGAAGTCGGTAAAATTGCCCAGATTCATAAACAGGGCGAATTTGCGGTAGTGACGATTAATGCGACAAAGGTATTACAAGATGTTCATTTAGGCGACAGTATTGCCGTAAACGGCGTATGTTTAACCGTAACGTCTTTTTCAAGCAATCAATTTACCGCCGATGTGATGTCTGAAACGTTAAAACGTACTTCATTAGGCGAATTAAAACCGAATAGTCCGGTTAATTTGGAACGAGCGATGGCGGCAAACGGACGTTTTGGCGGACATATTGTTTCGGGTCATATTGACGGCACGGGCGAAATTGCGGAAATCACACCGGCACATAATTCAACGTGGTATCGGATTAAAACCTCTCCGAAGTTAATGCGCTATATTATCGAGAAAGGTTCGATTACCATTGATGGTATTAGCCTGACCGTAGTGGATACCAATGATGAAAGTTTCCGCGTGTCGATTATTCCGCATACGATTAAAGAAACCAATTTAGGTTCGAAAAAAATCGGCAGTATTGTCAATTTAGAAAATGATATTGTCGGCAAATATATCGAACAGTTTTTATTGAAAAAGCCGGCGGATGAACCGAAAAGTAATCTTAGTTTAGACTTTTTAAAGCAGGCAGGATTTTAAAATTTGTAGAGACACACGCAGTGTGTCTCTACCGACAAAAAATGTATATTTTAGGAAAATAAGATGACAGATTTCCAATTTTCAAAAGTAGAAGATGCGATTGAAGCGATTCGTCAAGGTAAAATCATTTTAGTGACTGACGATGAAGATCGTGAAAACGAAGGTGATTTTATTTGTGCGGCGGAATTCGCGACACCGGAAAATATCAATTTTATGGCAACTTACGGCAAAGGTTTAATTTGCACACCGGTTTCAACGGAAATTGCTAAAAAGTTAAATTTTCATCCGATGGTGGCAGTCAATGAAGATAACCATGAAACGGCGTTTACAGTATCGGTGGATCATATTGACACAGGAACGGGCATTTCTGCTTTTGAACGTTCAATTACCGCAATGAAAATTGTAGATGATAATGCGAAAGCAACTGATTTCCGCCGCCCGGGACATATGTTCCCATTGGTGGCAAAAGACGGTGGCGTTTTAGTACGTAATGGTCATACCGAAGCAACTGTGGATTTAGCTCGTTTAGCCGGTTTAAAACACGCCGGTTTATGTTGTGAAATTATGGCAGATGACGGCACCATGATGACCATGCCGGATCTACAAAAATTTGCGGTAGAACACAATATGCCGTTTATCACGATTCAACAATTACAAGAATATCGCCGTAAGCATGATAGCTTAGTGAAACAAATTTCTGTGGTAAAAATGCCGACCAAATATGGCGAATTTATGGCACATAGTTTTGTTGAAGTGATTTCAGGTAAAGAACACGTTGCGTTAGTCAAAGGCGATTTAACGGACGGTGAGCAGGTATTGGCACGTATTCATTCGGAATGTTTAACCGGTGATGCTTTCGGCTCTCAACGTTGTGATTGTGGTCAGCAATTTGCCGCGACAATGACACAAATTGAAAAAGAAGGCAGAGGCGTTGTACTGTATTTACGTCAAGAAGGTCGTGGCATCGGTTTAATTAATAAGTTACGTGCTTACGAATTACAAGATAAAGGGATGGATACCGTTGAAGCGAACGTTGCTTTAGGTTTTAAAGAAGACGAGCGTGAGTACTATATTGGTGCACAAATGTTCCAGCAGTTAGGCGTGAAATCGATCCGTTTATTAACCAATAATCCGGCAAAAATTGAAGGGTTAAAAGAGCAAGGACTAAATATCGTTGCACGTGAGCCGATTATTGTAGAACCGAACAAAAATGACATTGATTATCTAAAAGTAAAACAGGTAAAAATGGGGCATATGTTTAACTTCTAACTTTAACAACCGTATGTAGTGTTAGGGATGCAAGCGTTGCGTCCCTACTATAAAATGATACAAGCGGTCACTTTTTTATAAAATTTTGCATATTTCAAGAGGACAAAAAAATGGCAAAGATTACAGGTAACTTAGTTGCGACAGGTTTAAAATTCGGTATCGTAACCGCACGTTTTAACGATTTTATCAACGATAAATTATTAAGCGGTGCAATTGATACGTTAGTGCGTCACGGTGCCGATGAAAATGATATTGATACGGCATGGGTTCCGGGTGCATTTGAGATTCCGTTAGTCGCAAAAAAAATGGCAACCAGCGGTAAATATGATGCGGTAATCTGTTTAGGTACGGTAATTCGCGGTTCAACAACTCACTATGATTACGTATGTAATGAAGCGGCAAAAGGTATCGGTGCAGTTGCATTAGAAACCGGTGTACCGGTAATTTTCGGTGTATTAACCACAGAAAATATCGAGCAAGCAATCGAACGTGCGGGCACGAAAGCAGGTAACAAAGGTTCAGAGTGTGCATTAGGCGCAATTGAAATGGTAAACGTATTAAAAGCGATCTAATTTTTTCGTTTACAAGTTAAGAAAATAAGCGGTTATTTTTTATTAGATTTTGATAAATCAGAATAAAAAAGTGACCGCTTTTATTTGACTTGAGATGTGAACGTTGTCTGATAAACTTTATTGAGATTTCAATAAAGAAAAGATGAATAATATAAGAAATTAATTTTAGAAAAGATAATGGCACGCCCTAAAGGATTCGAACCTTTGACCCACGCCTTAGAAGGGCGTTGCTCTATCCAGCTGAGCTAAGGGCGCAATGAAATAGATAAGGAAGAAATATTTATGAGGATAAAGTGGTCGGCGAGATAGGATTTGAACCTACGACCCACTGGTCCCAAACCAGTTGCGCTACCAAGTCGCGCTACTCGCCGACTGAAAAGTGAGTTTTATTATAGACTTATCTTAACTCCCGTCAATCTCTTTTTTTAAGATAGAGAATTGATTGCTTGAACTTTGCTCATTAATGCAAATAGAACATAGACCTATATCTTTCTTGCAAATCGTCAGTTTTCTGACACAATAGCAAACGTTTGCAATTCATATCAAAATTAGAGGAGAACCGATGTCCGCACAAATTATTTCAGGCACGAGTGTCGCAAAACAAGTGAAAGCAAATATTGCTGAGCAAATTCAAGTTTATACGGCACAAGGAAAACGTAAACCGGGGTTAGCAGTGATTTTGGTAGGCATGGATCCTGCCTCTCAGGTTTATGTAAATAGCAAGCGTAAAAGTTGTGCCGAAATTGGTATTGAATCGAAATCTTATGATCTTCCGGCAGAAACCAGTGAAGCAGAATTATTAGCAATTATTGAACAATTAAATAATGATGAGTCTATTGATGGCATTTTAGTGCAATTACCGCTACCGAAACAGATTGATGCAACGAAAGTCACCGAAGCGATTGTGCCACATAAAGATGTAGACGGTTTTCATCCTTATAATGTAGGGCGTTTATGCCAGAAAATTCCTACTTTACGTTCTTGTACTCCATACGGTGTAATGAAATTATTGGAAAGTACAGGCGTAAATCTTGCCGGTTTACACGCCGTTGTTGTCGGTGCATCAAATATTGTCGGTCGTCCAATGGCTTTGGAATTACTGCTTGCAGGCTGTACTGTAACCGTTACTCACAGCCGTACCAAAGATTTAGCTTATCATATCTCGCAAGCAGATATTGTAGTTGCCGGTGTAGGCAAACCAAATTTTGTAAAAGGTGAATGGATTAAAAATAAGGCGATTGTCATTGATGTTGGAATTAATCGCGTGGAGGGAAAATTAGTCGGTGATGTAGAATATGAGGTAGCGGCACAAAAAGCGAGTTTTATTACCCCTGTGCCTGGTGGCGTTGGTCCAATGACGGTTGCGATGTTGATGCAAAATACGCTTCAGGCTTACCAAGCTCATTTACAAGCGGTTTAATTTTAATTTATTTTTACATAAGCCTCTTTTTAAAAGAGGCTTTTTTATCGGAATTTCTTTTGTTTTTTCTTACGCAAACGTTTGCGTGAGCATGAAATGCTGTTATAATTAAGTTAAATTATTGTTAATAACCTCTAAATGGAGCTTCCATGTCATTCTTAGATCGTGAAAAAACGATTGCACCTCTGCAATTTAATCGCTGGCTTATTCCTCCTGTCGCACTTGCCGTACATTTATCTATCGGACAAATTTATGCTTATTCGGTATTCAATGCACCACTAACGAAAGTTATTGGTATTACTCAATCAGTTGCTGATGACTGGAAGCTAACAACCGTTGGTTGGGTATTTAGTATTGCACTTGCGGTATTGGGGGCTTCAGTCGCACTGTTTGGTACTTGGATGGAGCGTGTTGGTCCTCGTAAGGCAATGTTTGTTGCAACGATCTGTTTTAGCTTGGGTTTTTTAGTCGTCGCTTTTGGTATACATACACATAATCTATGGTTGTTATATTTGGGGAACGGTGTATTAGGTGGAATTGGTTTAGGACTTGGTTATATTGGCCCTGTTTCAACGTTAATGAAATGGTTCCCTGATAAGCCCGGAATGGCAACCGGTTTAGCGATTATGGGCTTTGGCGGCGGGGCAATGCTCGCTTCACCAATTTCTGTGGCATTAATGAATTTCTTTAGTAGCCCTACGTCTGTCGGTATTGTTGAAACCTTTATTGTATTAGGCATTTTCTATTTCATCTTTATGATGTTTGGCGTGTTTACCATTCGTTTGCCTCACCCGGAATGGAAGCCAAAAGGTTTTGTTGCGACACCATCTACTAATAAACTCGTTAGCTCACATAATGTCGGTGTAAATAAAGCAATGAAAACACCACAATTTTGGTTACTGTTTTGGATTTTATGTCTAAACGTAACGGCAGGAATCGGTGTGCTTGGTCAGGCATCGGTAATGATTCAAGAATTATTTTCCGAAGTTTCGGTCGGTAAACAAGCGGCAATCAGCACCTTAGCCGACCGGATTTGTCGGCTTACTCAGCTTGTTTAATATGGGAGGACGTTTCTTTTGGTCGAGTATTTCGGACAAAATCGGACGTAAAAACTTATACTCTATTTTCTTCTTATTGGGATCGGTACTTTACTTTCTGATTCCGTCATTAGGGGAGAGTGGCAATAAAGCCTTATTTGTAATCGGCTTCTGTGTGATTATTTCAATGTACGGTGGTGGCTTTGCCGCGATTCCTGCCTACTTACGTGATTTATTCGGTAGTTATCAAGTTGGAGCAATCCACGGTCGAGTATTACTTGCGTGGTCTACGGTCGCAGTAGTTGGTCCTGTACTCGTAAACTATATTCGCCAGATGCAAATTGATAGTGGTGTACCGGCGAGCACAAGCATACAGCATTACAATGTATATTATGGCAGGTTTATTAATTATTGGACTGATTTGCAATTTAAGCGTGAAAGCCGTGCATGAAAAACATCACGAGTTACCGATTAAAGAGGCGGCACATAGTGTAAAACCATGTGATGAAACCGTGATTTCGGATACTTATTTGGTTGCAGAAGAAGTTGTTCATGGTGGCTGTATGGTGTGGTTACGTTGGATTATTGTTACTGTTCCACTTGCTTATGGTGTGTTAATGGTATTCGCTAAAGTTGTGGAACTGTTTTAATAACGTGTTGTAACTTTTAGAAAGTTTAACTGCTTATTGAATAAAAAACCCCGTATCAAAGTACGGGGTTTTGTTTGAGTCACAAGCGGTTAAATTAAACCAGCTTTTTGTAATGCTTGCTAATACGGTTGGTTGAGCAT
Source organism: Actinobacillus arthritidis (assembly GCF_029774155.1). NCBI lineage: Bacteria > Pseudomonadati > Pseudomonadota > Gammaproteobacteria > Pasteurellales > Pasteurellaceae > Actinobacillus > Actinobacillus arthritidis. The sequence goes on along the minus strand of NZ_CP103833.1, from coordinate 1,063,731 downwards.
TTTCTGATAAGGTCGTTAATGGTAAGCGTAAATTCGGCTCACTAATTAAACCTAATTTATAGGTCGCCCATTTTACTGGGATTGGGTTTGCTTCAATAAATAAATCATGGTGTAATGCCATCAAGCGTTGATTAATCGCTTCCGCTTCTTCAAATTTACCGGCTAAGGCAAGTTCACACATTTTTGCCATATCTGCTTGCAGACAACATTATTGGTTACTGAAATTACACCTTGACCACCAAGTTTCATTGATTCTAAACCAGTCGCATCATCACCGCTTAAGAAAATAAAATCTTCACCAGCTAATTGCTTGATTAATGGAAGACGAGTTAAATCACCTGTTGCTTCTTTTACACCAACAATATTTGGGATTTCAGCTAAACGACCGATGGTTTCTGGTTTTAAATCGCTACCGGTACGGCCCGGTACGTTATATAAAATTTGTGGTAAATCAGTACATTCAGCGATTGCTTTATAGTGCAAATACATGCCTTCTTGAGTTGGTTTATTATAATAAGGTACAACACTTAAACAACCTGCAACACCACTACCGTTTAATAATTTTGTCATTGTGACAGCTTCGCTAGTTGCATTTGAACCAGTTCCGGCAATAACCGGAATACGTCCTGCGACAAATTCCACGGTTTTCTTGATTGCCTTAACATTCTCATCAATGCTCAATGTGGTTGATTCACCTGTTGTACCGACAGATACAATACCATGCGTACCGGCTTCGACGTGATATTCAACTAATTTTTTTAATTCATCGTAATTTACTTCGCCATGAGTCATTGGGGTTACTAATGCAACGATACTGCCGTGAAATAGTGGGGTTGCCATAATCATCTCCTGTATTTTTTGTTATGTGCAAATTTCTTGTTAGCTTGCAAAATTCGTCTTAAATATGCAAGTATTTTTTGCGGAGAAGCGGTAAAATTTTCGTAAAAATCAGCAAATAAAAAATAAACCCGACATTATATTGCGTATGTCGGGTTATTTTTAATCATATAGATTTTTATCTGATTCTTGTGGACGAGTTTTAAAACGTCGATGAAGCCACATATATTGGCTTACTGATTTAAGAATCTCCGCTTCTACAACTTTATTCATTTTGGTTGCGGTATCCAGTTCATTTTCACATTCACTAAAATCAACCTCAGGGCTGATTTTAACGGTATATCCGGAAAAATCTGCATTTCGGATTGGTGTAAATGGCACGACAACGGTATTCGGTGCAGAACGTAGTAACATACGAGTGCCAGCTGTGGTACAGGCTTCTGATACGGCAAAAAACGGCACAAATACACTATTTTTTCGTCCATAATCGTGATCTGGAGCATACCAAATGGTATCGCCCGCTTTTAAAGCTCTAATCATTCCTCGCAGATCTTTACGATCAAGCATTGCCTTATTTGAGCGTACTCTGCCTCGAAATTGAATCCAATCCAATAGCGGATTATCATTAGGTCGATAAACGCCCACACCTTGATGATGAAGTCCCACAATACGAGCACCCATTTCTAATGTTAGAAAATGTACTCCAACTAATAAAATCCCTGAGTCTGCAGGCTGATTTTTGAGATATTCCAGCCCTTCTATTTTAGACCATTTTAGGATTCGTTTATCCGACCAAAACCACGCCATTCCGGTTTCAATGATCGCCATACCGACGGATTCAATATTTTGCTCTAGAATTTCTTGAATTTGCTCGTTTGAATAGTGTGGGAAGCAGAGTTCTAAATTACGGCGAGCAATACGGATTCTTCGTTTACCAAATCCGAGATTAGTAAATAGTTTTCCTAATCCTTTGCCAAGTTTTACCAATATAGGATAAGGCAAACATAAAATTAATTTAAATAGGCCCAATCCAAACCATAATCCCCAATATTTAGGGTGTAAAAAATCCAATTCAAATGGAGGAATTTTTTTATTCTCGGTCATTTTCCGTTATCCTTCTATTTCGGATAGATTATAAGCAAAAACACAGAAAAAGTGTTAACTAGATCAAATTTTTAAGTTTTACTTCATTTTTTGACTTGATATTTTGGAGTAAAAGTCATATTTTGAAATCAATTTAATAACCCCTTCACAAAGAGGAAAATGCTATGACAATCAATATTTCAAGTAAACAAATGGAAGTGACTCCTGCAATCCGTACCCATATTGAAGAACGTTTAGCGAAACTCGAAAAATGGCAAACTCAGTTAATTAATCCACATTTTATGATACATAAATTGCCAAATAGTTACGAAGTTGAAGCATCAATCGGCACTCCAGTTGGAGAACTTTTTGCGAAGGCTGATAATGAAGATTTATATAAAGCAATCAATGAAGTAGAAACCAAACTGGAAACACAATTAAATAAATTGGTTCATAAAAACGAAGCTCGCCGTACAGATACGACACTAAATGTATAATATTTAAATTATAAATTAAGTAAGCTGATTAAATTGCACCTTAATAATGAGATATTACGAATTATTAAGGTGCTTTTTTATATATTGAAATTATCTCTAATATAATGCTTCTTTCTCATACCAAATTTTATTAATATAAAGTGTGCTTTTGCCAAGTGGCGTATCGACTTTAATTTCATCATCAACTTCTTTGCCAATTAATGCTCTAGCAACAGGGGAATCAATCGAAATCCAATTTTTTGCCGGGTCAAATTCATCACAGCCGACAATACGATATTGCTTTGTTTCACCCTGTTCGTTTTCTAGTTCAACCCATGCACCAAAAAAGACTTTACCTTCTTGTTTAGGGTGATAATCCACAATTTGTAACACTTCTAAACGTTTTGATAAAAAACGAACTCGTCTATCTATTTCTCGTAAACGGCGTTTACCATAGATATATTCTGCATTTTCGCTACGATCGCCTAACGCAATTGCTTCGGAAACGGCTTGTGTGACTTTAGGACGTTCGTCTTTCCATAAGAATTTAAGCTCTTGATCTAAGACTTGCCAGCCACTACGTGTAATATAGTTTGATTTCGCCACCGAAATGCCCTTAACTTGAAAATTCCATAATACCAGATACTTTACCTTCATTATTCAAGGCAATAAGCGAGTGAACGTGAAGCTCCTTCATCATTTCTTCCGCTTTTGCTAAATACGTATCGTCAGCAATGGTTTTTGGTTGTTTCGACATAATTTGTTCCGCTGTTTTAGCTAAACTCTGTGTACCAAATTGAGCAAGTGTACGGCGAATGTCACCATCGGTAATAATACCTTTTAATTCTTCGCCTTGCATAATTAACGCAACGCCCATTCTTCCTTCGTTCATTACACTCAAAATCGTGCTGAAATCTGCATTCGGTTGAGTAACCGGTAGTTTGGTTTGCATGACATCTTTTACGCGATTAAGTAATTTTCGACCTAGGCTACCACCCGGGTGGAAACGTGCGAAATCTTCTGCTTTGAAACCTCTAGCATTGATTAATGCAATTGCCAATGCATCACCTAAAGCCATAGTAACTAGTGTCGATGTTGTTGGTGCTAGATTATTAGGACAGGCTTCTCGTTCAACACTAATATTAAGAATAAGATTGGCGTGTTGAGCGAGGGTTGAATGAGGATTGCCGGTCATTGCAATAATTTTGTTCCCAAAACGTTTTAAACTGGGTAGGAGTTTAATGACATCATCTGTTTCACCACTATTAGAAATGAGAATGACAACATCAATTGGTTTTAACATACCTAAATCACCGTGGAACGCTTCGGTCGGATGTAAATAGAAACTAGGTGTACCTGTGGATGCAAAGGTTGCTACCATTTTTTGTCCGACTAAGCCCGATTTACCGATCCCAGCAACCACGACACGTCCTTCACAGTTTAAAATCATTTCAATCACTTGATTAAATGTACTGTCTAAACGCTGATTAAGTTGACTAATCGCTTGAGTATAAAGACTGAGGGTTTCTTTCGCACACTCTAAGTAATTCATATAAGTTCCTAAATGGCAAAGTAAATAAAATTAGTCATATTATACATAATGCAACAGAAAACCGCTTGTTTTACGCTAATTTTAGCGGAACAAGCGGTTAAATTTTTCGGAAATTTTACAAAAATCTTATTGAGATAAAAGCATATTAGCTAGCGTTTTCATCCCTAAACCGGTTGCACCGGTGCCCATAAATCACTCGCTGTTTTACGGAAAGTGGCTGAAGCATCGATATGCGACCAATTTTGTGCGTAATCTTTAACAAAGTATGATAAAAATGCCGTTGCAGTACTTGCTCCCGCACCGACCGGTACAGATCCGATGTTGGCAATATCGGCAAAGGATGACGAAATTTGTGAGCGATGAAATTCTTCAAATGGTAAACGCCAGAATGGTTCATTTTCCGCTTTTGCCGCATTAAATAAGCGAGCGGTTAATGTATCATCCATTGAAAGTACTGAATGGTAGTCATTGCCGACAGCTACTTTTGCCGCACCGGTTAAGGTTGCCGCATCAATGATAAATTGTGCATTTTGTTCGCTCGCCTCAATTAGACCATCCGCTAATACTAAGCGACCTTCCGCATCGGTATTCAGCACTTCTGCGGTCACGCCATTGCGATATTCAATAATATCGCCTAATTTAAACGCAGTACTGCTTACCATATTTTCTGCACAGCATAGATAAAGTTTTACACGTTGTGTTAAGCCACGACTGATCGCAAAACCTAATACACCGGTTAATAAGGCAACACCGCCCATATCAGTACGCATTGTACTCATTGAATCACTCGGTTTAATGCTATAGCCGCCAGTATCAAAAGTAATCCCCTTGCCGACTAAACAAGCAAGCACCGGTGCATTAATATCGTTGCTTGGATTGAAATCCAATTTGAGTAATGCTGGTTTATTTGCCGAACCTTTGCCTACCGTCCAAATACCGTGATAGCCGTGTTGTTTTAATGCTTCACCACTAATGATTTCTGCTGATACCACATTTTTGCCAAGATATTGTATTGATTGTTTGCTAATAAACTCCGCCGCTTTTTGAGCTAAATTCTCAGGAGTAAGGGTTTCGGAAGATTCATTAATTAAAGTACGAGTAAAATTAGAACAATATACTCGAGCATCAAATTCTGCTTGTTGTTCGGCTAAGTCAGGGTAAGTTACTGTGCCTGCATTACGAACACTAACAAACCCTTGGTGGAATGCCCAACATTCTTCTAATCCCCATTCTGAGCCGACCAGCGTTACATTTAGTATGCCTTGATTCTTTATTTTTCGTGCCGCACGTTGAATGGTGGTTAATGGATCTTTTTGTAGATGGATGGTCATACCGTGTTGATTGGCAGACAGAATTGCATTTTTTCCCCATTGTTCGGGCGCTGAGCGTTGTGAAAGCGTAATATTCATAGTCATCATTTTTATATCCTTTTACATTAGTGTAAGCGGCCTGATTCTAGCAAAAACTTGTAAACAGAAATAGAAAAAAGACCGCTTGTCGCGGTCTTTGGAAAGAAATATCAGGAGAGGATTATTTGCCGTCCCAAGCTTTGATTGCTCCGTGGCGAATATCTACACGGCTTTTTGCATCGCCTTTATAGTAATTTTTATCTAAGCCACCTTCCCAGTCACCGTAATTAGGATTTGGAAGTACAATAAATTGTTTACCGAATTTATCTTTGTTCGCTGAAACAAAGTCACGACGTTCAGCATTTGATTTTTTATAGGTCGCATCGCCGAAGTCATTTAGGTTATCACCTAGGTAAAGTACGATTTCATAACCTTGTTTTTCAATCTCTTCAAAGCGAGGAGTTTTGTTTGATTTATCTTTTTTAAGGAAAAGCGTTTGTTCGCTCACTCCATTGAAACCTAATTCTTTCATATCATCAATCGTTGTCGCTTTTTCGTCGCTATCTTTACGGTTAGACACGTAGAACATTGTACCTTTATGGCTGTTTACATAATTATTAAATTCTACTGCACCGGCGATAGCTTGAGTTTGGCGTGCATTTACCCAACGAGTCCAGCTCTCTCCATCAAATGCGTGATGATTTTTTACTTGCCAGCCGGCATATTGGCTGTTATCCACCATCGTTTCGTCTAAATCAACGACAACCGCTTTTTTCTTACCTTTTGCCACTTTAGCGTGATCAAACGCAACTTTCGCTGTATTGAATGCTTGATGAGCAAGTGCTTGGTATTCACCAGATTGTTGTACCCAGTTAAGGCCTAAAGTTGCTTGTTCTTGTAGAATCATTTCATCGTGTTTTGCGTCGTTATGATTTGCACAAGCACTCAAAATAAATGCAGAGGTTAATGCAATACTGGTTAATTTAAACAATTTCATGGTTTTCTCCTTCGTTTTCGTTCCTTTGAGTTACTCTTAGCAGAATAAGGCTAAAAGTGTGTGAAGATTACAAAGAATATCAGTGATTGTCTATTCACATTTTGAAAAAATTCGGGTAGCCTTTAGTTCCTTTTAACTTAAATCAAATTTAATTCTAAAAATAAGGACACAACATGAATATGTTATTAAAACTGACTCAATTCGTAAGTAAAACCTTTGCGATCTGGGTGGTGGTTTTTGCGTTTATTTCAGCTCAATTTCCGGAAACTTTTAAGCAATTTGTGCCATGGATTCCCTATTTACTCGGTATTGTTATGCTGGGGATGGGCTTAACTTTAACCTTTAAAGATTTTGCAGAAGTCACTAAAAACCCGAAAGCGGCAATTATTGGTGTTATTGCTCAATTTGTGGTTATGCCGAGTATTGCTTTCTTATTGGCAAAAGCGTTTCAATTACCGCCTGATTTAGCGATTGGGGTGATTTTGGTTGGGTCTTGTCCTGGTGGTACGTCATCAAATGTGATGACGTATTTGGCTAGGGGAAATACTGCATTATCTGTGGCGTGTACTACGGTTTCAACCTTGTTAGCACCGGTATTAACACCGGCAATTTTCTATTTATTTGCAAGTGAGTGGTTAGAAATTGATGCGGGTGCAATGTTTATTTCTGTGTTAAAAATGGTACTGCTCCCTATTTTTGTTGGAGTCGTTATTCGTTCTATCTTTAAGCAAAAAGTGGAACAGTTTAGCCAAACAATGCCATTAATTTCAGTAGTTGCGATTATTTTAATTGTTACAGCGGTCGTGTCGGTTAGTAAAGATCGTATTATTGAATCTGGCTTATTGATTTTCTTTGTGGTGGTATTGCATAACGGTTTAGGCTATTTAATTGGTTATATTGTAAGTCGTGTATTAAAATTGCCGATTGCAGACAGTAAAGCGATTGCGATTGAAGTGGGGATGCAAAATTCCGGTTTAGGTCTTGCGTTAGCCGCCTTACATTTTAAAGCAAATCCTGTGGTCGCTGTACCGAGTGCAGTATTTAGTTTCTGGCACAATATTTCAGGTCCGGTCTTAGCGATGATTTTCTCTTCGATTAAAAACGATAAATAATTGCTCACTTCAGTACATAAAAAACGGTCGAGATTTACAAATTTTGAGTAAATCTCGACCGCTTGTTTTTTAGCAGAAGACAATTAGAAACCGCCGGGTCTTCTTCGCATTTCTGCACTCACTTTTTCCCCATCAGCTCGCTGAGCGGTGATCACTTGCTCTCCTTCATTTAGACCGCTAATAATTTCAGTATGTTGACTGTCAGCGAGTCCCAGTTCTACTTTTTTCTCAATAGCTTGATTATTTTCTAAAATATTAACAAAGGCTTCTTTACCTTTTTTCTTGATCGCTGAGGTTGAAACAACTAATACATTTTCTCGCTTAGCAATATTAACTTGCCCTTGCACTGTCATTCCAATACGTAAACGCTGTTCACTATTATCAATCAGTGAATTAGCATAATAGTAAATCGCCTCAGTATTACCGGATTTTTCAATATATTTATTGGAAGCGTGATCATCACTTAATGTGGTTAACGCCGGATCAACACTATCAATTTTGCTGTGATGCGAATGATTCGGTTCAGATAAGGTTGTAAAGCTAATCATTTGACCGGCTTTAACCTGTGCAATATCGCCTTCTGAAATTTCGAGTTTAACTAACATCTTAGTTAAGTCGGCAACGTGTACAATCGTTGGCGACGTTTGATTTGAATTGACTGTTTGCCCGACAGAAACCGGAATGGATACGACAGTTCCGTCCATCGGCGAGATAATTTGGGTATAATTCAAATTCGTTTTCGCATCGTTTACCGAAATCTGTGCCGATTTAATTTGGGCTTTTACATTATCCACAGTCGCTTTGGCGGAGGCTAATGTATTTTTAGCCGTTTCTAATTCCGTTTCGGAAGTGCTTTGCTGTTTATAAAGTTTACTTAAGCGATTGAAATTAGATTGTGCCACCTCAAGTGCAACTTGCGCAGATTTTAGTTGTGCTTGATAAGATGCCAATGTTGCTTCAGCCGTACTTAAACTGTTACTTTGATTACTTGAATCAATTTCAGCCAGTAGATCGCCTTTTTTAACCTGTTGTCCTAGTGTGACATAAAGATTAATAATTTTTCCTGATACTTGCGCCCCGACTTCAGTCCGTTTACTCGCTCGAACTGAACCGCTGGCTAAGACATTTTTATCTATAGTGTTGCGAGTTACCGGCTCGGTAATATAATATACTTGCTCACTTTCATTATTACCGACAAAATAGAAATAACTTGCCGCAACAATCCCTGCAAGCACTAATCCTGTCATTAAAGATTTTAATTTCATCTGTTTCCCGACTAAAAGTTATAAATAATAAGCGGTCTATTCAGACAATTTTCTTGCAAAATCGTTCTGAAATACGACCGCTTGTTTGGCATTATCGTTGATTAGATGATACCAAATATCGCTCGAATATAACTTGCGACCGCTTCGTGTTTGTGATTACCGATTCTCTCATTATGCGGTAATGCTTCAAGTAAACGAGGATCCGCATTGCCCATTACACAACCTTTTCCTGCACGAGATAACATTTCAATATCATTCATTCCGTCACCGAATGCAATGCAATCTTGTAAATCGTAACCGCGTAATTGTACTAATTCCGCTAAGGCATTGCCTTTGGAAACGGCTTTATTCATTACTTCTAAGCAGAGTAACGCCGAATAAGTCATATACACACGATCGCCGAAATGTGTTTTAACATACTGCTCGATAGGTAAGAGATCTTCGGCGGTTTTACCGATAAAAAAGATTTTCTCGACTTGTCTGCCGTGATGACGGCTAAAATCAACCACCTGATAAGAGTAACCGGAATCCTTATGATATTTTTTGAGTCGCTCAATATCGACATTGATAAACCATTCATCGCCCTGATAGCTATTTAAACACACTCGACTATTATCAAACGGCATATTCATTAATTGTAATGCAATATCTTCCGGAAGATGATGACTTAAAACTTGTTCTCCTGACAGAAAATTAGCTCTTGCCCCATTAGAAGTAATTAACATTGCATCATTAACATCAACTTTTCGGATGATATGTTTAACATCAGGATAATTTCGACCGGTAGCAAAAATAATATCAACGCCTTTTTGTGAGAGTTTTTGGAGCGTTTCAATCGTAAATTGACCAATTTTATGATCTGCATTTAGAAGTGTACCGTCAAGATCGGACACAATGGCTCGAAATGGAAGCGTCATACATAATCCTTAATTTAACTGATTTATATTGCATTAAAGGCTAACAAATTTACCGTCATTCTTCAAAAGAAATAGCCTGTTTTTCATATTCTAATCAAGAAATTGGTTAAAAAATCATAAAATGAACAAAAAGTAGAAGGCTTTGTTTTTCCTAAAAAGTGATAAGATTTATTTGGAGGAATAAAAATAAAGCAGTTTAAATTGCTAATTAATTTAGTTAATAAAGAATTAATCACTATTTTATGATGGCGATTTCTCAAGAAAACGTTTGCATATAGTGAAAAATTCTATTGACTTCACTCTATTTGAAGTTAATATGAGTTCCACTTTCGAATAACAATGCAAACATAAACACACACAACATAATGGAAAAACGACTTTCTCTCCGACTTCTTCTGTTATCGCATTTTGTGCGAGGATAAAGATCGTTTGGAGTGAAATCGTTCACTATCCACACTTTACCCGCACGATGATGCGGGTTTTTTTATTCTTTTTCTTATCCTTGGACGAGAATAAAGTGTTAATGTTTAAATGTATTATTCAAACCATTTTATAAGAACAAAGTGTTAAGCACTTAACAGGAGATCCTATGAATAACAACATTATTATTTTTGATACAACATTACGTGATGGCGAACAGGCACTTAAAGCAAGTTTAACCGTAAAAGAAAAGCTCCAAATCGCATTAGCGTTAGAACGTTTAGGTGTTGATGTGATGGAAGTAGGATTTCCGGTTTCATCGGCTGGTGATTTTGAATCGGTAAAAACTATTGCACAACATATTAAAAACAGCCGTGTTTGTGCCTTATCTCGTGCAGTCGATAAAGATATTGATGTTGCGAGCAGAAGCGTTAAAAGTCGCAGAAGCATTCCGTATTCATACGTTTATTGCAAGTTCTGCGATTCACGTTGAATCTAAATTAAAACGCTCATTTGATGATGTGGTTGAAATGGCGGTAAAAGCAGTAAAACGTGCAAGAAGTTATACTGATGATGTGGAATTTTCCTGTGAAGATGCCGGACGTACCGGTATTGATAACATTTGTCGTATCGTTGAAGCGGCAATCAATGCGGGGGCAACAACGGTAAATATTCCGGATACGGTAGGTTACTGCTTGCCATATCAGTATGGGGATATCATTGCGAATGTGATGAATCGAGTACCCAATATTGATAAAGCGGTTGTTTCGGTGCATTGCCATAATGATTTGGGGATGGCGACTGCAAATTCACTTACGGCAGTATTAAACGGTGCAAGACAAATCGAATGTACTATTAACGGTATTGGTGAGCGTGCCGGTAACACAGCATTAGAAGAAGTGGTCATGGCGATCAAAACTCGCCAAGATATGTTCAATGGCAAAGATACTCGCATTAATACGCAAGAAATTCATCGTGTCAGCCAAATGGTTAGTCAATTATGTAATATGCCGATTCAGCCGAATAAAGCGATTGTCGGTTCAAATGCGTTTGCTCATTCATCAGGTATTCACCAAGATGGTATGGTGAAAAACAAAAATACCTATGAAATTATGTCACCGGAAACGATTGGCTTGAAGAAAGAAAAATTAAACTTAACCGCTCGTTCAGGTCGTGCGACAGTAAAAAATCATATGGCTGAAATGGGATACCAAGAAAGTGATTATGATTTGGATAAATTGTATGAGGCTTTCTTAAAATTAGCGGATAAGAAAGGTCAAGTATTTGATTATGATTTGGAAGCGCTAGCCTTTATTGATATGCAGGCAGGCGATGAAGATAGATTGCATTTAGATGTGATTACATCACAAATGATTAGTGGCTTACCTGCATCGGCTTTCGTTCAGGTTGAACTTGATGGCAAACGTATTAGTGAAGTATCAAACGGTGGTAATGGTCCGGTCGATGCAGTGTATAATGCGATTCTCAAAATTGTAGGTATGGATATTAAAATGTCGCACTATAATCTCACAGCAAAAGGTGAAGGGGCGGAAGCACTCGGACAAGTGGATATAGTGGTAGAACACGAAGGTCGCCGTTTCCATGGTGTTGGCTTGGCAACTGACATTGTTGAATCTTCGGCTCGAGCATTAATTCACGCTATCAATGCGATTTATCGTGCACATAAAGTAGCAGATTTAAAAGCAAAAAAGTAACTTATTTTGCATAAACATTCATGTTAGCGGTCGGATTTTATGGAATTTTTGTAAAATTTCAGTAAAATCAGACCGCTTTCTTTTTATAAGCATATCAAGTAGTTTGTCTTTTAAACGGGAAATATTTTTTAACGTAAAAATTGAATTTTTACTCAGTTAAGAAGTCTAGCGTATTACGAATATTTGTAATATCCTGACTCGCTTATTATGGGCATATTTATAAATATTTTTAATTAATTTATTCTTTATCGGAACTTTTTATATTTATTGCATACTAACGAGATATAAAACGAGAAGCACATAAAGAATATGCGTACATAGGTTAGGAGAACGCAGATAGATGAGTGAGCAAATAGCCGATCAAGAATTGGTTGAGCGAGCCCAAAAAGGTGATAAAAAAGCATTTAATTTACTGGTTGTACGTTATCAAAATAGAGTAGCAGGATTGCTTACTCGCTACGTTTCCAGAGATGATATTCCAGACATCGTACAAGAATCCTTTATTAAAGCATATCGTTCATTAGAATCTTTTCGTGGTGAAAGTGCTTTTTATACGTGGCTTTATCGTATTGCGGTGAATACGGCTAAAAATCACCTAACCGCTTTAGGAAGACGACCTCCCAAAGAAGATATTTTGGCGGAAGATGCTGAAAGTTTTGATGTTGGTGTCCAGCTTCGTGAAAGTGATACGCCGGAAAATATGGTGTTATCAGATGAATTAAAACGTGTCGTATTCGATACGATCGAGAATTTACCGGAAGAACTCAAGACAGCAATTACTTTGCGAGAGTTGGAAGGTTTAAGTTATGAAGAAATTGCAGAAGTAATGCAATGTCCTGTCGGTACGGTTCGTTCTCGTATTTTTAGGGCTAGAGAAGCGATTGATGCGAAAGTCAATCCACTGATGCAAGAGATTTAAGATTCAATCGGAGTTTATTATGCAACAAAAAGAAACCCTTTCCGCTTTTATGGACGGACATAAAGCAGATGATACGTTTATTGACGCTTTATGTGAAAGTCCTGAGTTAAAGCAAAAATGGGCTAATTATCATGCAATTAAAAGTGTTTTACATGGTGATGAAATTATTTTAGGTAATGATTTCTCGGCAAAAATGGAAGCATTACTTGAAAATGAAGAGATTGAATCTTTATCTTCAAATAAAGCGGAACAATCCGTTCAGCCTAAAGGGATGTTACTAAAATTAAAACGTTGGAGCGTGCCACTTATGCAAGCTGGTATTGTTGCTTCTGTGTGTTTAGTCGCTGTTTTAGGAGTGAATTTTATGAATTCTAATTCTGAAACAGCTCAATTAGAGCAACCGGTATTAAAAACTCAACCGTTTAGTGATTCACTCCAACCTGTAAGTTACAATGCACCGCGTCATGATGTTGCATCAGCAGAACAATTAGAGAGTCAGCAACATAAAATTAATACGTTATTGCAGGCTCAACAATTTCAACGCCAGGCAACAGTAGGTGCGGTGACATTAACTGAAGAACAAAAAGAAAAATCTCAAACTTCATCAACTGATAAAAAGCCTGAATCACATAAAAATTAATCGGTATAGAAATCAATCAAGTCAAAATCTAAGATTAACAAATTGGATTTCTAAATAAAGAAAGCGGTAAGATTTAGCGAATTTTTTGCAAAAATTTGTTACAATCTTACCGTTTTTATTTTATATGCAAAATAGTATAAGAATACTATTAGGCTATTTTCAATCCCTTGAGGGTATGCTCATGATGATCGAAACAGCAACAGTAGTAAATTATCAAGATGGAATTGCTACTGTTCAGTGCCACGCAAAAAGTGCTTGTGGCAGTTGTGCGCTAGAAATAGTTGTGGGACAAAATCTTTATCGGCACTCGCCGGCGAAAAGTTTGCACCGCAATTAGACTTGCCGGTTAATGTACCATTAAAAACCGGAGATCAAATTCAGATCGGTTTATCAGAGCAGACCTTATTATCTAGTGTGTTTTGGATTTATTGTGTTCCTTTGTTTGTGTTGGTTGTTTCAGCGATTGTTTTCTCCCAATTACTCTCAAATGAGTTATTGATCGCTGTTTTCGTATTGATAAGTACCGGAATCGCTTTTTGGAACATAAAAAAAATAATGGATAAAAAACAGGTAGGCGAGTTTATGCCTGTTTTTTTAAAAAAATTCAATAGGAAACGATATGGAAAAAATTTGGTTAGAAAATTATCCGGAAGGTTCACCACATACAATTAATGTTCAACCGTATGATTCATTAGTTGAAATGTTTGAATCGGCAGTGCGTAAGCATCCGGATATTCCTGCTTATATTAATATGGGTAAAGTGCTGACATTCCGTAAATTAGAAGAACGTAGTCGAGCTTTTGCCGCTTATTTACAAAATGAGTTGCGTTTAGAAAAAGGCGATCGAATTGCACTTATGATGCCAAATTTGTTGCAATATCCTATTGCACTATTTGGTGCTTTAAGAGCCGGATTAGTGGTCGTGAATGTTAACCCTCTTTATACTCCTCGAGAATTAGAACATCAATTAAATGACAGTGGTGCAAAGGCTATTGTTATTATCTCTAATTTTGCGACAACACTTGAAAAAGTTGTATTTAATACCAGTATCAAACACGTGATTCTTACCCGAATGGGCGATCAACTTTCATTTGGTAAGCGTACTTTGGTTAATTTTGTCGTGAAATATGTCAAAAAATTAGTACCAAAATATAAATTGCCTCATGCCGTAAGTTTTCGTGAAGCGCTCAGTATTGGTAAGCAACGTCAGTATGTCAAGCCCACATTAGAGCGTGATAATCTTGCATTTTTGCAATATACGGGCGGCACGACAGGCGTAGCAAAAGGTGCAATGTTGACTCATGGTAGTGTAATTGCAAATATCCAGCAGGCAAAATGGGTTGCTGAGCCTTTATTAAAAGAGGGGAAAGAACGTATTGCGGTTATTCCTTTACCGCTCTATCACGTTTTTGCTCTTTCGGTAAACTGTTTACTCTTTATTGAAATGGGGATTACCGGGCTTTTGATCACCAATCCTCGTGATATTCCTGGGTTTGTAAAAGAACTAAAAAAATATCCGGTAGTCGCATTAACTGGGGTGAATACATTATTTAATGCTTTATTAAATAATGAACACTTCAAAGAAGTTGATTTTTCAAATTTAAAATTAAGTGTAGGTGGCGGAGTCGCGATTCAATCCGCTGTTGCAAAACGTTGGCATGAATTAACCGGTTGTCATATTATTGAAGGTTATGGAATGACAGAATGTTCACCGCTGATTGCCGCAACTCGAAGCGATTCGGTTGAGCATACCGGTTCTATCGGTGTGCCTGTACCGAATACCGATATTCGTATTGTTGATGATGAAGGTAATGATGTTGCTATGGGTGAGAGAGGAGAGCTTTGGGTCAAAGGTCCTCAAGTAATGAAAGGTTATTGGCAACGTCCTGAAGATACGGCAGAGGTGTTAAAAGACGGTTGGATGGCGACCGGTGATATTGTTGTCATGGGTGAAGATCTGAATTTACGTATTGTCGATCGTAAAAAAGATATGATCATTGTGTCTGGTTTCAATGTCTATCCGAATGAAATTGAAGATGTAGTTGCACATAATCCTAAAGTTAATGAAGTAGTTGCAATCGGTATACCAAGTAAATCATCGGGTGAGGCTATAAAAATCTTTGTGACGAAAAAGGATGAAAGTTTAACTCGTGAAGAATTACGCAATTATTGCCGTCAATACCTAACAGGCTATAAAATTCCACGTGAAATCGAATTTCGTGATGAATTACCGAAAAGTAATGTGGGTAAAATTCTGCGTCGAGTGCTTAGAGATGAAGAACTCTCAAAAGTGAAAACTATATAAATGATTTTAGGAGAGGTGGAATGTGAAATTCTGCCAAAATAAAATAACGTGAGCATTAAAATGCCTTAGGAGCGATAAATGAAAATTGTAGAAGTAAAACATCCGCTAGTAAAACATAAATTGGGTTTAATGCGTGCGGCGGATATTAATACCAAAGATTTCCGTGCATTAGCAACAGAAGTTGGGAGTTTATTAACATATGAAGCAACAACTGATCTTGAAACAGAATTAGTCGAAATTGACGGTTGGTGCGGTAAAGTTGAAGTTGAACGTATTAAAGGCAAAAAAGTAACGGTAGTACCTATCTTACGTGCTGGTTTGGGGATGATGGACGGTGTTTTGGAACATATCCCAAGCGCACGTATCAGTGTTGTTGGTATCTACCGTAATGAAGAAACGTTAGAACCAGTGCCTTATTTCACAAAATTAGCGAACGATGTAGAAGAACGCTTAGCGATTATCGTTGATCCAATGTTAGCAACCGGTGGTTCAATGATTGCTACAATTGATTTATTGAAAAAAGCAGGCTGTAAACATATTAAAGTACTTGTACTTGTAGCGGCTCCAGAAGGGATTAAAGCATTAGAAGCAAGCACATCCGGATATTGAGTTATTTACGGCTTCAATTGATAGTCATCTAAATGAACACGGCTATATTATTCCGGGATTAGGCGATGCCGGCGATAAGATTTTTGGTACGAAATAATTACTGATAAAATAAAAAAACCTAAGAGAAATCTTAGGTTTTTTATATCTACAAAATTATTTATCTTGTAACAAGCGGTCTGATTTGCAAAATGTTTTACAAATTGAACCGCTTGCTTAAGGCTAAATATCTTCGTCAACGATTTCTTCTTGATTATCCACTGCCGGTGGATTGTCATATAACCAGTTAGCCAAACGGGCATAGTCCGCAATACTTAAATTTTCCGCTCGTGCATTTAAGTCGATACTAAGTGCTTCTAATTGCTCTGGACTAAATAAGGTTGAGAGTGCGTTACGCAACGTTTTACGGCGTTGGTTGAATGCTTGTGTAGTGACACGGTTTAACCAATACACATCTTTTACTGGATGCGGTAAAACTTTATGTGGCATTAGGCGTACTACCGCAGAATCTACTTTCGGTGCCGGTTTGAATGCGGTTGGCGGTACTTCTAAGACTGGCATTACTTGACAATAATATTGTGCCATAATGGTTAAACGACCATACGCTTTACTATTTGGTGCCGCACATAAACGTTTTACCACTTCTTTTTGCAACATAAAGTGCATATCTTGAATCAAATCGTGGAATTTGAATAAATGAAACATTAATGGTGTTGAAATATTATACGGTAAGTTACCGAATACACGTACACCTTCACCTTCTTTTAAGTTAAGGCTTTCAAAATATTCACGGAAATTAAAACGTAACGCATCTTGCTCAATAATTGTTAATTTATGATTTAAGAACGGATGATGACGTAAACGTTTGGCAAGATCTCTGTCTAGCTCAACAACCGTTAATTTATCCACTTGCTCGGCAACCGGTTCAGTTAATGCACCTAGCCCCGGACCAATTTCCAGTAAAAACTGACCGTTTTTAGGATTAATTGCCGATACAATGTTATGAATCACATTCATATCATGTAAAAAGTTCTGCCCAAAACGTTTACGAGCGGTATGACCTAAATGTTTTTTTGAATTTTGATTACTCATTTTTATCCTTTTCAAATAAGCAAAGAACCCCGCAAGGAGCGAGGTTCTTAAGAAATCAGTTATTTTTATTTACCAACGTATTGAATATCAGCCGTTTTTCTTAACGCTTTTACCCAATCTTTTGCCGCTTCTTGAGCTTGTTTATCAACTAACTGTTCATAAGCACGTTGATGATAAGCATCTTCAGTACGGTCTCCTTGTTGAGTTCCAGTAACTTTAAGAATATGCCAACCAAATTGTGATTTAAACGGAGCAGTAATTTGATTTTGTTTAGCCGTTTTAGTCGCTTTTGCAAACGCGGGATCATAAATATCTAAGAAATTATAACCTAAATCACCACCGTCCGCCGCTGAAAGATAATCGACAGAGTTTAATTTTGCGCCTTCTTCAAAAGTCGTTTTACCAGATTTAATATCTGCAATAATTTTGTTTAAGGTCGCTTTTGCTTGAGCGTCATTTAACACTGGTGATGTCTTAATTAAAATATGGCTTACTCTATGTTGAGTAGCTGTAACCGTTTTCAATTTTCCATTAGCTTTGTCTTTTGCAAGCATCTCCTTAGCTTGTGCTTGTACCGCTTGGGGATCTACTTGGATAGATTTGCCGATACTGATATTACGCACTTGCTCCATCGCCATTTGTTGTGCAATTTGATGGCGGTATTGCTCTAAAGTAATCCCTTGATAATCTAACGCATCTAGCAATTGACCGTAAGTAATACCGTTACGGACCGCGATATCTTCAATTACTTGATCGACTTTAGCATAATTCACTTTAACACCGGCTTCTTTTACCGCTTTTTGAACTAATATATCGTCAATGATTTGTTCTACAGTCGCTTTATGATTTGCTTCCGAGTTAGCTTTTTTCCCTAATGTGCGTTGTACTTGACTTTCCATTATTGGTGCACCGTCAACGAGTGCGACAACACGCTCTTCAACTGCGATAGCACTTTGTGAAATACCGATAGCGGTAACTAATGCAATTAATAAAGATTTTGCCGAGATTAATTTCATTTATTATTTCCTATTAAAGGTTAAAGATAAGCTCTAAAAACACTTAGAGCTAAATTTCTTAAAAAGGTTCCGACACTTATTCATGATTGGCACGTATTAGTGCCACCTGATTTACATTATCATAGCATTGTGTCCGAACTTGAATCTTTTCATTTTTTGAAGTAGGAATATTTTTTCCGACGTAGTCAGCTCGAATCGGAAGCTCTCTATGACCTCTATCGACTAAAATCACAAGCTCTATACGAGTTGCTCGTCCAAAATCAAGTAGTGCATCAAGTGTCGCCCGAATAGTTCGACCAGTAAATAATACATCGTCAATCAGGATAACATTTTTTCCGGTAATATCAATCTGATCTTCAGCACCGGAATAGATTGGATCCTGATGAATCACATTGAGGTCATCTCGGTAAAAAGTAATGTCTAAAGCCATCAATGGTAGTTGTATTTGAACTAACTCATCAATCCTTTTTTGTAACATTTTCGCAATTTCAGCACCTCGGCGTTTTATTCCGACTAACACCAAATTATCAAACGAAGAATGCTTCTCTATAATTTGGTGTGAGATACGAGAGATTGTGCGTTGAAATTGTTCAGAGTCAATAATAATTTTTTCCATTATAGGATAAAGAACCTATTTTGTTGCCTGAATTTTCTTAATAACGTTTGTAGTTGAACAACCATTTTCAAAGTTTAGCACTTTAACCTCACCACCATTTGCCCAAACTTCTTGGCTACCGGCAATCTCTTCAGGCTTATAATCGCCACCTTTAACTAATAAGTCAGGTAAGATTTCACCAATCAGACGCTGAGGTGTATCTTCCGCAAAAGGTACGACCCAATCAACAGAAGCTAAACCGGCAAGTACCGCCATACGATCGCTTAAATCGTTAATCGGGCGAGATTCACCTTTTAAGCGTTTGACCGACTCATCGGTATTTACCGCCACAATTAAACGATCGCCTAATTTACGTGCATTTTCTAAATAAGAAACGTGTCCCGGGTGCAGAATGTCAAAACAACCGTTGGTCATCACAATTTTCTCACCTCGTTGTTTTGCCTGTTCTACCGCACGTTTTAATTCATCTTCCGCTAAAATGCCGAAACCGGTTTCTTCACGGTGATGAATCGCATTTTCCAATTCAGTCGGTGTCACGGTTGAAGTCCCTAATTTGCCTACAACCACACCAGCCGCATTGGCTAAATAACAGGCTTCTTCGTAAGGGCGACCATCAGCAATCGCAGTAGCAAGCACACTAATTACTGTATCGCCGGCACCGGTCACATCATAAACTTCTTTTGCTTGGGTCGGTAAGTGGAACGGCGCTTGATTCGGGCGTAATAACGTCATCCCTTTTTCCGAACGCGTCACTAATAATGCGGTTAATTCGAAATCAGCAATCAGTTTTAAGCCTTTTTCTACAATTTCAGCGTCATCTTTGCAGTGACCGACTACCGCTTCAAATTCAGACATATTCGGCGTTAAGAGCGTTGCACCACGATAACGTTCAAAATCGGTACCTTTCGGGTCAATCAGTGTCGGTACGCCGGCTTTGCGTGCCACTTGAATCATTTGCTGTACCGATTCAAGCGTACCTTTGCCGTAATCCGATAAGATTAATGCTCCATAAGCGGTAATTTCTTGCTCAAGTTTTGCAAGTAGAGAATCGCTTGCAACATGGTGAAAGCCTTCTTCGAAATCTAAACGTAAAAGCTGTTGATGACGTGAAAGGATACGCAATTTGGTGATAGTCGGGTGTGAATCCAATGCAACACAGTGATTTTGGATATTATGTGAATTGAGTAATTTGTCTAAAGCACGGCCAGCATCATCTTGCCCGATTAAACCGTGAAGAGCAACCGGTACGCCAAGGCTGGCAATGTTCATTGCCACGTTCGCCGCACCACCGGCACGTTCTTCAATATCCTGTACTTTTACCACCGGCACCGGTGCTTCCGGAGAAATACGGTTTGTTGCACCAAACCAATAACGGTCTAACATTACATCGCCAAGTACAAGCACTTTAGCGTTATTAAATTTCGGAGAGTATTGCATCATCATAGTTAATTTCTCTATTAAATGACGGCACTCATCTGTGACGAATGCCTTAAACCTTGTTCAGTCATAATACCTGTCAAAGACGGGTACTAATTAAGAGAGAGTTGTCTAATTATTTCTTACTTTTCTTAATAAACTTCATCAAGCGTTTACGTTTACGTAATTGGTTTGGTGTGAGTTTATTTTTCTTACCGGCAAACGGGTTATTCCCTTCTTGGAACTGAATACGGATCGGTGAACCGATAATTTTCAAGCTCTTACGGAAGTAATTACTTAAATAACGTTTGTAAGAATCCGCTAACTTTTCGACTTGGTTACCGTGAATGACGATAATCGGTGGGTTGTAGCCACCCGGGTGAGCATATTTTAATTTAACACGGCGACCATTTACTAGCGGTGGCTGATGTTCATCCGCCGCCATACGTAAAATACGTGTCAGCATCGAAGTTGAAGTTTTCTGTGTCGCACACGTATAGGCTTCTTTCACGGAATCAAATAAGTTACCTACGCCTGAGCCGTGTAATGCAGAAATAAAATGCACACGTGCGAAATCAATAAAGTCTAAACGGCGGTCTAATTCGGATTTCACTTGATCTTTAATATCTTGTGATAAACCGTCCCATTTATTCACGACGATTACAAGTGAACGGCCGGCATTTAGAATAAAGCCGAGTAGTGATAAATCTTGATCAGAAATCCCTTCACGTGCATCAATGGTAAGTAATACCACGTTCGCATCTTGAATCGCTTGTAGGGTTTTAATTACGGAGAATTTTTCCACCGCTAAATTGACCTTACCACGTTTACGTACACCGGCGGTATCAATAATCGTATATTGCTGACCGTCACGCTCCATCGGAATATAGATAGAATCACGTGTCGTACCCGGCATATCGTAAACCACTACACGATCTTCACCGAGAATACGGTTGGTTAACGTTGATTTACCCACATTCGGACGACCGACAATCGCAATCTTGATGTTTTTATCTTCAATCGATTCTTCGCTTTCTTCTTCAAGTGCTTCGTCAAGTAATGCGGTATCATCTTCATTATCGAAGTCAAAGTCGGTATCCCATTCGTCCGCTTCTTCGTTTGCAGAATCTTCATCATTTTCGACCGCTTGATTCGCATTTAATTGCTCGCCTAACGGGGCTAATACTTGCTCGATAAGTTGTGTTACGCCACGACCTTGTGCCGCGATCTGTTCAACTTCACCTAAGCCTAATTGATAAAATTCCGCACAATGTGAATCCGCATCAATACCATCGGTTTTGTTTGCTACCACCACGGTCGTTTTTTCACGTTGGCGAAGATATTGAGCGATACCAATATCCGCAGGTACTAAACCGGCACGCGCATCGACTAAGAAAAGCACAACATCGGCTTCTTCAATCGCCAGTAGCGATTGTTCCGCCATTTTTTCTTCAACACCTTCTTCCGTACCGTCAATACCACCGGTATCAATTACGATAAAATCATAACCGGCGATATTTGCATGACCATATTTACGGTCACGTGTAAGTCCCGGAAAGTCCGCTACCAGCGCATCACGTGTGCGGGTTAAGCGGTTAAATAAAGTGGATTTACCCACATTCGGTCTGCCGACAAGGGCAACAACTGGAGTCATTCTTATTCTGTCCTTCTAAAAATTCTGTCTTTGCGAGTCGCAAAATCGTCATATTATATACTAAAAGCATTGAGAACGGAAAAAGGATCGAAAACAAGCGGTCGATTTTCTGCAAAAGTTTACAAAAAATTGACCGCTTGGTTATTAATATTGTGAGTTATTCCATTTCTTCTAATTTCAAGGCTTTAGAGAAAGATTGTAAGCCTTTAGAGTTGCCACCTTTTGCCATTGCTTGTAAGGCTTGGGTTGGTACGTGTAATAAGCTGTTAGTCAGTTTATAACTTAATTCATTTAAGACTTTTTCAGCATCTTGACCGGAACTCATCGCTTGTATTGCTTTATTAAGTAATTCTTGACGAGTTTGTTCGGCATCTTGGCGATAGCGTTTAATTAAATCGCTGGATTGCTGTTGTTTTAACCATTCAAAGAAAGCTTTACATTCCTGTTCTACGATTTCAGCAGCTTGTTCAGCCGCTTGTTGGCGTTGGGCAAGATTGCGTTGAATAATATGTTGTAAATCATCCACGCTATAAGAATAGACAGCATCTAATTCGCCGGCATTTTCATCAATATCTCGAGGTACGGCAATATCAATAAGAAGCATTGGATCAAACTGGCGTTGTTTTTGGGCGATTTCTACCATTTCTTTATTAATCAGTATATCAGGGCTACCGGTAGAGCTGATAACGATATCTGCTTGGTTTAAGCCGATTTGTAACGCACTCAATGATAGAATTTGCATTGGTGTATTTAAGCGTGTAGCTAGCATTTCCGCTCGTTGAGGGGTGCGGTTAGCAATCATAATATTTTTAGCACCGTGTTGAATTAAGTAGCGAGCAACCAGTTCGATCGTTTCGCCAGCACCAACCAATAAAAAACGTAATTTCCCAAAGTTATCAAAAATCTGACGAGCTAAGCCGCATAGCGGCGTAAGCAACTGAAACCGCACTTGAACCGATTTCGGTTTCGGAACGAACACGTTTTGCAGTAGAAAATGTACGTTGGAATAGACGAGATAATTTAGTAGAAATATGGCTGTTCTGCGATTGGTAAAAATTCTCGCTATATTGATAGGCTTGTTTTACTTGACCCAAAATTTGTGGTTCACCTAGGATAAGGGAGTCCAACCCACACGCCACTCGCATAAGATGACGTGCCGCTTCCAGATTTTGTTTGAAATAAATACATTCACGTAATTCATCGTGTTCAAGTTGATGAATTTCTGCAAACCATTCAAAACATTTTTCACGCCATACGATATTGTCTTCGTGTTCTTCTCGAGGGGTAATTTCAGAGTGATGGAAATATAATTCAGTACGATTACAGGTTGATAGAATCACAACACTTTCAGCAAGCGAACGGCGTTGAATTTGCTCAAAAGCAAGTTGGCGTTTTTGATCATCAAATGCCACTTTACTACGCAAATTTACCGAGGCTGTTTTATGGTTAATCCCAAGCGCTAAAATTGTCATCTATATCCCACATATAAAATAAAAAACGGCAAAAGCCGTCACAATCTTTTTATTCTAGCGAATCATATAAATCGGTGCAAATAATTGTAGAGATTGGTTTGATTTATCACAATTAGACTACCTTAATAGAGTTATATATAAAGCATGCAAAAATATGATTTTGTTATTTCGCATAGCAAAGAAAAATAGCAAGAAGGCGACAATAACTAACAATAATTTTTAAATCGCAGTATAATGTGCCACATCTTTTCAACCGATAAGCGGTTAAATTTTCGCGATATTTTGCAAAGGAGGATTTATGGTAGCAATTCGCCGTTCACACGAGCTTAACCTTGGTACTTTTGAGTTAGCGAGTTGGGGTGTCGCTTTACAAATATCGCCGATAACCTTTGATGAATTACAAATCGCTTGGCAATATGCACAAGAAAAATTAGATACGGATAGTTATCACTTAATGTGGGACAGTATCGAAATGGTCGAAATCTTACATGGTTTAAATATGGATGACGATTCACTACTTGCCGCATTGCTGTTTCCTCTCGTAAAGAATCATATTATCGATCTTGCACAGGTCAAAGAAAAATTCGGTAACCAAGTTAAAAATCTCGTGAAAGGCGTGATTGAAATGGACAATATTCGCCAGCTAAGTGCGAATAGTGCCTCTGATTTACAAATTGACAATATTCGCCGTATGTTACTTGCGATGGTGGATGATTTCCGCTGTGTTGTAATTAAATTAGCGGAGCGTATTGTCTATTTGAGAGGAAAGCATCGTCATACAGAAGAAGATTTGGTTTTAGCGGCAAAAGAGTGTTCGCATATCTACGCACCGTTAGCTAATCGTTTAGGTATCGGTCAGCTTAAATGGGAGTTGGAAGATTACTGTTTCCGTGCTTTACATCCGCAATGTTACCGAGTCATTGCTTTACAACTTGGCGAACGCCGTTTAGAACGTGAAAGTTATATTGTTAATTTTGTGCAAGAATTGACCGCCTGTCTAAGTGAACAAATCGAAGATTTGGAAGTGTATGGGCGACCAAAACATATTTACAGTATTTGGAAAAAAATGCAGAAAAAAAATCTGCGTTTTGAACAATTATTTGATATTCGTGCGGTGCGAGTCATTGTGCCTAATTTAGCAGATTGTTATACCGCTTTAGGGATTATCCATACACAATATAAACATTTACCTGAACACTTTGATGATTATATTGCTAATCCGAAACCAAATGGTTATCAATCGATTCATACGGTTGTGTTAGGTCAAGGTGAAAAACCGATTGAAGTGCAAATTCGAACCCGAAAAATGCACGAAGATGCCGAATTGGGTGTAGCAACACATTGGAAATATAAAGAAGGCGCAACAGCAGGTCGTTCCGGTTATGAAGAGAAAATCGTTTGGTTACGTAAGTTATTAGCGTGGCAAAATGATATTGCCGATTCCGGTGAGATTATGGCTGAGGAAATGCGTTCACAGGTATTTGATGATCGTGTTTATGTGTTTACGCCTCGAGGCGAAGTGATCGATTTGCCTAAAAATGCAACGCCACTTGATTTTGCTTATGCAATTCACAGCGAAGTCGGACATCGTTGTATCGGAGCTAAAGTTGCCGGTCGAATTGTACCATTCACCTATTTGTTGCAAATGGGGGATCAGGTTGAAATTATTACCCAGAAAAATCCGAACCCAAGTCGAGATTGGCTGAATCCGAATGCCGGCTTCGTGAATACATCTAAAGCACGAGCCAAAATTATTGCTTGGTTTAAAAAACTGGATCGTGAGAAAAATATTCCGATTGGTAAAGAATCCTTAGAAGCGGAAATGGCTCGTTTCGGTTTTACTTATAAGCAAATCGAGCAGTATGCCTTGCCTCGTTATAATCTGAAACAAATGGATGATTTATATGCAGGCATTGGTGGCGGAGATATTCGCTTAAATCAATTAAGTCATTATTTACAAAGTAAGTTGATTAAACCGACCGCAGAGCAAGAAGATGAAGCGGTTCTTAAACAAGTCAATAAAAATGCCAATAATATCGCACAACAAAAAGGTAAAAACGGATCAATTATTATTGATGGTGTTGGTAATCTTATGCACACCATTGCTCGTTGTTGTCAGCCGATTCCGGGCGATGAAATTGTTGGCTATATCACGCAAGGACGAGGGATTTCAATTCATCGTGCCGATTGTGAACAGTTGTTTGAGTTACGTAGTGCAAATCCAGAACGTGTTGTCGGTGCTCAATGGGGTACGCATTATGCGAGTGGTTTCAGTTTAGCGATCAGAGTAACCGCAAATGATCGTAACGGTTTATTACGTGATGTGAGTGCAGTAATGGCAAATGAAAAAGTGAATGTATTGAGTGTTTCAAGTCGTATTGATGCAAAACGGGGTCTAGCCATTATGGATATGGGGATTGAACTGAGCAATGTTGAAATACTGGGTAAATTATTAGCACGTATTGCACAACTTGAAGATGTGATTGAAGCGAAACGTTTATCAAATTAAGTGACAAGCGGTCAAATTTGCAAAAAAATTGCAAAACAGACCGCTTGTTTTTTTAATGATTAGGAATGTCTATGAAAAAATTAGTGATTTTAGGTTCAACCGGTTCAATCGGTAAAAGTACATTGTCTGTGGTAGAACAGAATAAAACAGAATATGAAGTATTCGGTTTAGTTGGCGGTAAAAATGTTGAGTTAATGTTGGCTCAATGTCTATCATTTCAACCGAAATTTGTTGCATTAGATGATGAGAATGCGGCAAAAGCATTAGCGGAACAGCTTAAACAATACAATGTGAAAACCGAAGTCTTAAGTGGTCAAAAGGCAATTTGTGAACTAAGTGCAAATCCAGAAGTGGATATGGTCATGGCGGCGATTGTTGGAGCGGCAGGTTTGTTACCAACGCTTTCAGCGGTTAAAGCCGGTAAAAAAGTTTTATTAGCAAATAAAGAGTCGTTAGTCACTTGCGGACAAATTTTTATTGATGAAGCAAGAAAATCCGGTGCAAAATTATTACCGGTTGATAGCGAACATAATGCGATTTTCCAATCTCTCCCACCAGAAGCACAACAAAAAGTCGGTTTTTGTCCGCTTGCTGATTTAGGCGTGAGTAAAATTATTTTAACCGGTTCTGGTGGCCCGTTCCGTGTAAAACCACTCGATGAGTTTGCAAGTATTACTCCGGCACAAGCGGTGGCACATCCGAATTGGTCGATGGGTAAGAAAATCTCAGTCGATAGTGCTACTATGATGAATAAAGGTTTGGAATATATTGAAGCCCGTTGGCTATTTAATGCTTCAGCAGATGAAATGGAAATTATTATTCATCCGCAATCGATTATTCATTCAATGGTGCGTTATATTGACGGATCAGTTATTGCCCAAATGGGGAATCCGGATATGTGTACGCCGATTGCGCATACGATGGCGTATCCGAAGCGGATTAATGCTGGCGTAGCTCCGTTAGATTTCTTTAAATTGAAAGAGTTAACCTTTATTGAACCGGACTTTGCTCGTTATCCGAATTTGAAATTAGCGATTGATGCGTTTGCGGAGGGACAATATGCCACAACTGCAATGAATGCGGCAAATGAAGTGGCGGTAGAGGCTTTCTTAAATGAACGTATTCGCTTTATTGATATTGTGAATGTGAATAGAACGGTAGTAGAAAATATCGCACCGATTCAAGTCAAAGAAATTGCTGATGTATTACATATTGATAAATTGGCAAGAGAATTAGCGGGGCAAGCTGTGATTAATTTATAAAAAACAAGCGGTGTAATTTGTCAGAAATTTTGCAAATTACACCGCTTGTCTATATGGCAACGAATTAACGAATAATGCCACGAGTTGAGCGTTTAAAGAAATCTAAGAATAATTGAACGGTTGGTTCATTTGTCGCAAATTGCTCGATTTCCGGAATCGCTTCTTCAATCGTTTTACCGCTACGGTAAATCAGTTTATACACATTACGAATGGCATGCATTGCCGGTTTGTCAAAACCACGGCGTTTTAAGCCTTCAAGGTTCACACCAAACGGTTGGGCATGATTACCTTGAGCCATAACGTACGGTGGTACATCTTGGCTAACCATTGAGCCACCGCCTAGCATAACGTGTGAGCCGACAACAACAAATTGGTGAATAGCAGACATACCACCTACGATAACGAAATCATCTAACGTTACGTGACCGGCAAGCGTACCATTATTAGCAATAATACAACGATTGCCGATAGAACAGTCGTGAGCAATATGTGTATTGATCATAAATAGGTTATCGTTACCGATACGAGTAATACCACCACCTTGAACCGTACCACGATGAATGGTAACGCTTTCACGGATTCGGTTTCGATCGCCGATAATGACTTTAGTCGGTTCACCTTGATATTTTAAATCTTGGTTAATTTCACCAATACTAGCGAATTGGAAGATCTGATTTTGTTCACCAATTTCGGTATGACCATTGATAACTACATGAGAATGAATAATGGTTTTTGCACCGATTTTTACGTCTTTACCAATGACGCTAAACGGGCCAATTTCAACATGAGCACCAATTTGAGCCCCTTCTTCAATTACTGCTAATGGGCTGATTTTTGCAGTAGAATCGATTAATCGCATAGCGTCTCCTTTGCTACTGGGAGGAAATTATTTACGAGCACACATTAAATCAGCTTCACAGACTAATTTACCTTCTACGAAAGCCTTACCTGTGAATTTTGTGATGCCACGCATTTCTTTTAGAAACTCAACTTCGAAAACGATTTGATCACCCGGCACAACAGGACGTTTAAAACGAGCATTGTCAATAGCGGCAAAATAGTAAAGTTCATCCGGGTTCATTTTACCATGAGTTGCCACAGCTAATACACCGGTTGCTTGTGCCATTGCTTCAAGAATAAGAACGCCGGGGAAAATAGGGTTAGCAGGGAAGTGTCCGGTAAAACAAGGCTCATTAACCGTTACATTTTTGATCGCTTTTAGCCATTTACCTTCTTCATAATCGGTTACACGATCCACTAAAAGAAACGGATAACGATGCGGAAGCATATCCATGATTTCAGTCACTTCAATTACTTTTGGCTCTCTATTTTCTTGTACTTCAATAGTCATCTATTTTGCCTCAATAAGATTATATAAATTTTAATTAAGTGAGTTATAAAAGTTTAGTTTATTCGGACAAACGTTTTTCTAGAGTTTTTAAACGTTTATTCATCTCATCAATATTCATTGTGAGTGCGGCGGTTTTACGCCATTCTTTATTAGTTTGTGCTGGAATACCCGATGAATAAATGCCTTTTTCTGTGATCGGTTTCATAACCATACTCATACCGGTAATAATTGCACCATCACAAATTTCCATATGCCCGTTGATTACACTTGCACCACCAATTTGACAGAATCTACCTACTTTTAGGCTACCAGCCATAATTACACCACCGGCAACAGCAGTGCCAAAACCAATATGTACGTTATGGGCGATTTGGCAGAGATTATCAATAATTACATTATCTTCGATTACGGTTGGATCTAATGCACCACGGTCAATACAAGTACAAGCCCCGATTTCCACTCGATTACCAATGATCACGCCACCGGTTTGTGGAATTTTAATCCATTGACCTTTATCGTTCGCATAACCAAATCCGTCAGAACCGATAACCGCAGAAGATTGGATCAAACAATCGTTACCGATTTCTACATTATGATATATAGAAACATTTGCCCAAAGTTGAGTACCAGCACCAATTTTAGTATTTTTACCGATAAAACAACCGGCACCGATAATCACGTTATCACCCAGTTCGACACCGCTCTCAATTACTGCGTTTGCTCCGATAGATACATTTTCGCCTAGTTTTGCTTCGGGTGAAATGACTGCGTGAGCTGAAATACCGTTTGCTGATTTAGGTGTAGAATCCATATATTGAGCAAGTTGTGCATAAGCCAAATAAGGATTGTTAACAATGATTAAATTTTGAGATTCGCTACAAAATTCAATATCCGCTTCACTAACAATAATCGCTCCTGCTTGAGATTGTGCTAGCTGAGGACGATATTTTGCATTGGAAATAAATGTAATTTGTGACGAATTTGCTTTATCTAATGCGGCAATACTGGAAATAGCCAAATCGGCGTTACCCTTTAGAGTACCGCCGATCTGCTCCGCAAGCTCAATTAAACGGAAATTAGCCATTATTTTTTCGCTTCTTCTGGTTTAGTTGCGGTATCTTCAGTCTTAGGTGCTTCTGTTGTAGCTGATTTAGCATCCTCTGGAGTTACATCTGCTTTTGGTGCCGGCTGATCAATTTTGATTTCCGGATGTTTCGCTTTTAATGTGTCTAAAACGGCTTCAGTAAAATCTTTACTCTCATCTTGTGCATAAAGTGCAACAGAAGGTGGGAATACTAGAGTATAACCTTTAGATTTAGCGACTTCTTTAATAGTTGTGTTAATTTCTTCTACTACTTGTTTTTGTACGGTTTGAGGATCTTTGCCACCAGCTTCTTGTTGTGCTTTATTAAGTTTCTCCTGGAAAGCATTTGCTTTTTTCTGGAATGCTTCGGCTTTCTTACCAAAATCTGTTTCACGTTTTTGGATTGCCGCAACTTTATTTTGGAACGCTTTATATTCAGCTTCAATCGCATTTTGGCGAGCTTGGATCTCTTTAGAACGTAAACGAGGAGCATCTTTTTCTAATGCTTCGCTTTTTTCTTAAGTGATGCTTCAACATTTGCTTGTTCCGCCTGTAATTTTTTGGCATCGCTCTCTAATTTATTTCTTTCTGTGGTTAAAGATTTATTTTCTGCCGCAAGTTTTTTCTCTTCATCAGCAAATTTATTTTGATTTTCTTTAACAAATTTATCAAATTTTTGTGCAAGCATCAATTGCAACTGGGTGATTTTGTAATAAGTAGTTTGGATCTACGAAGCCGATAGTATCACTTGCTTGTGCTAAACCTGCAGTTACTAATGCAAGCACTTACCGTCGCGATTTTAAAAAATTTTTTCATGAATATGACCTTATTAGATTGTATTGATAAAAGAGAGCGGTCATTATTTTCAGCGTTTTTGCAATAAAATTATGAAAGATGACCGCTTTTACTAACAATTAGAATGAACTACCAATACTGAATTGGAATTGTTCGATTTCATCACCGGAATATTTTTTAATTGGTTTAGCATAAGAGAATGATAAAGGACCAATCGGTGATTGCCATTGGAACGCAACACCTGCTGATGCACGCACGCGTTTGTAATCTTTGTAATCCGGTAAAGTTGGATATGCCGATTTTTTCCATTTAGTATTCCAAACACTTGCTGCATCTACGAATAATGAAGTACGCACATTGTGTTGGTATTTTTCACTAACAAACGGAGTCGGTGTAATTAATTCTAAACTTGCTGTTGCCATTGCATTACCACCAATAACGTCATCACTTACAGAAGTAAATGCACGTTGATCCGCAGAGTAATAAATTGCTTTAGGACCTACACCACCATAAGCAAAACCACGTAGTGAGCCAATACCACCTGCTGAATATAATTGATAGAATGGAACCTCTTTACCGCCGAAGCCTTTTGTATAAGCCACACCAGCTTTAGTTGAAACTACCCATTTATGCTCACGGTTTAATGGATAATAGTTTCTGAAGTCAGCACTTAAGCGATAATATTTATTATCAGAACCCGGAATGGTAACTTTACCACCGATATTGGCTGTAGTTCCTTCTGTTGGGAAATAACCACGGTTTAAGCTGTTATAGTTCCAACCTAATGAGAAATCAAAATCATCCGCTTTGATACGCTCATAATGCGTATGACCAGCAATGATTGGGAAATCCATTGATTTCACATATTTTTCACGTGTATATTCACGTTCTACATTTTTTAATTTATCGTGGGTATAGCCTAAACCTAAATAATATGAATTATTTTCATTTACCGGAAAGCCTAATGTACCATTAACGCCATAAGTTTGACGTTTATAAGACGCTGATGTATCGCTATCAGAGTTATCATAATCTTCATAGAAGATATTTCCGCCTAAACTTACACCGTCTTTAGTAAAGTACGGTTCGGTATAACCTAAGTTCACACTTGTACCGTAATCATTACGCGTACCGCTTAAACTTACTGTTGAACCCATACCTAAGAAGTTATCTTGTTTAATACCAGCTTGATAACTGATTCCGCTTTCTGTACCGTAACCGATACCGAAGTTGATAGAACCGGTATTACGTTCTTTGATTTTATACACTAAATCTACTTGGTCATCTGAATTTTGAACATTTGGCATTGACATCTCAACCGACTCGTAGAAACCAGTACGTTCTAAACGAGATTTACCTAATGCGGCATTAGTTGTCGATAACCAAGCACCTTCTTGCTGACGCATTTCACGACGTAATGTTGAGTCTGCAGTAACATCGTTACCTTCAAAACGAATATTACGTACATAAATACGACGACCAGCATCTACAACAAAGTTAATCTGAACAGTTTTGTCTTGCTCATTGAATTTTGGATAGAGATCAACCTTAGCAGTCCCGAAACCATGATCACCAAGTACTTGTTTAATACCTTCTTCGATTTCTAGTAATTCGTTTTTACGGAATAATTGACCAGGTTTAAAGTCTTTAAGTAAAGCATTTAGCTCTTTATCTAATTTAGCTGTATTGCCAATAATACGAATTTCACTCACATTATATTGTGCACCTTCGTGTACTTTATAAGTCAGATCAACTTCTGTTTTCTTATCGTTAAAACTTACATCAGTATCTTTTAATGCAAATTGAGCATAACCACGATTTTGATAGTAATCACGAATAGTTTCTAAATCTTTATTGTAAGATTGTTGCTCAAATTTACTACTTTCAAAAATATTCCACCAAGATACATCAGGCTGAATATCTAATTGTTTGGTAAGTTCTTTAGCACTAAATGCTTGGTTGCCTTCAAATTTAATATTTTTAACGTAAGCAACATCGCCTTCGGTAATATTAAGTTTGACATTTACGCCGCCATTCTCAGCACGTGTTGTTGTCGTTTCAATTTTTGCTTCATAACGACCAATAGAGTGATAGTGATCCAGTAGACCTTGTTTAAAACCTTCTACTTTCGCAAGATCATAGATTTCACCTTTAGTAATCAGGTTTGCTTTAAGATTATCTTGTAAAGGCTCTTTAGGAATAGCACTATTACCTTCAACATCTACGCTATTAATCAAAGAGCGTTCAGCCACTTTAATTACCAGTGTATTGCCTTCACGTGTTGCACGTACATCGTCAAAACGATTTTGTCTAAAAAGTTGTTTGACTACATTAGCCACATCATTATCTGTTGCCGTTTGACCGACTTTTACTGGAAGAGTGGAAATAATTGCTTGTCCCGTTTCGGTTTGTACACCGTCAACACGGATATCTTTAATGACAAAAGGTGCGACAACCACACCGTTTGCAATTAAAAGAGAAGAAAGTAATAATTTTTTCATTGAAATTATCCTATGAACGTTTTGTAAAATTATCTGCGAAAATAACCGCATATAACCTAAAAAATTAAAAATGAATCAGATCATTAATGAAGGCAAATGCCATTAAACTTAAAACAAAAAACACACCAATTTGTTGAAAACGGATGCGAATCACTTCGGAGAGTGCTTTGCCTTTCACAGCTTCTGCACCAAGTAAAATAAGTTGTCCACCGTCTAAAGGCAGTATTGGAAACAGATTCATTACCCCAAGATTTACACTAATTAATGCCATAAAACCAATGTAATAAACCCAACCGATTTCAGCTGTAGCTCCAGCACCTTTAGCCATGGATATAGGGCCACCCATATTTTTTAGTGATAATTCTCCTGTAATTAAATTACCAATAAATTGCAGGATAGTTTTAACAAGAGCTCCTACTTTTTCAACACTTTTCCATAAAGCCGTTAGAATATCATATTTTAACTCGGTTCGATACTTATCGGCTAAAGGCTCATAATTCGGCACAATACCGATAAGATAACGTTCATCTTTCATTTCCGGTTGAATAGATACCGTTTGGACTTGACCCGCTTTTTCGATAGCTAATTCTATAACTTGTCCGGTTTGAACCTGTTTAATTAAATCAAACCAATCAAAAGGCTTTTGATTAACCGATAGGATTTTATCGCCGGCTTGTAAACCGGTTTTAGCCGCCGGAGAATTTTCTATTACCTGTTTGATTTCAGGCATAACAATACTGCTTTTGGTACGAATCCCTAATGTAGTAAGAGGGTTTTCTTTATTGCCGTCCACATTCCAATTCGAGAGATCCAAAGAGAATCGTTGTAAACGATCTTCTCCCATTAGATTACCTTCAATCTCGACTTGATTTTTTCCGACTGAACCGATTAATGCTAAAGTGGTTTCTTCCCAGTCTTGCACGTTAGAAGAATCAACTCGCTTAATTTCAAAGTCAGTAGGTAGCTTTGCTTGTGCCGCAATTGTATTTGGTAAAACCTGACCAATGACCGGTTTTAAGGTCGGGATACCGTTTGCAAATACAATCCAGTAGGCAAATACTGCAAAAATAAAATTAGCGAGTGGACCGGCAATAATAATAAAAGTTCTTTGTAATACGGATTTGCTTTCAAGCATTTGTTCTTTTGGAACTTGATACTCACTTTCGCCGTTATACATTTGGACATAACCACCCAGCGGAATTAATGAGAAAGCAAATTCCGTACCGTGTTTATCCGTTTTTTTAAATAAAACTTTGCCGAATCCGATAGAAAAACGAATCACTTTGACACCACATTTACGTGCCGCCCAAAAGTGACCGTATTCATGTACAAAAACCAGTACGCAAATTAAGATAAAAAATGCAATAACAGAGGTCATAACATCCTAAAGTACAAAGAAAAAGAAAGTTGCAAAGAACGGAATTGCGGCGGTTAAGCTATCAATACGATCTAAAATGCCGCCATGCCCCGGAATTAAGTTACTACTGTCTTTAATGTTTGCTTGGCGTTTAAACATACTCTCAGCAAGATCACCTAATACTGAAATAGCAACAGTAGCTACAGAAACCAAAATAAACGGTAGCGTTGCTAATTCACGTCCGAATACATTATTTGGTGCGAGTTCTAAGAATAGAAAAGCGATGACAGATGAAGTAATTAAACCACCGATAGCACCTTCCCAAGATTTCCCCGGAGAAACTTTTGGAGCAAGTTTGTGTTTACCGAATGCTCTACCAAAGAAATATGCGCCGGAGTCTGCTCCCCAAACTAATAAACAAACGTAGAGTAATAAATAGGTTCCTTGAAATTCATCAATCGCATAGTTATTAAAGCGTAAAGCAAGTGCCGCAATAAAAAATGGAATTAAGGTACAAAAACCGAAACAAAATTTCGCAATCACGGATTTCGCCCAGACATTTGCAGATTGTGGATAGCTGACAACTAAAAGGAAAGCGATAAACCACCAAATACAAGAGATAAAGAGTAGGGGGGTGGTTTCATCTGTTAGGAAACGAGCTAGCACGGATATAATCCGAATTTGCAAAAATCAGTAAAATAAATAAACATACTGTCACAAAAGCAACAATAGCACGAGATAAAGAATGTTTAAAACCTGCGAATTGAGCCCATTCCCACATCGCCGCAGTAATGATTGCGGCTAAAATAATAGTTAATGGCAGAGGCGAAAGCAGAAAAATCCCTGCAAGTACGGCAATAACCATAACGATTGCAGAAAGTACACGTTCCTTAAGCATTGATAAAACCCTTATAATTATTAGCAACCGCCGAAACGGCGATCTCGTTGTTGATAAGCAATAATTGCTTCACTAAAATATTCATCATTAAAATCAGGCCATAAAACCGGACTGAAAAAAAGTTCCGCATAAGCAATTTGCCATAACAAAAAGTTACTGATACGTTGCTCGCCACTTGTGCGGATCAATAAATCCACTTGAGGTTGTTCACCTGTTACTAAGACTTTTTGAAAGCACTCTGTTGTAATATCAGAAACGCTAATTTCACCTAATTTTACTTTAACGGCAAGTTGTTGCGCGCTTGAGTAATATCCCAATAACCGCCATAGTTCGCCGCAATATTTAAAGTAAGCCCAGTATTATTAGCCGTAAGTGCTTCAGATTCAGCGATACGTTTTTGGAGATTCTCATCGAATCCTTTTTTATCACCGATAATTTTTAAGCGGATATTATTCTTATGCAGTTTTTTTACTTCGGAATCTAAGGCTCGCATAAATAATGACATTAATGCTGATACTTCCGCTTCCGGTCGATTCCAATTTTCACTACTAAAAGCATAAAGTGTTAATACTTTAATCCCGTGTTTAGCGACAAAACTTACTGCGGAACGTACCGCTTTTACTCCCTTTTGATGGCCAAAAACGCGTAATTTCCCTTGTTGTTTAGCCCAGCGTCCGTTGCCGTCCATAATAATTGCAACGTGTTGAGGCATATTTTGCGGATCAAAATTCACAGAAGTTCTCGCTTTAGTTAGATAGTAATTAACAAATGAGTAAAATGGTAATAACTATATCATAGGATAAGACGCTAAGATAGACACCAAGGGAATTGACCATATAAAAATTCAAAAGTTTATAATGAAAGTGAATAAATCAGGAAGTTTTTACTTCCTGATTAAAGAGAGAGGCTAGAAATTATCTTTCTGCTGGCGTAATGCAATAAATTGAGCTAAATCGACCGCTTGTAAGAACGGATTGATTTGTAATTCTCTTGCTAAAGTAGTCGGTAAGGTTGGCTGGTTACGAGAACGAAGAATTTCCGCTCTTTCCTGAATTTCAAACAGTTCACAACTTGGCGGCAAGACTGCTTCTGCAAATTTGAGATTGCTTAAGGTGTATTCATGTGCCGGAAAGATTTCGACAAATTCAGGCAATGCTTTAAAACGCTGTAATGCCTCAAATTGTGCTTGATAATCGCCGGTAAAAACACGTCCGCAACCGGCAGAGAACAGCGAATCACCACAGAACAGATATTCATTCCCAAATAAATAGCTAATGTGCTGAGCGGTATGACCAGCACTTTCAATCACTCGGATATCATAATCAAATAAAGTAAGGTGATCCTCTGGTCGAACAATTTGATTAGCGAACTGAGCAACTTCTTGTGGTCCATAAACCGGTATTTGAGGGTAACGAGAGAGCAATTCCGGCATACCGTCGGTGTGATCGTGATGATTATGTGTTAATAAGATAGCGGTCAAATTTAGCTGATCTTTTGCAAGAAATGCTAACACAGGCGTGGCATCTGACGGATCGACAATAATCACGTCATTATCTTTTTGAATTGCCCAAATATAGTTATCGGAGAGTGCCGGAATGGGAGTAATGTTTAACATAATACTTTCCTATAAAATATAAAAAAGAATACATAGGAAACCCATGTATTCATCAAATCGAATTATTTTAAGAAGAGTGCCGCCGCACCACGTGTACCGCCTGAGTCACCGTGAATCGCTTTTTTGAAGACTGGTACTTTCGCACTACGCATTAAATGTGGTGGAAGTGCTTTTGGCAATGCCTCATAA
Source organism: Actinobacillus arthritidis (assembly GCF_029774155.1). Classification (NCBI taxonomy): domain Bacteria; kingdom Pseudomonadati; phylum Pseudomonadota; class Gammaproteobacteria; order Pasteurellales; family Pasteurellaceae; genus Actinobacillus; species Actinobacillus arthritidis. The sequence continues at coordinate 1,026,711 of NZ_CP103833.1, read as the reverse complement.
ATATGATCAAAATTAGATAAACCGCCACCGAATACGATCATATCCGGATCAAGAATCGTAATGAGGTTACTGATACTGATTGCCATTAATTCAATGTATTTATCCACAAATTCGACAATTTTCGGCTCTTTTTGATAGAAACGTTCGATAATTTCTTTTGCTGATAGGCTTTCGCCAACCAGATCTCTAAATAGCATCTCAAAGCCACGGCCAGAAATATAAGTATCTAAGCAAGCGCGGTTACCACAGCCACATTCATAAATCGGTGCATTATCCCAACCTAATAGTTTTAAAGCGTGATAATTCAGTTGCATATGACCGACTTCTCCCGCCATACCGATTCTGCCGGAATGAATTTTACCGTCAAACACAAAACCGCCGCCAAAACCAGTACCGATAATTAAACCGAGTACGGTTGAGAATTGTTGGTTATTCGGATCCCAAGCTTCCGAAAGGGCAAAGCAGTTCGCATCGTTTTCTGCACGGACTTCACGGCCTAAACGTTCGCTTAAATCTTTTAAAATCGCTTTGCCGTCAGCCACTCGAATATTGGTAATTTCCGCAATACCGGTTTCACGATTTACAAAGCCGGGCAAACCTAAACCAACGGAACCTTGTTCGCCGAATTTATGATCAGCGTTACGTACTAAAGTTTCCACTGTATCAAGCCATTCTTCATAATTGGTTTGTGGTGTTGGTACTCGCTCACTATAAAGTTTTTCCAAACGTTCATTAAATGCCGCTAATTCAATTTTAGTACCACCGACATCTAAACCGTAATAAACAGCCATAATTAACCTCGTTTTTGAAAGATTTTGAATGTTTCTAAGAAAGGGATCACCCAAACAAACACGATAATGTGAAATAACCAAGCGATTAACGTGCTGACAAACAGATCAATAGGATAATGCATACCTAAGCGTAAACGACTGATCAACATCAAACCTGCCCATAAAATTGCAAAAATTTGGGCAAAAATGACCGCTTTTCCGTTTAAACCAAATAGCAACCCGCTGAAGACCAATAACCAAGAAACGGCAAAAATAGTATGACCTGAAGGGAATGAATAACCTAATTCGCCCGCTTGATGCTCCGCTACGAAATTAGCATCAGCCGGATGCGTTTTTTCAGCGAGAGAAAGTACGGTTTGTGCTTGTTCTTTCTTCGGTAGTGCATAGAATTGTTCTGTTTGTGCTTGGAACATTTCTGTCACAAAGGGGCGAGGCTCTTTAAATACTGCTTTCGCCCCTTCTTTGATGATTTGCGTGCCGACAACAGAACCTGCACAAATAAAACCGACTAAAAACCACGAGTAACGTTTACGTGTAAGCCACATCAAGCAAAGCATAAAGAGTACACAGGTAATTAATGCGTAAGGAGTTGAACCCGTTTCGGTTAAGAAAAACAACCAAAAATCAAGATCGTAAAGACGGTAATCCATTCCGCCAAATGTCCATTTCCAACCTGTCGCCCAAGTGAATAACGGCACAAGTAACATCAAAAAAGTGAAAATCGAGAGTTTTTTAATCACGAAAATTTCCTTATAAAAAAGACCGCCTACAAGCGGTCAGATTTGGCTAATAAATTACGAAATTGCTTTCGTTGCTTTTGGTAAGCTAATTTTCTTCTCTTCGCTTTGGCGATAAAGAACAAGAACGTGACCGATAGTTTGCACGTTAGTTGCTTTTGTTTCACGCACGATCGCATCGATGATTAATTGTTTGGTTTCACGTTCCGCACCTGAAATTTTTACTTTGATTAATTCGTGGTGATCTAATGCGTTTTCGATTTCAGCTAACACGCCTTCCGTTAAGCCGTTGCCACCAAGCATGACAACTGGGCTTAAGTGGTGTGCTAAACCTTTTAAAAATTGTTTTTGTTTCGTTGTTAATGTAATAGACATTGTTTTTAAACCTGTGGTTTGTTGAGAATAAAATTTGGCGTAGAAAATAGCACAAAAGGGGCGAATTTTAAAGTAAAATGCAATGAACAACAAACAAAATAAACCAGAAAAGGACAGATTATGCCAACGTTAAGTGTTGCGATGATTGTAAAAAACGAGGCTCAGGATTTAGCGAAATGCCTGGAAACCGTGCAAGGTTGGGTAAATGAAATTATTGTGCTGGATAGTGGCAGTAGCGATGAAACCGTACAAATCGCTGAAAGTTTTGGTGCGAAAGTGTATGTGAATTCCGACTGGCAAGGCTTTGGCAAACAGCGCCAGTTAGCCCAACAATATGTAACAAGCGATTATGTTTTATGGTTGGATGCGGATGAGCGTGTCACACCGGAATTAAAACAGAGCATTTTACAAGCGGTCGAAAAAGATGAAAAAAATACTGTCTATCAAGTAAGTCGTTTAAGCGAAGTATTCGGCAAGCAAATTCGTCATTCGGGGTGGTATCCTGATTATGTAGTGCGTTTGTATCGTACCGATTTTGCGAAATACGGTGAAGAATTGGTACATGAAAAAGTCCATTATCCGAAAAATGCCACGGTGGAAAAATTAACCGGTGATTTACTGCATTTTACTTATAAAGATATTCATCACTATTTAGTGAAATCGGCAAGTTATGCAAAAGCATGGGCAATTCAACGTGCGAATGCAGGCAAAAAGGCGAGTTTATTAGATGGCGTCACGCACGCTTTAGGTTGTTTTGTGAAAATGTATTTATTAAAAGCAGGCTTCTTAGACGGTAAACAAGGTTTGCTGTTAGCAGTACTCTCAGCGCATTCAACTTTCGTTAAATATGCGGATCTTTGGAACAGAACTCGGAAGTAATCTAGCTCATTTAAAATCCGTGTATTCGGTATATTTCGTGGTAGACATTTTTAACCAAGAATAATACGAGTACACGGAATGAGTGTTTTTGAATATTGACTGTATCAGTCGTAGAAATATTTTATTCAAAATAAGCTGAAAAGCGTTCTAATTCCAGCCAAATTTCATCACTAAATTCTTGTTTTACTTGCTTTTCCAATTCTGCTAAGCGTTGAATAAGTTGATACAGCTTTTTATAGGTTAAGCGTTGCACGGTCGCTTGATAAAAAGGGCGGCGATTTTGCCAGACTTTCAAGCGGTCAAATTCAGCACGTAAATTACCCATATATAACGGCTGACTGCTATTTTGTACTGGTTGCGGAGAGCGAGTAATTTCCAGTAGCACCAGTAACTCTTTTTGAATAATACGTAATAAGACAACCGGTTGAACTTCTTCATTTTGTAGATGTTTTAAAATACGTTCCGCACGAGCAATTTTGCCTTCTAAGAGTGCATCAATCCATTGAAATGGTGAAAATTGTGCGGATTGTTCTACGACTTCTTTCGCACGAGCCAGGGAAATTTTACCGTCATTAAAGCGGAGTTGTAGCATTTGTAATGCTTGTTTTAACGCTAATAAATTCCCTTCATAGCTATAACAGAGTAGTTGCACTGCTTCCGGCTCAATCTGCAATTCCATCGCTTTGGCTCGTTGTGAAAGCCAAGTGGGTAATTTAGTGATTTCCGGTGTTTGGCAATTAACTTGTATGGTTTGGGCTTCAATTTGAGTGAACCATGCTTGTTTTTCCATTGCTTTACTGAATTTCGGTAAGCAGAGAATCAGTAATAGATCCGGATGGTTCAAACGGCATAACTCAGCAACGTTTTTCATTTGTAGTGCGGTGGGTGCTTCCGGCAGATTGAGTATGATAATTTGACGGTTAAAAAACAAACCGTTTGATTGTGCCGTTTCAAAGATATCTTCCCATTTTGTGTCATTTGCAATGCTAACTTCTTGCTTCTCATCGAAATCGGCTAAACGAGCAACTTGTACGATATGATCTTTACTTTCGTTGAGTAATAACAAATCATTCCCGGTCAAGAGATAAAAAGGGGAGAGACTTTTGGATAAAACAGTAGGAAGTGCTTCAGGGAAAACTTTTTGCATATTGAAAACCACGGATTACACGGATAAACACGGATTGGTAGAATTTGCAAAAAATCTACCGCTTGTTTGCATGAAATCCGTGTTATCAGTGGTTAATGAATTATTTCGTTTGATTTAATTCTTTGTGTAAGCCAGCCATTTTGATAATAAGCTGACGAGATGCCTGTTCGTACATATCTTTCATAATCATTTCTTGTTCTGCCGATTTTGCCAATGCGGCACGAGAATCATCAAAGAAAGTACGATGAACAGAAACTTCTAACGGATATGCACCTTTTTTCGGTATATCCACGATTGCTTGTACATTTAACGTGAGTAATTTTTCCGCTTCACGCGCTTGTTTAAACACCGAGACGACTTTACTGCCGCTTGAAGCACCAACAAGACGTAATTTAGCGACGCCTTCCGTTGCGGAAACTAATTCTACATCGTTAAGTTGTAGTTGATGACGTAAAGTACGCGACATATCGCTATGCTGATCGGCACTTTCAAATGTCAGTGTACGCAGATCTTGCGGTAGCACTTCATTGTTTTTGAAGTGCCAACCGCAAGCGGTTAAACCGAGAACGGCTAAAAGAGAGAGTTTTTTTAACATTGGGAACTCCAATCAAAATAGGGTTGTAGAGAAGTGCTACATATACCCATTTCCGTAATATTCACAATAAAGGGCGAACATAGTTCGCCCTCATTGCTATTAGGCTTTTACCGCAAAACTTAACATTTTATACGGTACATAGATTTCTTTCACGATTTCTACGCCTTCTAAGAATTTCGCTACGTTTGCATCCGCTTTTGCAATTGCTTTAACTTCATCTTCGGTTGCTGTTGCTGAAACAGTAACTTTGCCACGTACTTTACCGTTTACTTGTACCACAACTAATTTTTCGTCTTCAACCATTGCTGATTCGTCCGCAACCACCCATGGTGCAAAGTCAATCGTATCGCTATTGCCTAATGCTTGCCATAACTCGAAACAGATATGTGGCGTAATTGGGTAAAGCATACGTACTACCGCACTTAATGCTTCCGCCATGACCGCTTTATCTTGTTCATTTTCCAGTGATGCTCTTGTTAGCTTATTCATCAATTCCATAATCGCCGCGATTGCGGTATTGAATGTTTGGCGGCGACCGATATCGTCAGACACTTTCGCAATCGTTTTGTGTACGTCACGGCGAAGTTCTTTTTGTGCTTTGCTTAATGCGGCTACATCTAATGCGGCAGTTGCAGGATTTTGGTTGTATTCATACACTAAATTCCACACACGACCTAAGAAGCGTTTTGCCCCTTCAACACCTGACTCTTGCCATTCAAGCGTCATTTCCGCAGGAGATGCGAACATCATAAACAAGCGTACTGTATCCGCACCGTATTTTTCCACCATTTCTTGCGGGTCGATACCGTTGTTTTTCGATTTCGACATTTTGGTCATACCGCTATGTACTAATTCACGACCTTCCGGATCAGTCGCTTTGATGATACGACCTTTCTCATCACGCTCAAGTGTTACCTGTGTTGGGCTAACCCAAATACGCTCGTTAGTCGGGCTGGTGTAATAGAACGCATCAGCAAGCACCATACCTTGACATAAAAGTTTAGTTGCCGGTTCATCGGAGTTCAAAATACCTGCATCACGTAACAATTTGTGGAAGAAGCGGAAATAGAGCAAGTGCATTGTTGCGTGTTCGATACCGCCGATATATTGATCTACCGGTAACCAGTAGTTTGCCTCGTCAGAATCTAACATCCCTTCGTGATATTGCGGGCAAGTGTAGCGTGCGTAGTACCAAGATGATTCCATAAAGGTGTCGAATGTATCGGTTTCTTTTAACGCTGGTTTGCCGTTGTAAGTGGTTTTTGCCCACTCAGGATCAGCTTTGATCGGGCTTTGTACACCATTCATTACTACGTCTTCAGGTAGAATCACCGGTAAATCTTGCATTGGTACGGTAACCACTTCGCCATCTTCAGTCGTCATCATCGGGATTGGCGCACCCCAATAACGCTGACGAGACACACCCCAGTCACGCAGACGGAAGTTTACTTGGCGTTTACCTACTTTCATCGATTCTAATTTATCAGCAATCGCATTGAATGCACCATTGAAGTCTAAGCCGTCAAATTCCATTGAATTGATGAGCTTGCCGTGTTCGGTGTAAGTCGCTTTTGAGAAATCCCATTCAGAACCGTCAAGCGGTTGAATTACTTGATTAATTTGCAAACCGTATTTTTGAGCAAATTCAAAGTCACGCTCATCGTGTGCAGGTACAGCCATTACCGCACCAGTACCGTAGTGCATTAACACAAAGTTCGCAACCCAAACCGGTACTTCTTTACCTGTTAACGGATGGATAGCAAATAAGCCTGTCGCCATCCCTTTTTTCTCCATTGTTGCTAGTTCTGCTTCAGCAACTTTGGTGTTTTTCGCTTCACGAATAAATTCTGCAAGTGCAGGGTTGTTTTCCGCCGCTAATTCCGCTAATGGATGAGTGCGGCAATCGCAACATAGCTCACACCGAAGAATGTATCCGGACGAGTAGTGTAAACCGGTAATTCCGCATTTGAACCGGCGATTTTGAAGGTAATTTCAACCCCTTCAGAACGACCGATCCAGTTACGTTGCATAGTTTTTACTTGATCAGGCCATTGTGGAAGATTATCTAAGTGATTTAATAATTCTTCCGCGTAGTCGGTAATTTTGATAAACCATTGTGGAATTTCACGTTGTTCTACTGGTGTGTCACAACGCCAGCAACAACCTTCGTGAACTTGCTCGTTTGCAAGCACGGTTTCATCATTCGGGCACCAGTTTACTGTAGAGGTTTTCTTATACACTAAACCTTTTTTATAAAGCTCAGTGAAGAACCATTGTTCCCATTTATAGTATTCCGGGCGGCAAGTGGTGACTTCACGATCCCAGTCGTATGAAAAGCCCAACATTTTGAGCTGACCTTTCATATACTCAATGTTTTCATAAGTCCATTTTGCCGGAGCGGTATTATTTTTTACTGTCGCACCTTCCGCCGGTAAACCAAAAGCATCCCACCCCATTGGTTGTAATACGTTTTTACCGATCATACGTTGATAACGAGAAACCACATCACCGATTGTGTAGTTACGCACGTGACCCATATGTAATTTGCCTGATGGATACGGCAACATTGAAAGGCAATAGTATTTCTCTTTTGTTACATCTTTAACCGCTTTAAAAACTTTATTCTCTGCCCAGAATTGCTGAACTTTAGGTTCAATCGCACTTGGGTTATATTGTTGTTGCATAAATTTTAACCTTTGAATCTTGTCGAAAAAATTGCAGTTAGCATACCTCAAAAACGACTTTTTTTGAATGGTAAGCGGTCTGATTTTAGGGATTTTTTACAAGTGTAGGGTAATCGCCGTATAGATCGTACAAAATTTGTGTATTAGCATTTTTATTTTGTGATTGCCGTCAAAAAATAGATTTTTTGTTTTTGGTATTTCTTTTGCCACACGAGATAATATCAAAAGTGAAAAATAAAGGAGAATCACTATGAAAAATATGTTGTTGATGAGCGGTTCAAAATATAAAGATACCGCTTATTTAGTGCATACTTTACCTTGGCTGGCACAATTTTTAGCTAACTATAAAGGTAAGAAAGTCGCTTTTGTACCTTATGCAGGCGTACGTCGTTCATTTGATGAATATGAAGCGACTGTACAGAACGCATTGCAATCTTTAGAGGTTGAAATCGTATCGGTGCATCGAGCCAAACAACATCGAGATATTATCGAACAAGCGGATGTGATTGCCGTTGGTGGCGGTAATACTTTCTGCTTGTTGAAGCAAATGTATGAACATCATTTATTAGATGCTATCCGAGCCAAAGTAAATAGCGGCACACCTTATTTCGGTTGGAGTGCCGGTGCAAATGTTGCAGGCAATTCGATTATGACTACTAACGATATGCCGATTACTTACCCTCCGTCTTTTAATGCGTTAAATCTCTTTCCACATCAAATTAATCCGCATTTTATTTCCGGCAAAATGCAAGGGCATAACGGCGAAAGCCGAGAAGAACGTTTAGAAGAGTTTTTGATTGTTAACCCTCAAGCTCAGGTTTATGCTTTGCCGGAAGGGACTGCATTACATATTCAAGGCGAACAAGCGACCGTCCTCGGTGCGCAAGATATTCTCTGTTTTAGTGAAAAAATGCGACTTGATACTAAAGCGGTAAATTCAACATTTAACTACTAAGGAATTTTTATGGATGAGTTAAAACCTTTTGTTGCTGTGATAGGTATCTTAGCAACGATTTATCTGCTAATTAAAAAATATGAAACCCGAACGGTATTAATCGGTATCGGTTTGATTATGTCGGTTGTAACGCTTAATCCGATGGGAGCATTAGATGCTTTTGCTAAATCAATGACTTCAAGCGGTCTGATTATGGCGATTTGTGCCAGTATGGGTTTTGCTTATGTGATGAAATATACCCAATGCGATACGCATTTGGTGCATTTACTTACTAAACCGTTAAGCGGTTTGAAATTCTTTTTGATTCCGATTGCAACGATTCTAACTTTCTTTATCAATATTGCAATTCCATCCGCGACAGGCTGTGCAGCAGCTGGTAGGGGCAACTTTAATTCCGGTATTAAAAAGTGCTGGTGTACGTCCGGCAACCGCAGGGGCGGCAATTTTAGCCGGTACATTCGGTTCAATGATGAGTCCGGGTTCTTCTCATTCGGCAATGCTGAGTGAAATGTCAAATTTAACCATTACCGAAGTGAATTTAGCCCACGCACCTTATACAACGATTGCCGGTGTTATCGGAGCGATTGCTTTGACGGTCATGGCAATTATTTTGAAAGATTATGGTGAGGAACACCGTAAAGCCTATTTAGCTGAGCAACAAAATGCAGAAACTAAATTTAGCGGTGTTAATCCGTTATATGCACTTGCACCGTTATTGCCGTTAATTATTCTTGTTATTGGCGGTACGGAATTACAAAAGACACCGGGCTTAGAATGGACCCAAATGGGCGTACCGCAAGCAATGTTAATCGGTGCGATTTATGCAATTATCGTCACTCGTATTTCGCCGATCAAAATTACCGAAGAATTTTTCAATGGTATGGGTAATTCGTATGCTAATGTTCTCGGTATTATTATTGCCGCAAGCGTATTTGTATCCGGTTTAAAAGCAACCGGTGCGGTGGATTCAGCGATTGAATTTCTTAAACACTCCAATGAATTTGTGCGTTGGGGAGCAACTATCGGTCCGTTCCTAATGGGGATTGTGACCGGTTCGGGCGATGCGGCGGCGATTGCATTTAATACGGCAGTAACGCCTCATGCTGTAGAATTGGGTTATACCCACGTGAATTTAGGTATGGCGGCGATTGCCGGCGCTATCGGTCGTACGATGTCACCGATTGCCGGGGTAACGATTGTTTGTGCTGGATTGGCAATGGTTAGTCCGGTCGAAATGGTAAAACGTACCGCACCCGGTATGATTTTAGCAACGTTATTTTTAGCATTGTTTATGTTGTAATGTAGCGATAAAAAACAAGCGGTCTGAATTTGCAAAAAGTTAACAAATTCAGACCGCTTGCGTTATTTCAGTAGAATGATTAAGCGGTAATCACTTCCACACCGCCCATATATGGACGTAATACTTCAGGCACGGTGATTGAGCCGTCAGCGTTTTGGTAGTTTTCAATTACTGCTACTAAAGTACGACCCACCGCTAAACCTGAACCGTTTAAGGTGTGGACTAAGCGAGTTTTCTTATCGCCTTTTGCTTTGCAACGTGCAGACATACGGCGAGCTTGGAAATCCCACATATTTGAGCAAGAAGAAATCTCACGATAAGTGTTTTGTGCCGGTAACCAAACTTCTAAGTCGTAAGTTTTTGCTGAACCGAAGCCCATATCACCGGTACAGAGTAAAACTTTGCGGTATGGTAAGCCTAAAAGTTGTAATACTTTTTCAGCGTGACCAGTTAATTCTTCTAATGCTTCCATTGATTTTTCCGGAGCAACGATTTGTACCATTTCCACTTTTTCAAATTGGTGCATACGGATTAAACCACGTGTATCACGACCGTAAGAACCGGCTTCAGAACGGAAACACGGCGTATGTGCCGTATAGCGTAACGGTAAGCTGTCTTCATCAATAATTTCGTCACGCACTAAGTTAGTTACCGGTACTTCCGCTGTTGGAATTAAGCTGAACGGACGTTGAGTTTCGTTTGGATCTTGACCGGTTAATGGTTGAGTATGGAATAAATCTTCTCCGAATTTTGGTAATTGACCAGTACCGAACAGCGTATCGTGGTTGACTAAGAACGGTACGTTTGTTTCCACATAGCCGTGTTGTTCAGTGTGAAGATCTAACATAAACTGCGATAAGGCACGGTGTAAACGAGCAAGTTTACCTTTCATTACCACAAAACGGCTAGCCGTTAATTTTACACCTGCGACAAAATCTAAACCGTTTAACGCTTCACCTAATGCCACGTGATCTTTTACTTCAAAGTCAAATTGACGAGGCTCGCCCCAACGTGATACTTCTAAGTTTTCCGTGTCATCTTTACCTAACGGTACTTCGTCAGCTGGTAAGTTCGGCACAGATAAGAGTAACTCACGAATTTCCGCTTGTACTTGGTCTAAAGCGACCTTCGCTTCGTTTAATTCGTTACCCATATTATCTACTTCCGCTAATAACGCAGAAATATCTTCGCCACGTGCTTTTGCCGCACCGATATTTTTTGAACGGGCATTACGTTCCGCTTGTAAGGTTTCTGTTTTTACTTGAAGTGTTTTACGTTGTTCTTCCAATGCTTTCACACGCTCTACATCAAGGGTAAAACCACGTTTAACTTTAAGTGCATTTGCAACATCGTCTAAATTAGTACGAAGAAGATTTTGGTCGATCATTTTTTATTCCTTAATTTTTAATTGTGACCACGGACGGCACAGATGGCTCGGAGATGTAAAAAACGGGTCAAATTTGACCGCTTGTTCCGTGCTTGCTGTTATCCGTAGTTTTTGAAATTAGCCACGATTTGCGTTTTTCATAATACGCTGTTTCGCTACTTGCCATTCACGGTCTTTAATGTCTTCACGTTTATCGTGTAGTTTTTTACCTTTTGCCACGCCGACTTTCACTTTCGCCCACGCATTTTTCCAGTAGAGCGATAGTGCCACAACCGTCATACCGTCTCGATTTACTTTACCGAATAGTGAATCCAGTTCCCGTTTATTCAATAATAATTTGCGGGTGCGAGTCGGATCACAAACAATGTGAGTGGAAGCCATATTTAATGGGGTGATGGTTGCACCGAATAGAAACGCTTCGCCGTTACGAAATGTCACGTAACTGTCGCCGATATTCGCCTTACCGGCACGCGCCGATTTTACTTCCCAGCCTTGTAATTCTAAGCCGGCTTCAATTTCTTCTTCGATAAAATATTCATGACGAGCACGTTTATTTAGTGCAATCGTATTCGAAGCTACTTTTGGTTTTTTTGCCATAATTTAAAAAGATTGAGAAAAATTTATAAGATTCTACCGCAAAGCCGCCTAACAGTGAACAGTAACCGTTTAAAATCAAGCGACAAGCGGTTAAATTTGCGAAAAATTTTGCAAAAATAACCGCTTGTGATTGCTATTCCAACATATCTGCCAATAAGAATTGTAATACTGCATCCATACGCAAATGCGGAATTGGTTCGCCATAGGCGAGCGGTTTAGGTTCGAATTGGTCGAACTCAAAGCGGTTAAACTGCCAATAATTTGCATCGGGCAAACGGCTTGGTACCGTGCCGGGGTAAAGCGTCACTTGTTTTTTATCGGTTGAACGAATGCCTCGAATCGCTTTAATTTGCGTACCGTTTTGGGTAACCACCACCGGATCGGTCGCTCGAATTGCCGAAATGGCGTGATAGCCGGTTTCAATACCGTCAAAAGCGACATGTCGTCCGCCTTCCTGTACTAATTGACGCATCAGACTTTCCAAATTTGGTAGTTGATCGCTAGTGATATGATCCGCTTTGGTCGCAATAAATAGGAGTTTATCAATATTGGACGAAAACAGGCGATGAAATAACGAACGATTGCCATAATGAAAATGTTTAAACAACTGTCGCAAGCCGATTTTCATTTCTAAAAATGCCTCTAAGCCGTGGTTTAACGGCGTTAAACAATCGGCAAGAATCACTTGGCGGTCGAATTGTGAAAAATAGTCTTCATAAAACGGTTTAACAATCTTTTGCTGATATTGATTGTAACGTTTTTTAAGCATTTGGAACGTACTGTTTGCCGGAGAGTTCTCAAGTTTTTCCCAATCGGCTTCACTTAAATCTAATAACGGAAAGAACTGAAAAACCGGCGCACCTTTTAAATTTTCTGTCGGTAAGACAAATCTCCCCGGCTGAATATATTGCATACCGGCTTGTTTACATTCCAACAAATAAGTGGTGTAAATTTCGCTTAATTCGGCAAGTTGGTTTTCGTCCGCTTTGGCAAAAAGATCTAATTTTTTGACCGCTTGTAACCAAGGCTGTGCCAGTTCCGTACGTTTTCCTTTATGCACTAATTGCTGTGCTTGTGACCATTGTTTAAAAGATTGCGAGAGCGTGGCAAGTCCAATAGCCATTCGCCCGGATAATCGAAAATATCCAAGTAGAGCGTACCGGTTTCTTTTAAATGTTTGATTAAACCGTCTTGGCGTTGGTAGCGGATCGCTAAACGAATTTCGCTGATACCGGTGGTAGAAGGCGCCCATACCGGTGGATCGTTTTCCAAACATTGACGGTTTTTATCGTATTCAAAACGAGGAATGGTTAAATCGCCTTGTTCAACTCGTCTTACTGAAAGGATTTGTCCGTTACGAGCGACACCGAATAAATTGACGTGTGCATGGCTGTCTTTATTGATATGCAATAGCTGATCGACAAAGCTGGTAATAAAAGCGGTTTTACCGTCGCGACTTAAGCCGGTCACGGCAAGGCGAAGATGATTATCTAAACCACGCTGTACAAATTTATGTAGTTTATTTTGGATTTGATTAAACATTGCTAGAATAGTTTGAAATGAGATAATTCGATCATAGCAAAAAAGGCGGTATGACAAAATGGAAAACGAAATTGAATTAAAAATAATGTTAACGGAAGATAATGCTGAGTTTATTAAAACTTGGCTGAGTCAACAACGTATTATTCAGCAAGATATTGATGAATTAGGTAATACGTATTTTGATACCCCAACACAATTTTTTGCCGGTCAGCAAATGGGATTAAGAGTAAGAAGTAAAAATCAATGCTATGAAATGACGCTAAAAACAAAAGGGGAGATTATAGGCGGTTTACATATTCGTCCGGAGTATAACTTGCCGTTAGCGAGTAATCAGCCTGATTTCAAGCGATTGGTTTCTCACTTTGATTTACAAATAGAAAATGTTGAACAGATAGCCGAACAATTAAGACCGACTTTTAGTACGGATTTTGTACGCCACAAGTGGTTGATTGAGTTCCAGCAATCACAAATTGAAGTGGCCTTAGATAATGGCGTGATTAAAAATGAGTTCGGACAAGCAAAAATTTGTGAACTGGAGTTTGAATTGAAACAAGGTTCATTAGCCGATATTTTGCAATTATTAGCTGAAATGCCTGTGCGTGACGGAATGTGGTTTAGTAGTTTAAGTAAAGCACAACGTGGTTATTTGATTGGACAAGCAGTGAAATTGGAGCAAGAAATTGCTAAAGCGATTCAGACAAAAGCAGGTTATGAATTGGAGCAAATATTGGCAGACTATATTCGTACAATGCCGGAGAATAAGCCGGTTTTGGCGACATTTAATGAATGTTTTTTAAGTGAGAAACATCATAATTGGCTCGAACTGCAAAATCATTTGAAAAGCCAATCATATTTAATAAAGAATATTGCCTATTTACAAGGTCTTTATTCATAGAAGCAAAATAGCCACTCGCTTGAGTGGCTATTGGCTATTTAACGATATGAAATGGCATAGCAGGAAATTCAATATTATTTATGCGTACTTGTAAAGTATATTCGCCTTTCGGATCGGTTTTATCGAATTTCCAACATTTACGGATAAATTCATTATTATGGCTTGCTAACTGTCTGGAAATCGTATGTGTTTTGCCATCATTACTAGATACTACAGTAACGCCTTGTTCGGTAAATTTAGCAGGAGCCGGTGCATTAAAGATTTCTGTTACCTGATTTTTAGCAGTAAAAGGAACATTCACCGCTTCCCAACAAAGATGTAAATTTTTTTGGCTGACTGAATAAGTCGTGCTTCTAATTGGTTTCGCCACTTTCCCATTCAAATCGAGCAAATAGATTGCGAGCATTGGTCTGGTTTCTTTTGCTGGTGTTGTGTCTGGAGTAGTATTAGCTATTGCAGTTACTGAAGACAATAAGCCCATTGATAATATTAAATGTTTCTTCATCTTTTAATCCTCTGTCTTTGATTGATGTTCTTCTCTTAAACGATTGGCAATAATTTGAATCGCTTCACCGCCGCTCACGCCTTGAGCCATCAGTTCTTGAATTTGTTCTACAGCGGCTTGTTGCTGTTCGTGTGTTAAAGAAAGTAATGCGTTATCCATATTAATTTTTGTCAGATTGAAAAAAGTGTGGAAAGTTCCAGTTAAAAGTAAGAAATAAATTTCGCCATTGTTCATCAAGCGCCGCAAAAACTTCAATTTTTTGCGCTGTTTTCGGATGCGTAAATTTTAAAAAATGCGAATGTAGCATTAATCGGTCGCAACCGGTTTTCTCGGTTAGGGTACGATTTTGGTGCAAGTCACCATATTTAGTATCGCCCATAATCGGATGAAATAAATGCTTCATATGGCGGCGAAGTTGGTGCTTACGCCCTGTTTTCGGCAATAATTCAACCAAACTGTAACGTGCCGTTTGGTGTTTACCTGCCGGATAAGGCATTTCGACACTTGCAAGATTTTGGTAAAAAGTGACCGCTTGTTGCGCTTCTTTGGGTTGCGAAAACTTATCGGCAATCTTGTCTAAAATCACTTTTAGCGGATAATCGATCTCGCCTTTGTCGAGCAGATAGCCTCGCACTACCGCCAAATAGCCTTTTTCCATTTGATGCTGTTCAAATTGTTCACTCATTAGGCGAGCCATTTCACTATTTAATGCAAACAATAACACACCGGAAGTCGGGCGATCTAAGCGATGAATCGGGAAAACGTGTTGACCGATTTGATCACGTAAGGTTTGCATTGCAAACTGTGTTTCGTGTTTATCTAGCCATGAACGGTGAACTAACATTCCAGCCGGTTTATTAATCGCAATCAGTTCATCATCACGGTATAAAATTTCCAGTTCCATTTAGTCCTTTAATAATAATTCAATCAATAACACCGGCTGATGAATCGCTTTTAAATAGCTTTCGTCTTTTAGGGCTTCTTCCAAGTAAGGCGTAATCGAAAAGTTGCGGGGTAAATCCGCACCAGCGTCTAAAAGAGCGTGCATACGAGGAATAAAAATCCATTGTAGCCATTGCGTTGGGCTAAGTGTTCCGATACAAAACGGTTGATCATTCGCTAAATCTTTCAAGCTCGGTGCAACCGCATCCCATTGCTTATGTGTGCGTAATGCAATTTCTAAATCGGTTAAGTGTTGTCTAACTTTGGTTTTCATATTTAATTGAGTTCGTTAATCCAGTTTGGGTAAATAAGGTTTAAGGTACGTTCCATTGTTTCATAAACGGCTTTTGCGATAAATTCTGTGATCGGTTGATAATTATCTAAATCACCTAACGCCAATGCACGATAATAGTCAGCTCGATTCTCAGCTTTTAAAATCGTCACTTGGAAACCGGCTTTCATTAATTCTAAATTCATCAATAAACGTCCAGTACGTCCATTACCATCAATAAAAGGGTGAATTGCCACAAATTTGTTATGTAGCATCGCAATGCGTTCTATCGGTTCCAATATATTGAGATTTTGTTGGTTCCAATGTATTAATTCTTCCATTTGCGGATGAACTAAAAAAGGTTGAGGCGGTTGATATTCCGCACCGTTAATGACTATCGGTACATTTCGGTATTGTCCGGCTTCTCGTGCATTATCGGTTTTTTGTAGTAACAAATAGTGGAAGTTTTTTATTGTTGCTTCTGTCAGTGGTGCGTTTTCTTTTACAAGATCAGTTAAGTAACCAATAGCCTCTTGGTGGTTAATAATATCTAAATGATCTTTAAATGGTTTACCGTTGGCGGTAATTCCACTTTCAAGTAACACGCACGTTTCAAATATATCTAGTGTATTTCCTTCTATCGCATTGGATTGCTGATTATATTTCAACATTAAATCTGCTTGAATGTTTTTCATTACGGCGATATTAAGGGGGCGATGCTTATCAAGCAAAGTACGCATTTTATGAAGTTTGGTAATCAGCATAGTGAATTTATTGATAAATCAAAATAAGTGCCGTATTCTACCATTATCTGTGTTATCCACCAATTCATAATAAAAAGAGAAAATATGCAAAATCAGCCAACTATTCTGCAAAAAATCGTACAAGATAAAGCCGTTTGGATAGAACAAAAACAAAAAGAATTTCCACTTTCACAATTCCAACATCAAATTGTTCATACTGACCGAGATTTTTATGCGGCATTAGCGACAGCTTCGCACCAAGTGCCTGCGTATATTTTAGAGTGTAAAAAGGCTTCACCTTCCAAAGGACTGATTCGTGCCGAGTTTGATTTGGATGCGATTGCACAGGTCTATAAACATTACGCCTCTGTGATTTCTGTGCTGACCGATGAACAATATTTCCAAGGTGATTTTCGTTATATTGATCAAGTTAAACGCCAAACAACGCAACCGATCTTATGCAAAGATTTTATGATTTCGCCGTATCAGGTGTATTTGGCTCGTTATTCAAATGCGGATGCAATTTTGCTGATGTTATCGGTAGTTGATGACGAAACTTATCGCAGATTGGCGGATTTAGCTCACTCATTAGGTATGGGGGTTTTAACCGAAACCAGTACCGAGCAAGAATTTGAGCGAGCGTTGGCATTGGGCGCAAAAGTGATCGGCGTGAATAACCGTGATTTGCATACGCTGACGGTGGATATGAATCGTATTGTGCGTTTGGTAGAAAAATATCAGGATCAAATTTCGGCAGATGTCCGTTTGATTTCAGAATCAGGTATTTATGATCATTCACAGGTAAAAGCAATTAAGCCGTTTGCACACGCATTTTTGATCGGTAGCAGTTTGATGGGCAGTACTGATTTAAATAATGCGGTACGTTCTGTGATTTTCGGTGAAAATAAAGTGTGTGGTTTAACCCGTCCACAAGATGTAAAAGCAGTGTATGAGAATGGCTTTTTATATGGCGGATTAATTTTTGCTGAAAATTCGCCTCGCCAATTATCACTACGCCAAGCACAAGAATTAGTGGTGAATGAACCGTTGCGTTATGTCGGTGTGTTCCAAAATCAAGCGGTCGAATTTGTTGAAAAAATAGCAAAACAGCTTGAGTTATATGCGGTGCAATTACACGGTTCGGAAGATGAGGCCTATATTGCCGATCTTTCAGCAAAATTAGCTGGAAAAACGCAAATCTGGCAGGCAATTTCGGTAGATATTCAAGCGGAAACAGTTGAGTATCACGATAACCCGTTAGTGGCACGTTATATTCTTGATAGCAAAAACGGTACGCAAGCAGGGAGGTACAGGTGAAACATTTAACTGGCGACTCATTCCGAATGAATTAAAACAAAAAGCAATGCTTGCCGGTGGGATTTCGGTTGAAAATATCAAGCAGGCACTCACGCAAGGTTGTTTAGGTGTCGATCTCAATTCCGGTGTAGAACAGCATAAAGGCGTAAAAGATTTAGCAAAAATCACCGCTTGTGCGGAGAAAATTCTCAAAGCCTAAGAAGTGTGATAGACTTTGATCAATAATATTTAACAAAGAGAGGACAAAATGGGTACTTTAGGTTATTCAATGATGACTGTTGTAGCGGCATTAGGTATGATCGTAGTTTTCGCTTACAATATCTTCTAATCTGTTACTGCGGAAAAGCACGGAAAGCACAGAATGTTATCAGTAACTTCCGTGCTTTCCGTATATTCTGTGGTCAATATTATGAACAAACTCAGCTTTGCATCTCTTTCTTTCAATTCAAATCATACCCCCGTTTCCGAACAATTCGACGATATTTACTTTTCCACTCAAGACGGTCTTGAAGAAAGTTATTATGTTTTCCAAGAAGGTAATCGGCTTTGGCAAAAATGGCAAGCACACAATGCCGAATCTTTTGTGATTGCCGAAACCGGTTTTGGTACCGGACTGAATTTTTTAGCGGTTGCCGATAAATTTCAGCAGTTTTTAAGTGAGTTTCCCAATAGTAAACTTAAGCGTTTATATTTTATTTCGTTTGAAAAATTTCCCCTCACTTCTGAGCAATTAACGACCGTTCATAAAAATTACCCGCAATTTGCAAAACTTTCACAGAGAATGACCGCTTGTTGGCGACCTCGCCAAACCGGTTGTCAGCGTTATCATTTTGAGCAAATCTATCTTGATGTGTGGTTTGGCGATATGTTGGAGAACTTACCGCAATTAGGCGATTTATATAGCAATCAAATTGATGCGTGGTTTTTAGACGGCTTTTCACCGGATAAAAATCCGGAAATGTGGAATGAAACGCTTTATCGTCAAATGTTCCGTTTAACGAAAAATGGCGGCAGTTTTGCGACCTTTACTGCCGCAAGTGCGGTAAGAAAGGGCTTACAAGCGGTCGGATTTGAGGTCAAAAAACGCAAAGGCTTTGGTAAAAAACGAGAAATGCTGTGGGGTGAAAAACCGCAACAAAGCGAAACTATACAGGTAAATTATCCATATTTTTATAGCGATCCACAAACAGAAGCAAATGATATTGCGATTGTCGGTGGCGGTGTCGCCAGTTTGTTTGTTGCATTATCCTTACTTGAAAAAGGTAAAAAAGTCACGCTTTATTGCAAAGATAATGCGTTGGCACAAAATGCTTCCGGCAATTTACAAGGTGCGATTTATCCGCAACTGAGTGACGATGATGAGCGTAATATCCGTTTTTATGTGCATTGTTTTGACTATGCATTGCAACGTTTGACACAAATTGAACCGCTTGCTGAGTTTGAACACGCCTTAACCGGTGTTGCGTTATATGCCTATAACGATAAAACGGCGAAGAAATTGGAAAAAATGGCTTTGCAAACCAATGATGATAGTTTGTTTAAGCTATGTGATGCGACTGAGTTAAGCGAAAAAATCGGGCTAAAAGTGCCGAACGGTGGTGCATTTATGCCACAAAGCGGTTGGTTATCGCCGATACAGTTTGTACAAGGCACTTTTGCTTATTTACAGGCAAAAGGATTACAAATTGTGTTAAATCACGAAGTAAAAGATCCGCAATTTAGTGCAGGGAAGTGGCATTGGCAGTACAATGGTGAAACGTTCAGTCATCAGATTTTAGTGCTGGCAAATGGACATACTCTCACGCAATTTCAGCAAGCTCAAGGGATACCGCTGTATCCGGTGCGTGGGCAAGTGAGCCAGATTCCGACCACACCGGCTTTACAGCAGTTAAAATGTGTGGTGTGTTATGACGGTTATTTGACACCGGTTTCTAAAGCGAATACCCATTGTATTGGTGCCAGCCATGTACGTGATAATGCCGAAACAGATTTCTCTTTGGAAGAACATCACGAGAATGTAGCAAAACTTCAGCAAAATTTGACCGCTTGTGATTGGACGGGCAATATCGATCTTTCGCAAAATTTAGCTAAACAAGGGGTGAGAGCCGCACTGCGAGATCGTGTGCCGATGGTTGGGAAAATGCCGAATTTTAGAGTTCAAAAAGTACAATATCAGAATTTGTATAATCAGCTCCGTCGCAAACAAGCGGTTGAAAATGCAGAAAATTTTGCAAATTTATATATGGTAAACGGCTTAGCTTCTCGAGGCCTAACTACTGCACCGTTATTAGGCGAACTGTTGGCAAGCCTGATTTGTCATGAACCGTTACCTATTAGCGAAGATATTTGGCACGTACTTAGCCCAAATCGCACTTGGATACGAAAATTGTTGAAAGGATCAAAAGTTGAATGATTTGAAGCATTGATACTATAAAAGATAAGGGCAGACCATTGTGTCTGCCCATTTAATATTATCTATTTGAATGATGTAATTAAATTAATCAAAACTGTTTTTTGCTGTTCTGATAGCCCTTGAATAAGACGGGATAAAATTTCATCAGTTGATTGAAATTCCTGCTCATCCGCAACACCATATCTTAACCACTCCGGTTTCACATTTAACCAATTTGCTAAAGTTTCTATTTTATCCTGAGAAGGAATAGCTAATCCGTTTAGCCATTTATGGACAGCTTGTTGAGTGATCGGTTGTTCAGCATATTGTAAGTTAAATTTTATAGCAATCTGACTTGTTTTTAAGCCTTTAGGATAGGCTACGCTTAAGGCAAATTTTAAGCGTTCACTAAATCTTTCTTTATCTGTTTTAATTTTCATAGTTCATAAATTATGCTTGAACTACAAAATATATTGTAAACTGAATTGGTTTGTTTTAAACTAAAATGGTTAAATCATTGA
This sequence comes from Actinobacillus arthritidis, assembly GCF_029774155.1. Taxonomy (NCBI): domain Bacteria; kingdom Pseudomonadati; phylum Pseudomonadota; class Gammaproteobacteria; order Pasteurellales; family Pasteurellaceae; genus Actinobacillus; species Actinobacillus arthritidis. The sequence goes on along the minus strand of NZ_CP103833.1, from coordinate 1,006,136 downwards.
CTGATTTAACTTCGTTTTAATTTATGAGGGAATGACAATGTTTAAAACAGTAATTGCAACTATTTTATTAGTATCTTCAATCTCAACGATGGCATATACCACTCGTAATCCATATGATCCGAATATCAAGTCAACTTGTCGTGATGGGAGTTATTCATCATCAAGCGGAACTGGTACTTGTTCTGGGCATGGGGGAGTGTATCGTTAGATGAAACGGTGGGTTTTATTGCTGGGGATATTGGCTTCAAATTTTACTTTTAGCCATATTGATAGAGTGCAAACTTATCCTTGTAAAGCAAATTGTAAATATCCACTTAACAAATCTGATGATTGTGCTAGGGCCGGTAAGTATATTAATCGGTGTGAGAAATGATCGATTTTTAAATTGATTGGCGAGACGGCAAGAAAAACAAAACCTCGAATAGTGATATTCGAGGTTTTTTTGTTGGTTGTAAAAACATACTGTCTTTACTATAATTTACAAGTTTTAGCAATAAAGCTAAAACGAGCTGGTGGTGACCTTTAATCCCACCAACTTTGAAGAGGATAACCAAATGTTTAAATACATTATCCTAGTTATTTTCTTGTTAGTCTTGAGCTCCCCAGCTTACTAATAAGAAATAACTCAACTGAGCGGTTCATCCGCTCAATTCTTCAAATCATAAGTGGTTAATCACTTGTTGTCAAATACAATGCTTAATCACAAGGTAAAATTTTAATGGCTAAACCACCGGTTGAAGTTTCACGGTATTTAGCATTCATATCTTTACCGGTTTCGTACATCGTTTCGATCACTTTATCTAAAGTCACGCGAGGTTGTGAGGTAAGACGTAAAGCCATACGACTTGCATTGATCGCCTTAACCGAAGCAATCGCATTACGTTCGATACAAGGTACTTGTACTTGTCCGCCTACAGGGTCGCAGGTTAAACCGAGGTTATGTTCCATTGCAATTTCAGCGGCGATACAAACTTGATCCGGACTTCCGCCCATAATTTCGGTTAAACCGGTCACGCCATCGAACAAGCCACACCAACTTCACCTTGACAGCCTACTTCCGCACCGGAAATAGACGCATTCATTTTATATAGTGTACCGACAACGCTACACGCTAATAAATAACGCTCAATTGTTTCTTGATTGAGAGGGGCAATAAATTGCTGATAGTAAGCTAAAACCGCCGGTACAATACCGCAAGCACCATTAGTAGGAGCTGTAACAACACGTCCACCTGCCGCATTTTCTTCATTTACCGCCAATGCAAACATATTTACCCAGTCAATAATTTGCATTGGGTCAGTATTAAATTTGCTGGTCGCTTCTAATGTTCTGCGTAAAGACGGAGCACGGCGTACCACTTTTAATGGACCGGGTAATAAACCTTCCGTATGTAAACCGTGTTGGATACAGTCTTCCATCGTTTTCCAAATTTTTGCCAGATAATCTGAAATTTCTTGTTTTGGACGCAGAGCGGCTTCGTTTTTCCATACTAAACTTGAAAGTGGCAAACCTTGTTCTTTACAGTGTTTGAGTAAATCTTCTGCGTTTTTATAAGGAAACGGTACAGATACTGTATCGTCTGCTTGGCTGTCAAAATTTTCATCATCAACAATAAAACCGCCACCAATAGAATAGAACGTTTTTTCGAATAATAGCGTTTCACCTTCAAAGGCTTTTAAAATCATTCCGTTTTCATGACGAGGTAAGAAATCGTAATGAAAAGGCATATCTTTATAGAAATCGAAAGTGATAGTTTTTGCCATTGCAGGTACAGCTTCAGCAACAACTAATTTGCTTTCTTGCTTCACTTGTTCGATAACACTATCAATGCGTTCAATATCCACATTATCGGGTAAATAGCCCATTAAGCCCATTACTACCGCAATATCGGTGCTATGACCTCGACCGGTTAGGGCTAGAGAACCATAAATATCAGCCTGCAAGCGGTCGGTTTTTGCCAAAAGTTTGCGAGCCAGCAATTCATTAATAAATTGTTTAGCCGCTTTCATCGGACCTACAGTATGGGAACTTGAAGGGCCGATACCCACTTTAAAAATATCAAATACGCTAATCATAAAATTCACACACAATAAAAAGAGGGATAGGCAACAAACAGAAGAAGATAGCGTTTGTTGCCTGAAAATTCGAATGGCGGATTATACAGCGATTACAGTAATCCGTACACTATTGCTGAAATAGCGATGGTACCCATTACAACCACAAAAAGATTGCTGACAATATTGCCTTTATATTTAGCTAATGCCGGCACGGTATAAATTGCATATACAGGCATAATAAACAGAATCATCGCAATAATCGGACCGCCTAAGCTTTCAATGAAACCAAGAATACTTGGGTTGATTGTTGCGACAATCCATAACGTGATAAAGAAGATAACCGCAGTAATTTTTTTGAATTTTGCTGATTCAATCGGTTTATCACGTAACTGATTCACTAAACCTTCTAAACCTTCACGTGCACCTAAGTAGTGACCGAAGAATGAGCGCCGATAGCTAAGAATGCTACGAAAGGTCCAAAGTAAGAAATAATCGGGTTATCGAATTTATTGGCTAAGTAAGACAAAATTGAAATATTTTGTGCTTTCGCTTGTGCTAATTCTTCAGGTGTTAGCGTTAATACACAACTGAAAACGAAGAACATAACGAATAACACTAAGATTATTGCGGTTGAACGTAATACTTTGCTTGATTCAACTTCAGTTTTTTGCGGATCTTGATAATGTTTTTGTTGTGAAAGTGCAAAAGATGAAATTGCCGGTGAATGGTTAAATGCAAATACTAAGACCGGAATCGTTAGCCATAAAGTGGTTAAGAAATCTCCTGTACTTGGCATTTGTTGTAATGCCGCACCGTTCCATTCCGGAATCAGGTAAATAGATAAACCGAATAGAATTAATACTAATGGGTAAACTAAGTAAGTGGTGATTTTTAACATCGCTTGTTCGCTAAGTAACATCACACTAATCATTACCGCAATTAATACACCAGAGAGTAGAGCACGAGGCGGTACTGCCATATGTAATTGGTTTTCAATAAATGAACCGACCGTATTGGTGATACCTACGCCATAAATTAAGAGAATCGGGAAGATGGCAAAGAAATAGAGCAAGGTAATAAATTTACCGGCATTTTCACCGAAATGTTCACGTACTACATTGGTAATATCACTACCCGGTTTACTTGAAGAAAGTACGAAACGAGCCAGTCCTCGGTGTGCGAGATAAGTCATCGGTCCAACTAATAAGGTCATAATAATTAATGGATAAAAACCACTCATACCGGCATTGATCGGTAAAAATAAAACTCCCGCACCCACAGCAGTACCAAAGAGATTGAGTACCCAAGTAAGGGAAAAACGATTAGATGGCGTAGCCATAAGATTCTCCTATTTAAAAGTTAGATTTATAAAAATTTTTCGCGGATCATAATCTTCTTCTCATCAGAAACAAGCTGAAAATGTCAATTTTGTGATCTAGCTAAAATTTTATTTCTACTTAGAATATAATTTGATTATTTTTTGTATATTTAGTGATAAAAACTATTTATATTTAATTTATAAGATTTTAATCTTTTGTGGGTTATGGGATTTTTATGGTTGGTGGACATTAATTTACAAAATTGTAATATATATCATCTATTAGTTATAAGAATGTAGATTTTGTTATTTCAAATTAGGCTAAAAATCTTTTATGTTCGCAAAAAAATTTAACTAAGGATTTTCTATGCGTTTTTCTAAGACTTTTTTAGCACTACCTTTGTTTGGTATTTCACCATTTTTAGTTGTCGCTCCTGCTCATACTTTAGTAAATTGCATTGCAACCGCCCCACAAAAGTTAAGTCCGGCAATTACCAATGATGCGAATGACTTTAACGCTAGTTCTCAGCAGATTTATGATCGTTTATTAGCATTTAAAGCCGGCAAAATTGAGGTCGAGCCAAGTTTGGCGGAAAAGTGGGAAGTAAGTGAAGACGGTTTAACTTACACTTTCCATTTACGTAAAGACGTACCGTTTCACACTAACAAGTTATTCACCCCAAGTCGCAATTTAAATGCCGATGACGTGGTATTTTCCTTTCAACGTCAGGCGGATAAAAATCATCCGTACTACAATGTTTCTGGCAAGACTTATTTCTATTATCAATGGATGAATTTGCCGAAAATTTTAAAGTCAGTTGAGAAAGTGGATGAATATACGGTGAAAATGACGCTAAATCAGCCGAATAGTCCATTCCTTACAACAGTTGCAATGGATTTCTTATCGATTTATTCAAAAGAATATGCGGACAAATTATTAGCAGAGGGCAAGCCGGAATTATTGGATCAACAGCCGATTGGTACAGGACCGTTTGAATTTCAGGTTTATCAAACCGATCAAGCGGTACGTTATAAAGCGAACCCGAATTATTGGCAAGGTAAAGCAAAATTTGAGCGATTAATTTTTGCAATTACCCCCGATGCCGGTACACGCTATGCTAAATTAAAAGCCGGTGAATGTGATGTAATTGATTTCCCGAATATCGCCGATATTCCACAAATGAAACAAGATCCAAAAGTGACGTTATTTGAGCGTGAAGGTTTAAATCTGGCATATATCGGACTTAATACGAAAAAAGCGGCATTAGATAATGTGAAGGTGCGCCAAGCACTACAACACGCTACCGATAAAAAAGCGATTGTTGATGCGGTGTTCCAAGGTGGCGGTACGGTAGCGACTAATCCGTTCCCAAGTTCGGTGCTTGGCTATAATGAAAACTTGATTCAGTATGAATTTGATTTGGCAAAAGCCAAAAAATTATTAGCGGAAGCAGGCTATCCGAACGGTTTTGAAACGGAGATTTGGGTGCAACCGGTGGTGCGCCCATCAAATCCGAATCCAAGACGCACGGCAGAAATTATTCAAGCAGATTGGGCGAAAATCGGGGTAAAAGCGAAATTAGTGAGCCACGAATGGGCGGATTTTAATAAACGAACTCGTGAAGGCGAATTTTCAGCCGGCACTTACGGTTGGACGAGCCGTAACGGTGATCCGGATAATTTCCTGTTTCCTCTATTAAGCAAAGAAAATATTCCGGGTACCAATTATTCACGTTGGACGGATACCGAATTTGAAGGCTTATTACAAAAAGCGGTACAAACACAAAATACCGCTGAACGTCAGCAGTTGTATCAACAAGCGGTCGAAATTTTCCAAAAAAATACACCGATAATTCCGATTGCGCATGCAATTAACTATGTGCCGGTCAGTAAGCGTGTGCAAGGTTTTGTGCAAAGCCCGTTTGGTTACACTTCTTTCTATAATGTGAGCCTAACAGAATAATTTTACGAGCAAGAACGCAAAAATCTGTTTTTTCTCAACTTTTTTGTTAAGACCTCGATAAACTATATGTTTATGGAGGTCTTATGTTGTCAATTAGCATTTTCTTAACGATTCTTGCATTAATATTGCTTTGTACTGGAATTTATATTAACCATACGCAAAATAAAAAACAGAAACATAAAAACTAGCGGTAATTTTGCAAATTCAGATAGAAATTTAACCGCTTGTGTTGATTAGGAAACTCACTAAATTTGGTGATTTAGTGCGTTTTGTTCTATTTAGGTCGGTCGTACGCCTAATGCGTGGCAAATGGCATAAGTTAATTCGGAGCGATTCAGCGTATAGAAATGAAAATCTTTGACCCCTTCTTTTGAAAGAATTTTAACCATATCCATAGCAATACTGGCGGCAACTAAATTGCGAGTCGTTTGATCGTCATCTAATCCTTCATACATTTTATTCATCCAATGCGGTACTTTAACATTGGTGATTTTTGCCATTTTTTGTAATTGTTTAAAATTCGTTACCGGTAAAATGCCCGGTACGATTTCTACATCAATTCCCATCATTACACAGCGATCGCGGAATCGCAGATAACTGTCGATATCAAAAAAGAATTGGGTAATTGCTCGATTAGCACCGGCTTCCACTTTTTGCTTTAAGTAAATTAGGTCGGATTGTGCCGATTTTGCATCCGGATGTACTTCGGGATAAGCCGCAACCGAAATATCAAAATCTGCGACTTCTTTTAAGAGTTTTACTAAATCTTTGGCAAAAAAGGATTTTTTAGCATAACCGGCAGGCTCATCACCACGCAATGCGACAATATGGCGAATACCACTATTCCAATAATCTTGTGCAATTGAACGAAGTTGTTCGAGATTGGCATCAATACCGGTTAAATGCGGTGCAACAACTAGATCAGTATCTTGTTGAATACGTTTTACAATCGAATGAGTACGCTCGCGTTCGCCTGAATTTGCACCATAAGTCACAGAAATAAATTTCGGTTTAAGCGGAGCGAGTCGATGAATAGAGTTCCAAAGTAGCGTCTCCATTTTTTCATTTTTGGCCGGGAAAAATTCAAAAGAGGCATTAATATTACCGTTTAAATCAGCAAGGGTATGGTTTAAGTGATCGATTTCTTTGGCATAGCTCATAGAAGTGTCTCCGTATTATTCTGATATGTAATAAGAACACTTTAAAATGCCGTTCAAGTTAAATCAATTTCATTATTTTCATATTTTTTATTATTTTTATTCATATGTGTGTTTGGGTAGGAATATGAATATAATTCATATAGGTTGATAAAAACTTTCAGGCACGAAATAGAGAGAAGTTTGTTAGAATAAAGAAAAGGTTATATTTATATATTAGGAATGATGACTATGTCTAAACTTTTCCCCAATGCAACACAACGTACTTCCGCGCCTTATCGTTTTGATATCGTAGGGAGTTTCTTACGTACTGATCCGATTAAACAAGCTCGTCAGCAATGTTCTTGTGGCGATATTTCTTGTGCAGATTTAACCCAAGTAGAAGATGCGGAAATTGCAAAATTAGTTGAACATCAAAAAGCAGTAGGTTTACACGCGGTAACTGACGGCGAATTTCGCCGTACGTTCTGGCATATGGATTTCTTAGCCGCATTAGACGGTATTCAGGAAGTGGATGCAGAGAAGTTCTCGGTACAATTTAAACACCACAGCGTACGTCCGAAAACCATTAAGATTGTCGATAAAGTGGATTTTTCGGAATCACATCCGTTTGTAGAACATTTTCGTTCACTACAAAAAATTGCCGGTGAAACTGAAGTGAAATTCACGATTCCTTCGCCATCAATGTTACATTTAATTACCAATGTACGTGCGGAAGATTACCAGCCGATTGCACGTTATGAAAATAACAACCAGCTATTGTTAGATGATATTGCCGATGCGTATATCAAAGCGGTGAACGTGTTCTATAAATTAGGTTGCCGCAATTTACAATTAGATGATACCAGCTGGGGTGAATTTTGTGCCGAGGACAAACGTGCGACCTATAAAGCACGTGGTTTAGATTTAGACCAAATTGCCAAAGATTACGTCTATATGGTTAATAAAATCGTTGATGCAAAACCGGCGGATGATATTGCTATTACGATGCATATTTGCCGTGGTAACTTCCGTTCAACCTGGTTCTCAGCAGGCGGTTATGAACCAGTGGCAGAAACTTTATTCGGTACGTGTCGCATTGACGGTTTCTTCTTAGAGTACGATTCTGATCGTTCGGGTGATTTCAAACCGTTACGTTTTATCAAAGATCAGCAAGTAGTATTAGGTTTAATTACCTCAAAAGACGGTCAATTAGAAAATCGTGATGAAGTAATTGCTCGTATTCAAGAAGCGGCACAATATGTGGACATTAATCAGCTTTGTTTAAGTCCGCAATGCGGCTTTGCGTCAACCGAAGAAGGTAATATTCTGACGGAAGAACAGCAATGGGCAAAACTGAACTTTATTCGTGAGATCAGCGAAGAAGTTTGGGGTAAATAATCACTAAACGGATGATCAAAAGGGCAAGATAAAATCTTGCCCTTTATTTTTGTATTTTGTTTTACTGCTCATCGGCTAAGTAATGCGCACCTAAACTGTGCGGTTCGTTTAGCATCTGCGAAACAACAAGTTGTGCGGTTTTCAGTGCATAAAAGATTTCGATGCCTTGTTGCTGATGATGCACAATCGGATTAAAACGCTGTTCGAGCTGTTGCAACTCATTCAGCAATAAGGTTAAGTTGGCTTTGGTGCGATACACATTAGCAAAACGAGCCATTTGTTCACGAATTTGTTTGAGTACCGTACTCGCAAGCGCGTATTATCTCCCATTGGATTGTTTAACTGATTAAGCACTTTTTCAGCCTGTAAACGATAAGTTTCAGTATTTACAAGCGGTTGAATTTCAGCAAATTTTTGCAAATTTTTGACCGCTTGTGCTACCGATCGTTTGGCGAATACCAAGCCGCCTCCAACCGAATTACCGCCTAAGCGGTTTGCTCCCTCAATACAATGGGCGATTTCACCAATCGCAAACAATCCGGCGACACAAGATTCGCCATGTTCATTAATCTCAATTCCACCGTTACAACTGTGTGCAAAAGGTGCGATAGCAATTTTATCTTTAACCAAATCTATCCCTACTTCTTGGCGTAACCAATTAAGATAAACCGTATAAAACTCTTGCTTATCTTGATAAAGCTCAGGGGTGTAGTGTAGGTAAATGCCTTTTTGCTGTGGGTTAGCCAATAAATGCTTCATCATCACCAAATCAAATTCGACACAAGGGAAATCCACACTAAATGGCGCATAATGGTCGCGGGCTAACATCATTTGTTGAAATTGTGTTTGAGTGAGATGTGAAAACAGATCTTGCCCATTTTCATCGGTGATTTTGGTGACGTATTTCAGCGTATGTTCGCCAAATAACACTTTGTATTTCGGTTCGACAAAAGAAGGGATAAATTGAATAAAGGCGAGATTAGTCAATTTTGCACCGGCTTGTTGAGCGATGGAATGAGTTGAGCCGATAATATCCGCCGGATAAAGATTGTCTTTATACAAGCCGGCAATGCCACCGCTTGCTAAAATGATTTGGCTGGTTTTGCAAAAAATATAGCAAATTTGACCGCTTGTATTTAGGCTAAACACCGCTCCTTGCACTTGATTTTGTTCGGTAACGATATGCAGTAGTGTCGCTTGTTCATAAACATTAGTGGATTGGCTATCAAGAATTTGTTTCGCCCGTTGAGCGGCTTCTCGCCAATTATTGATCAGATAAATAGGGCGGGGATACTCGGCGAAACAGGCTGGGCGATTGTCGTTGCGTAGCCAAGGCTTAAAGCCGATTTTTTCGAGTAATCCAATCGCTTGGGGCGAATCTTCAATATAGGCTTTTACCACTTTGGGATTGATTCTGCCTTTGCCGACACGTTCAATATCCAGTCGGAATTTTTCCGAGTCATTTTCACCGGTCACTTGAATGCCCAGTGTGGCTTTTAACGGAAAGAAGCTCGCTCCCGAACCAATAGGCGTTTTGCTGATTAACGTCGTTTTCAGCCCAAGTCGTTCCGCTTCAACTGCCGCGCAAGTCCGGCGATACCTGAACCGACAATCAGTAAATCCGTATAAATCGTTTGAGTAATTTGAATTGAATGCATAATGGATATAGATAAAAGGGCAGGATAAACCTGCCCTGAATGTAGCATAAATTACAATAATGACGGTGCGACATTAATCAGCGTACGAGTGTATTCTTCTTTCGGTGAATTGAATACTTCGCTTGAACTACCGGTTTCCACCACTTTTCCGCCGTTCATCACCACAATGCGATCCGAAACTTGATGCACGGTTTGTAAATCGTGTGAGATAAACACCATCGCAAGATTCAGCTCTTTTTTAAGATCAGCAAGTAAATTTAACACTTGTGCCCGTACCGATACGTCAAGTGCGGAAGTCGGTTCATCGGCAACAATCAGTTTCGGATTGAGTGCTAAGGCTCTGGCAATAGCAACCCGTTGTTTTTGACCGCCGGATAAACGGGTCGGCTCGACTAAAGCGGCGGAACGAGGTAAACCGACTCGAGAAAGTAATTCGTACACTCGTTTTTCTCGTTCGTGCGGTTGCAATACGTTATGGATATCCATCGGATCTTTTAAAATATCCAATACACGCATACGAGGATTGAGAGCAGTTGCCGGATCTTGGAAAATGACCGAAACTTGACGACCGAACTGTTTACGGGCCTCGGTGCCGCCGTATTTCATTTGTAAGCCGTTAAATTTGACCGTGCCGGAAGTCGGTTTTTGCAAACCGATCATAATACTGGCTAAGGTCGATTTACCGCGACCGGATTGACCGACTAACCCGACCGTTTCCCCTGCATAGATTGATAAACTGACATTATCTACCGCTGTGAATTTTTTCGGATTAAACAAAGTCCCGTCTCGAGAAGCAAATTGCATCACAATATCGGATAACTCAAGAATCGGTTGTTCTTTTAACACTTTCATACTCATGATTTATCCCTCCACGCGTTTTTCTTGTGTTGCTAAATGTGATGCCCAAAAATGTTGCGGATGATCCTCGGTGGCAACCAGTTGCAAATGTTGCTCCGGATCCGCTTCCGGACGTAATGAACGGCTGGCGAAGCGGTCACCTTTCGCAAAGTCGAATGGTGACGGTACGCTACCCGGAATTTGATATAAGCGTTCGGCACGTAATTCGGTTGAAAGAACCGAGCCAAGTAATCCACGCGTATATTCGTGAGTCGGATTGGCTAAAAGCGGTGTAGTCGGTGCGGCTTCAACCACTTGACCGGCATACATTACCGTGATGTGGTGTGCCATTTGTGCCACAAGTGCAAGATCGTGGCTGACGAATACCATCGCAAAACCGAGTTTTTCACGTAATTCATTTAAGAGTTTGATCACTTCCGCTTGCACTACAACATCGAGTGCAGTGGTCGGTTCATCGGCAATCAATAATTTAGGCTCACGAGCGAGTGCCATGGCAATCAATACACGCTGACGCTGTCCGCCTGAAAGTTCGTGCGGATAACGGTTAAGTGTTTTTTCCGGATCGAGTTTTACCCATTGTAATAAGGTTTCTGCGCTTTGTTTTCCACCTCGGCTAATCAGCTGTGCCATTTGGTCTTTGATTCGCATAGACGGGTTAAGTGCGCTTAACGCATCTTGGTAAATCATTGAAATTTCATGTCCTCTCAACGCATTGAGCTGTTCCGATTTAAGTAAATCATGCTGTTTACCGCTACGATCAGTAAATAAGATTTCACCAGTGATCTGGGCAGTTTTCGGTAATAAACCCATAATAGAGAATGCGGTAATTGATTTACCACAACCGGATTCCCCAACTAATCCCATGGTTTCACCTTCATGTACAGTAAAGCTGATGTTATCAACTAGCGGAATTTCACCGTAACGATTCGGGAAGCGAATTGATAAATTTTTCACTTGTAAAATCGGTTTCGCATTGGCATTTAATTGCATACGATCAGTACGTGCGGTTTCTTTTTCATGCAATTTCAGTAAATAGCGTTTTAAGGCGAGCGTTTCCGCCATCGCTTCTTGTACATCGGTAGAAAGCGGTTTTGCCACATCTTCTTTGGTTTTTGGTGATGTTTTAAGTTTTGGATTCACTAACGCATCGGTTAAACCTTCCGCCAAGATATTTAATGCTAATACGGTAAGTAAAATCATAATACCGGCAAAAGTTGTCGCCCACCAGAAACCGCTTAAGACAAGGTTACGTCCTTCCGATAAGATATTTCCCCAAGATGGGAATGGCGGTTGTACACCGGCACCTAAGAATGAAAGAGACGCTTCAAATACGATTGCATCCGCCACCATTACTGTGGCAAACACTAACACTGGTGCGGCAGTATTACGTACAACGTGTTTAACTAAAATATAAGTGCGGCTACCGCCTAACACTCGTTCTGCACGCACGTAATCCTCTTCCCATTGGGATACGACATTCGCACGTACCACCCTTGCAAGTCGCGGTGTATAAACGACCGCTATGGTAATGATAATCACCGGAACGGAGTTACCAAAGGTCGCAAGTAATACTGCGGCAAGTGCAATGCCTGGGAATGCCATCAAAATATCCATTAACCGCATGATCACTTCGTTACCGAATTTGTCTGCGGTTGCGCCGGTTGCACCTAAAATCCCACCGAATAAGATCGCAACACCCACCGCACCTAAACCGATAAAGAGTGAAGTTCTTGCCCCCCAAACCATGCGGGAGAAAATATCACGCCCTAAACGGTCAGTCCCGAATAGATAGTCACCGCTTGGTGCTTGCACAGGTCTAATGGTTTGTAATGGATCATAAGGGGCGATAATCGGGGCTAAAATGGCAATACAAGCCACAAATAAAATGAAAATCAATGCAATTTTTGAACTGGTTGATAATGCTCTAAATCTAGCGCCACCGTTAGCTAGTCGAGCTACTAATTCTTGACGAAACATTATAGACTCCGAATTTTTGGATTAATGAGTAAATAGAGAATATCAACAATGATATTAACTAATACGAAGGTAAAGGCGATAGTAAGCACCACGCCTTGAACTAGATGTAAGTCATGGTTCACGATACCGTTAAAGATAAGTTTACCCATCCCCGGTAAATCGAAGATTTGTTCAATCACTACCGCACCGCCGAGTAAATAACCAACTCGTAAACCCAGTACGGTTACTGGTGTAATTAAGGCATTTCGTAAGACATTATGGCGAATCACGGTCGAGTAAGGTACGCCGTTACCAATCGCAGTACGCACGTAATCTTTATCCATTTCTTCCACCATGGTGGTACGCACAACACGAATTAATGAAGCACAAACCGGCACGGCAAGCGCAAGTGACGGTAAAATCATCGAACGGAAATATTCGTTCGGATCCTCACTGAACGATACAAAACCACCGGACGGTAACCAATCCAGTTTTAAGGAAAAATATTGAATGAGTAAGATGCCAAGCCAGAAAGATGGCGTTGCAACCGCGACCACCGAAATTAAACGAATCACTTGATCAACCCAACGGTCACGATAAAGCGCGGCAAGAATACCTAAGGAGAAAGAAACGATTGCCGCTAAGAATACTCCGATAAAAGTCAGTTGTAAGGTCAGCGGAAATGCTTTAGCAATCATATCAATAATCGGCTGTTCCGGTGGTGTAGTCATACCGAAATCCAGCACTAACAAATTCCCGAGAAAACGGAAATATTGCACGACTACCGGGTCATTTAAGCCATGTTGTTCTCGATAAATTTCTTTAGCGACTTCACTGGCGCTTTCACCTAAAGCAACCGTAGCAGGATCACCCGGTGTAAATTGCAATACGATAAAAACTAAAGCGGTTACGCCCAAAATCATTATCGGTAGAGCAAGCAAGCGGCGAAATAAAAGACGAAGGATAATTTCCATTGGGACTCCCTCTTGATTGTGGTAAGAGTAAGAAAAAGCGGTTTAAATTTGGAATATTTTTGTAAGAATGCCCTCTGTCAGCACAAAGGGCATTGTATATCATTATTTACGACCAACGCCTAAGAATGATAATCCGGTTGTCGGTAATGGTTGGAAGTCAGTAAGTGATTTATCGCTCCATGCCGTTGGTAATTTACGATGCACGATCGGATAAAGCGGCACTTGTTCGGCAATAATATTAATTGCTTTAGTCCACGCCTCTTTAGCTCCGGCCGGATTTTTTGCGGCTTCATCCAGTAATTTTTGCACTTCGGCATATTCTGGTGTATTTGCCCAACGGAAACGGCGTTTCGGCCATACATCACCGCGGTACCACCAGCTTAATAATAAGTCTAAGTCATTACCAAATACGGACGGATCGCCCGGTGCGATAACGACTTCGAATGCACCTTTGTCAACGTGCGTACCGTATAATGCACCGGATTGTAAATGTTGAAGTGTGACTTTAACGCCTTTTAACGCATTCCAAGATTCAAGAATAAGCGGTGCACATTCTTTTACCCAAGCGTGATCGGTTGCGAGTAATTCAAATTTTAATTCTTTGATACCGGCTTCCGCTAATAAACTTTCGGCTTTTGCTTTATCAAAGTCATATTGGCTGGCGACTTTAACATAATCAGGGTGAGTGTCTTGTACATAAGAACTTGCCGCTTTGGCATTGCCTAAGAACACAATATCGATTAATTTTTGCGTATCTAAACCATAATGTAACGCTTGGCGTACTTTCGGATTATCAAACGGTGCTTTTTCACAGTTAAACATTAAGAATAGTAAGCCGAAAGATTGTACCGATTCCACTTTTCCTTTTCGTTTTAAACGTTCAGCATCAAGATATGGGACGGATTCAATCGCTTGTACACGACCGGATTCTTGTGCGGTTACACGAGCGGCATCATCTGATAATAAGAACCAGGTCATTTTATCTACTTTAGCCGGATAGATACCGTTATAAGCGGTATTCGCTTCAAAGACAATACGGTCGTCTTTGGTTGCAGACACAAATTTATAAGGGCCGGAACCGATAGGTTTGGCATCAAATGCAGATTGACCAGCTTCCACAATATGTTTCGGCACGATTTTCACGATAGTTAAACGTTCTTTAAATAATGCGAACGGATATTTTAATTTAAATTCCACTACTTTATCGTCAAGTGCTTTGACTGAAGCGATAAACGGAATAAATTGAGCAAATAATGAGGCTTTAGCTGGATCTAACACACGTTCAAATGAGTAAACGACATCTTCGGTAGTAACGGGTTTACCGTCGTGGAAGGTTGCCCCTTCACGTAAGGTAATATGGTATGTTACCTCATCTTTTTGTTCAGGTTCTTTTGTCGCTAAAGCGAGATAAGGCTGACGAGTTGCAGGGTGTAAATCGACTAGCCCCTCGAAGATATGTAAGTTTGCGACCATTGAAGATGCACCGCTCGAAGTAAGCGGGTCAAAACCGGTTGAAATAGGATATGCGATACCGGCTTCAATACTTTTTGCAGTTGCCGCCAATGCTTGATTTGAAAAAGTGCCTAAAGTCCCGGAGAATGCAAAGCCTGCACCGACACCTGCAAGAAGTTTCATAAAGTGGCGGCGTGAGTCGTTATAGGTAAATTGAGAAGTCATAACATACCCCTTAATATTTTAATAAAGATTAAATATATTCAGTACAGCTTTAATCTGAACGACTATAAAAGCATTTGATTAGGTTTAAAATGAAGTGTTTGAATCAAAATTAAATCTAAAAATGAATTAAAGTTATCATAACAAGTTATCCATAAGGGTAAAGTTGATAATCTTAGATTTGTGATCTCACTCACAGAAAACTTTGCTTTTAAGTTTGAACGGTTTTCGTTATCATCATTTTTATTTAACTATAGTAGTCAGAACGTGAATTTAACCCTCCCTCCATTAAGTCTTTATATCCATATTCCGTGGTGCGTACAAAAATGTCCGTACTGCGATTTCAATTCACATGCACAAAAAGGTGTGATTCTGGAAGCGGAATATATTCAACATCTACTTGCAGATTTATCGCAAGATTTAACCGCTTATCAGGCGGCAATCGGCAATCGCAAAATTCATTCGATTTTTATTGGTGGTGGAACGCCAAGTCTGTTTTCGGCAGAGGGGATTGCTTATCTGTTGGCAGAAGTCGAAAAGCGTATTCCGTTTGAAGAGAATATTGAAATTACCCTAGAGGCGAATCCCGGTACGGCGGAAGCGGAGCGTTTTCTTGGCTATGCACAGGGTGGTGTAACACGTATTTCGATGGGGATCCAAAGTTTCGAGCCGGAAAAGTTGCTCAAACTTGGACGTATTCACGACTCGAATGAGGCGAAACAAGCGGTCATTTTTGCGCAAAATTCTGCAAAATCCGGTTTGCAAAGTTTTAATATCGACTTAATGCACGGCTTACCTAATCAATCGGTGGCACAAGCACTGGACGATTTACGACAGGGCATTGCGCTCGCACCGCCGCATTTGTCTTGGTATCAATTAACTATTGAACCGAACACGATGTTTTATTATCGCCAACCGACTTTACCGGATGATGATGAACTTTGGGATATTTTCGAGCAAGGTCATCAGCTACTCACTGCCGCCGGCTATGAGCAGTATGAAACCTCGGCGTATGCGAAAAAAGGTTATCAATGCCGTCATAACCTCAATTATTGGCGTTTTGGCGACTATTTGGCAATTGGTTGTGGTGCGCACGGTAAGATTAGTTATCCGACCGGCGAAATTTACCGCTTCAGCAAAACCAAGCACCCCAAAGGGTATATGCGAGGGGAATATCGTTATAGCCAAGATCTTGTGGAACGAGAGGATCGTCCGTTTGAATTTTTTATGAATCGTTTCCGTCTATTAGAAGCGACCCCAAAACAAGAATTTGAGTTTTATACAGGGCTAGATCGAGAAATTGTGCGCCCAACGATGGATTGGGCATTAAGCAAAAATTACATCACGGAAACCGAAAAATATTGGCAGATCACCCAGCACGGTAAGCTATTTTTAAATGAATTATTGGAAGGTTTTTTAGAATAGCGTTTGCAAAAAAATTCAAAGATTTGACCGCTTGTAGTAGAATACAAGCGGTCTTTTTTTAGGAATTTTTTGCAATGAATACACTTAAAGCAGGCGATAAAGTGCCTCAATTTACTTTGTTAGATCAACACGAACAGCCAATTTCATTAAGCCAATTTGCCGGCAAAAAAGTGTTGGTTTATTTTTATCCGAAAGCCTTAACCCCGGGCCGCACTACACAAGCTTGCGGCTTACGTGACAGTAAGTCGGAATTGGAGGAATTAAATGTGGTGGTGTTAGGTATTAGTCCGGATTTACCGAAAAAATTAGCCCAATTTGTCGAGAAAAAAGCACTAAATTTCACGCTATTGTCCGATGCGGATCACCAAGTTGCCGAAGCATTCGGCGTGTGGGGCGAGAAAAAATTTATGGGCAGAACCTATGACGGCATTCACCGCATCAGTTTTTTAGTGAATGAACAGGGCGTGATCGAACAGGTATTCGATAAATTCAAAACCGGTGAGCATCATCAAATGGTGGTCGATTTTGTAAAAGGAACGAAATGATGGCGAATAAAGCGATATTTTTAGATCGTGACGGCACGATCAATATTGATCACGGTTATGTACATCAAATTGACGATTTTCAATTTATTGAGGGTGTCGGCAAGGCGTTAAAGCGACTACAAGATAAAGGTTATCTATTGGTATTGGTCACCAATCAATCCGGCATTGCACGCGGCTATTTTAGTGAAGCACAATTTAATCAATTAACGGAATGGATGGATTGGTCGCTGGATGAAGATTATGGGGTTGTGTTAGACGGTATCTATTATTGTCCGCATCATCCGGAAGGCAAAGGCGAATATAAAGAAGATTGCGATTGCCGTAAACCGAAAGCCGGAATGTTTACTCAAGCGATTGCCGATTTAAATATTGATCCAACACAATCGT
Source organism: Actinobacillus arthritidis (assembly GCF_029774155.1). Taxonomy (NCBI): domain Bacteria; kingdom Pseudomonadati; phylum Pseudomonadota; class Gammaproteobacteria; order Pasteurellales; family Pasteurellaceae; genus Actinobacillus; species Actinobacillus arthritidis. The sequence continues at coordinate 988,784 of NZ_CP103833.1, read as the reverse complement.
ATATGGTCGGCGATAAATTAGAAGATCTGTTAGCGGCTGAAGTCGCCGGCGTGAAAACAAAAGTGTTAGTACGTACCGGTAAAGCGGTTACCGCAGAAGGCGAAGCGAAAGCCGATCTGGTATTAGACAGCTTAGTGGATTTAGTCCGTTATATTAAGTAATCACTTCAATGTATTAATTATTTTATAGAATCAAAAGTTTAAAAAGATGAACTACAACGATAAATCATTATCTGCTCTGAAATTAGGGCAAAAAACCGAATATAAAAGTGAGTATGATCCTACGCTTTTACAGCCTGTGCCACGTAAATTAAACCGTGACGGTTTAGGGATTACCGAACAGCGACCGTTTGATCGTGGTGCGGATGTTTGGACCTGTTATGAACTGTCTTGGTTAAACGAAAACGGTTTACCACAGGTAGCGATTGCCGATGTGGCAATTGATTTTCGCGACGAGAATTTAATTGAATCAAAAAGTTTTAAACTCTATTTAAACAGCTTTAATCAAACCAAATTTGCCTCACTTGAGCAAGTGGAACAAACATTGGCTAAAGATCTCAGCCAATGTGCAAGCGGTCAAGTTTCGGTAAAAGTTTACAAATTATCCGCTTACACCCAGCAACCGATTGTTGATTTTGCCGGTGAGTGTATTGATGAACAAGATATTCAAATTGACAGTTACGAATTTTCTAACGAGCATTTAGCAAGCGTGGCAGAGGGGGAAGTGGTTGAGGAAACTTTAGTCAGCCATTTGCTGAAATCAAACTGTTTGATTACCTCGCAACCGGACTGGGGCAGTGTGCAAATTCACTATATCGGTAAAAAATTAAATCGAGAAAAATTATTACGCTATTTAGTGTCATTCCGCGAACATAATGAGTTCCACGAACAATGCGTAGAGCGTATTTTTACCGATCTTATGCAATTTGCACAGCCGGAAAAATTAACGGTCTATGCACGTTATACCCGCCGAGGCGGTTTGGATATCAATCCGTTCCGTTCAAATTTTGAGTCTGTTCCGCAAAATTTGAGAATGGCAAGGCAGTAAGAAAAAGCCCCAGAAAATCGATAACGATATTTTGGGGATTTTTTTATTTTTCTATCTGCTTCTCAACCGAAGTCAACATTCCTCTTAATAAATTCAACTCATTGGTTTCAAGTCCTGCTCGTTGGTATAAGCGGCGGAGCTTGAGCATTACCGCATCATTGCGAATAAAGCCTAATTGTTTATAAAGTCGCTCGGTATGATTAAAGAAATGCTCCAAAGCTTCAGTATTCGGATAATCTTTTGCCTCAACAAGCGGTCGAATTTGCGGATTTTTTTGCAAATCCAACCACGCCATACGCACTTCGTAACTTGCCAGCTGTACCGCCATCGCTAAATTTAACGAACCGTAGTCAGGATTGGTCGGAAAATTTAAATGATAATGGCATTTTAGTAATTCTTCGTTAGTTAATCCGACTCGTTCCCGACCAAATACAATTGCTACTTTGCCTTTTTCGGCACGTTCAACCGCCAATTTGCCGCAATCTCTCGGCTCAATAAGAGTATTTTGTAGATGACGTAATCGAGCACTGGTGCCGATTACTAATTGGCAATCTGCAACCGCTTGCTCAAATGAGTCAAAAATTTGAGCATTATCCAGCACATCTTTTGCGCCGGCGGCGAGGGCTTGAGCTTGTTCGTCAATAGGGTGAAGTGGGGAAACTAAACGTAAATTTGAAAGCCCCATGGTTTTCATCGCACGAGCGGCAGAGCCAATATTGGCGGGGAGGGAAGTTTCGATCAGGATAATTTGAATTTGGTCTAAGCTATTCATTCTGGTTCTATTTATTACATTTTTGTTATGCTAGATTTTAGCAGATTTGTCGCAAACTGAGAATTTGCAATTAATTGATTTATGAGGCGTAATTTTTTTACAAATTCTACTTATTTAATGGTACATTACGCCTAGTCTTATTTTTTCGAAATAGGCTATTTTTAGCACAATATATAAACATCAACCATACAGGAGTCTTTATGCTTATTGGTGTACCAAGAGAGCTGTTAGACGGTGAAACACGTGTGGCGGCAACGCCAAAAACCGTTGAACAGATCAAAAAGCTCGGCTTTGATGTGCTCGTTGAACACGATGCAGGTTTTAAAGCGAGTTTTGAGGACAACGCATTTGTAAACGCAGGTGCGGCTGTTGGCACGCAACAAGAGGTTTGGAATTCAGATATTATTTTTAAAGTGAATGCGCCAACCGATGCTGAAATTGCCCTTATTAAAGAAGGCGCAACGCTAGTGAGTTTCATTTGGCCTGCGCAAAATCCACAATTAATGGAAAAATTGCAAGCTAAGAAAATCAATGTATTAGCAATGGACGCAGTGCCTCGTATTTCGCGTGCGCAAGCGCTTGATGCATTGAGTTCAATGGCAAATATTTCCGGTTATCGTGCGGTTATCGAAGCGGCAAATGCATTCGGTAGCTTCTTTACCGGTCAAATTACTGCGGCTGGTAAAGTTCCACCGGCAAAAGTGCTGGTTATCGGTGCGGGTGTTGCCGGTTTAGCGGCAATCGGTGCGGCAAACAGCTTAGGTGCGATTGTTCGTGCGTTTGACTCTCGTCCGGAAGTAAAAGAACAAGTTAAATCCATGGGCGCAGACTTCTTAGAAATCGATTTTGAAGAAGAAGGCGGCTCAGGCGATGGTTACGCGAAAGTGATGTCAGAAGAGTTTAACCGTCGTGCGATGGAACTTTATGCTGAACAAGCAAAAGAAGTCGATATTATTATCACCACAGCGACGATTCCGGGTAAAGCGACACCTCGTTTAATCACTAAAGAAATGGTTGATTCAATGAAACCGGGCTCAGTGATTGTCGATTTAGCGGCAACCGGCGGTAACTGCGATTACACTAAAGCGGGCGAAGTTGTTGTCACCGAGAATCAAGTAAAAGTGATTGGCTATACGGACTTTCCTGCACGTTTACCAACCCAATCTTCACAACTTTATGGCACAAACTTAGTTAACTTACTCAAGTTACTTGCCCCAAATAAAGACGGTCAAATCGATATCAATTTTGAAGATGTGGTGTTACGTGGTGTAACGGTAGTACGTGACGGTGAATTAACTTGGCCGGCACCACCGATTCAAGTTTCGGCTCAACCGCAAAAACAAGCGTACGCGGCACCGGTTGAGAAAAAAGAAGAAAAACCGACCGATCCACGTATTAAATACGGTGTAATGGCTGGTGTCGGTGTATTATTCTTATGGTTAGCCTCTGTAGCACCGGCAAGCATTCTTATCACACTTCACCGTATTCGTTTTAGCCTGTGTGGTGGGTTATTATGTGGTTTGGAACGTTAGCCACGCATTACATACGCCGTTAATGGCGGTAACCAATGCGGTTTCAGGCATTATCATTGTGGGTGCGGTATTACAAATTGCGCGACCGACCGGTAATTTCTTTATTGATATTCTTGCATTTATTGCGATTTTAGTCGCAAGCATTAATATCTTCGGTGGTTTCAAAGTCACGCAACGTATGCTTGCAATGTTTAGAAAAGGTTAAGGAGAAACTCATGTCTTTTGGATTTGTAACAGTCGCATATATTATTGTCGCGATTCTCTTTATTATGAGTTTAGCAGGACTTTCTAAACACGAAACGGCAAAAGCAGGTTGTTGGTACGGTATTGTCGGTATGGCGATTGCGTTAGTCGCAACTATCTTCGGCCCACAATCACACGGCACGCTTTGGATCTTAATTGCTATGGCAATCGGTGGCTTTATCGGTGTGAAAAAAGCCTTAAAAGTTGAAATGACGGAAATGCCGGAATTAGTGGCGATTCTGCACAGCTTTGTAGGTTTAGCGGCGGTATTAGTTGGTTTTAACAGCTACGGTTTACACGTAGATGCGATTCCGCCGGCAAATTTAGATGAAGTGGCGTTAGCGGCATTCCACGCAGAACAAGCAACACTAGCTAACATTCATAACGTTGAAGTGTTCCTTGGTATCTTTATCGGTGCGGTGACTTTCTCTGGGTCATTAGTAGCATTCGGTAAATTAAGCGGTAAATTATTCGGTCGTAAAGTGTCTTCGGTCGCATTAAATATCCCGCATAAACACAAATGGAACTTAGCGGCATTAATCGTTTCTGCATTATTAATGGTCGTATTCTTAAATCACCCTGAGAATATTTTCCCAGTGCTGATTATGACGGTAATCGCATTAGTCTTCGGATGGCACTTAGTATCATCTATCGGTGGTGCGGATATGCCGGTAGTGGTTTCAATGCTGAACTCGTATTCAGGTTGGGCGGCAGCGGCAATCGGTTTTATGTTAAGCAATGACTTGTTAATTGTAACCGGTGCGTTAGTCGGTTCATCAGGTGCGATTCTGTCTTACATTATGTGTAAAGCAATGAACCGTTCATTTATCAGCGTGATTGCAGGTGGCTTCGGTACAGAAGTGAAAGCAAGCTCAGGTGATGAAGAACAAGGCGAACACCGTGAAACAACCGCAGAAGAAGTGGCGGAAATGCTGAAAAATGCAAGTTCTGTGATCATCACGCCGGGATACGGTATGGCGGTGGCACAAGCACAATATCCGGTTGCGGAAATCACTGCGAAATTACGCGAGAAAGGTGTTAATGTGCGTTTTGGTATTCACCCTGTTGCGGGTCGTTTACCAGGTCATATGAACGTATTATTGGCAGAAGCGAAAGTGCCTTATGATGTTGTGCTTGAAATGGACGAAATTAATGATGATTTCGAAGAAACCGATGTGGTATTGGTTATCGGTGCAAATGACACGGTAAACCCAGCGGCATTAGATGATCCGTCAAGCCCAATCGCAGGTATGCCGGTATTAGAAGTGTGGAAAGCACAAAACGTTATCGTATTCAAACGTTCAATGGCGGTTGGTTACGCAGGAGTTCAAAACCCACTGTTCTTTAAAGAAAATACCCAAATGTTATTCGGTGACGCGAAAGAGCGTGTGGATGACATTTTAAGAGCATTAAATAGCTAATCTAGCGACAATAAAAAAGAGATCTTCGGATCTCTTTTTTTGTACTTATAAGATAATAAGCGGTCAAATTTCGTTAACCTTTTGCAAAAAGTTGGAAAATTTGACCGCTTATCGTATTAATCGTCTTGATTGATACGGCTGGAAACCGCACTTTGCTGATTTTTATATTTTGCGTCTTTACGGGCGTTATAAGGTTTTGCCGCATGACCACTTAACACTTCAAAACTTAATGCGCCGATTGCCATATTAGGACGTAAAGCAAGCGGTAATTTACCGGCATTGAAAAATTCTAATACGATTTTACCGTGCCAACCCGGATCGATTCGGTGTGCCGTTACGTGTACCATTAAGCCTAAGCGAGCTAAAGAAGAGCGACCATCTAGCCAGCCGACAATATTATCCGGTAATGTTACGGATTCTAATGTTGTCGCAAGTGCAAGTTCGCCCGGGTGAAGGAAAAACGCATCACCGTCAGCGATAAGAATTTCTTCACTCATTACTTTGTTTAGTTGTGCAGTAACTTCTTCACGAGGTCCACTTAAATCGATATAAGGTGTGGCGTGTTCTCGAAAGACACGAAATGAATTGCCTAAACGAACATCAACCGTTGCTCCGGTAATTTTCTCATTGGAAGGACGAGGACTGATTTCAATTAATCCTTCATCTAAATAACGTTCTATATCAATGTCACATAAACGCATAATAAATCCTATCGTTTAGCTAATAATTGTTTGATTTGAGCTTTTAGAATATTGATTGCGATACGATTTTTACCACCTTTTGGTACGATAATATCCGCATATTGTTTGGACGGTTCAATAAACTGTAGGAACATCGGACGTACAGTTTTACGATATTGAGCGATAACAGATTCCATGGTTCTACCGCGTTCAACCATATCACGCTGTAAGCGGCGGATAAAACAAATATCTAACGGTGCATCCACGAAAATAGAAACATTGATCTCGTTGCGAATTTCTTCATCGGTAAGCAATAAAATTCCTTCAAGAATAATAATTTTTTTAGGTTCGAAGTTTTTAGTGGTAGTTTTACGGTTATGTTCCGCATAGTCATACTCGGGAATCTCAATCGCTTTGCCTTGTTTTAAATGGCGGAGATGTTCGACCAGTAAATGGTGATCCATAGAATTTGGATGATCGTAGTTGGTTTTTACACGCTCTTCCATCGTAAGATGTGTTTGGTCTTTATAGTAGGCATCTTCTGAAATAATACCAATATCATCTGAACCAAGTTCTTCTTTTAATTCTTTATAAATCGTTGATGCGATAAGGCTCTTACCGGACGCAGAAGCACCTGCAATCGCAATCACAATACAGGCTTGGTTTTCAATTATCTCAGACATAATATATTCCTACATTTAATTGTTTATATGGCAAAATTTTGACAATTATACCGTATTTTTACTAAAGTTTTCCGTATAATTATCCTGAATGTATTTATTTGGAGAAAAAAGTGGATATTTTTGTACAAGGTTTTATCGTTTGTTTTGGACTAATCGTATCAATTGGTGCACAAAATGCTTTTTTACTTAAACAAGGCATTTTAAAGCAACACGTTTTTTGGGTAGCATCGCTTTGTTTTTTAGGTGATGTATTTTTAATGACATTAGGCGTATTAGGGCTAGGTTCTATCGTGGCGAATTTGCCTACTTTAAGTTTAGTGATCGCTTTACTCGGCGCTTGTTTTCTATTTACCTACGGTAGTCGTTCGTTTATTAGTATGTTTAAGAGTAGTGAAGCCTTAACAGCCAGTAATGAAAATGCGACAAGTTTGAAAAAAGCCTTAATGATTACTTTTGCGATTACTTTTTTAAATCCGCACGTTTATATTGATACGGTAGTGATTTTAGGTGGAATTGGTGGAAATTTGAATTTTACCGGTAAAATGGAATTTCTATTTGGGGCATTGAGTTGTTCGTTCTTATGGTTCTTTGGCGTGGGCTATGGAGCTGGTTTTCTTTCGCCTTATTTTGAAAAACGCAGAACGTGGCAAATCTTGGATTTTCTTACTGGTGTGATTATGTACGCGATCGCGATAAGTTTGGCACTATATGCTTTCCAGTTAGCTAAACAGATGTTTGCTTGGTAAGCGGTTAAATTTGCGGAATTTTTTGCAAAAAGAAACGCTCGAAGTTTTAGCTTCGAGCGTTTTTTGTTTGAATGACAACTTAAATTATAAGTAGAATTTTTCTACGAAGTTTAATTTGTCATCTAATTTTAATACTAACGGTTGACCGGTAGGGATTTCGAAATCCATAATCTCTTCATCAGAAATACCGATAATGTGTTTTGCTAATGCACGTAAAGAGTTACCGTGAGCAGTTACAAGTACACGTTTACCAGATAATAATGCCGGTGCGATTTGATCTTCCCAGAAAGGTAAAACACGCTCTAAAGTGATTTTGAGGTTTTCTGCATTTGGAATCACATCTTTTGGTAAGTGAGCATAACGACGATCGTTATGTGCAGAGTTTGGATCTGCCGCATCTAAATCTGGAGGAGAAATATCGTAAGAACGGCGCCAAATGTGAACTTGTTCGTCACCGTATTGTTCAGCTGTTGCTTTTTTGTCTAAACCTTGTAACGCACCGTAGTGACGTTCGTTTAAACGCCAGTTTTTAACTTGTGGAATCCATAATTGATTAGATTCTTCTAATACGATGTTACAAGTTTTGATTGCACGAGTTAAAACAGAAGTGAAAGCGATATCAAATTCATAACCGGCGGCTTTTAATTTTTGACCTGCCGCTTTTGCTTCTTCAATACCACGTTCTGTTAAGTTAACATCACGCCAACCTGTAAATAAGTTTTTAGCATTCCACTCACTGAAACCGTGGCGAATAAATACTAATTCCATAAAGACTCCTATGTTTTAGTTGATTTGAAAACGGCGTATTTATAGCAAAAATCTCTCTACTTTGAAATAGTTAGCTAATTTCTTTTTGTAAAAGCGAGAGAAAAGCTGATTTTCCTCAAATATTTGATAGAATGATATATTTTATAATTAATTGATTTCTATACTGATAGGTAATCTCGTGAAAGTTTTTCGTCCGTTTTATTTCATTCCACTATTAATAATATGCTTTAGCGACGTATTTATTCCTACATTATCGTTTGCGACTGATTTATCGAATATTCAGCAAAAAATTAAGCAACAGCAAAGCAAAATTAATGAACAGCGTCAAAAACGTAATGCATTACAATCGACATTAAAAAGTCAAGAAATTGAAATGGGGAAAGTGCTTGGTAAGTTAAAAGAAACGCAAATGTCACTCTCAGAAACTCGTCAGGCAATTAAGCGGACTGAACAAGAAATTCAACGATTAGAGAAACAAGAAAAAGAGCAAAAAGAAAAATTAAAAGAACAACTGGATTCGGCTTATCGTTCAGGGATTCATCCTTCTGTATTAGAGCGATTGATGTCAGAAAATGCAAAAAATGCTGATCGTATGACCGCTTATTATGAGCATATCAATCAGGTACGTATTGATACTATCAATGAATTAAAACGTACACAGCAAGAACTAAAAGATCGCCGTGATGAATTAAAAGGTCAACAAAAAGGCCAACAAACGCAATTAACCGAGCAGAAAAAGCAGGAAAACGATTTAAAAAAAGTTCAAAACGAACGTGAAACGACCTTACGATCAATTGATAAAACGTTAGAACAGGATGAAAGTCGTTTAGAGTCATTAAAAAATAATGAGTCAGCGTTACGTAATCAATTAGCGAAAGCAACGGCTGAATCGGAGCAACAAGAAAAACAAGAAATCGCAAAACTGGAACAGAAAAAGAATAGTGAAGAAAAACGCCAAGCAACGGAACAGGAAAAACAACAGCTTCGAGCCGGTAGTGGTTTAGGTTCGCCGAATAAACAATTTAATATGCCGGTAGCAGGCAAAGTGGTAAACAGTTTCGGCTCTCGCCAAATGGGTGAAGTCACTTGGCATGGTATAGTTATCGCCGCCGGTGCTGGTGCTCCGGTACGAGCGATTGCTGGCGGTCGAGTGATCTTAGCTGATTGGCTACAAGGTTATGGTCAGGTTGTGGTTATTGATCATGGTAACGGTGATATGTCGTTATACGGTTATAACCAGTCTGTTTCAGTACGTAAAGGCAGTCGAGTTTCAGCGGGTCAGCAAATTGCTAAAGTCGGTAATTCAGGCGGACAGAATCGTTCAGCACTTTATTTTGAGATTCGTCGCAAAGGAAATCCTAAAAATCCAATGGGCTGGGTAAGATAATGTGGAATTTATTGAAACATAAGCGGTCTATTTTTAGTCTTTTTTTGCAAGGCTTACTGATTTTGTCACCGCTTGCTCAAGCCGGAAAGTTAGCAATCGTGATTGATGATATTGGCTATCGAGCCAAAGAAGATAGTGCGATTTATGCTTTACCGAAAGAAGTCAGCGTGGCGATTATTCCTGTTGCACCTCACGCAACACAAAGGGCAAAAATGGCTTATGAGCAAGAACGTGATGTCTTAATTCATTTACCAATGCGACCACAGAATAAAGCACAACCAATAGAATCCGAAGCATTGCTGGTAGGGGCAAATGAGGAAAAAGTAAAACAGTTGATTGAATCAGCTCGTAACCAAGTCCCATATGCAATCGGTTTGAATAATCATATGGGAAGTGGAGCAACAGCAGATCGTCAAACTATGCAAAACTTAATGAGAGAATTAGCGAAGCAACAATTATTCTTTCTTGATAGTAAAACTGGACCGAGTGTGGCGACTAAAGTTGCTCGAGAATTTGGTGTGAATGCTCTAGAACGTAGTTTATTTTTGGATGATAACGATACGTTAAGTGAGGTACAGAATCAGTTTCATCTTGCTTTACAATATGCCCGTAAGCACGGTAGTGCAATTTTAATTGGTCATCCCCGTAAAAACAGTATTGAAGTATTACAAAAAGGCATTGTCAATTTGCCAAAAGATATTCAATTAGTTGGTATGAAAGCCTTATGGCGAAATGAAGCGATTATACCGGATAAACCGTTTATTATGATATTTGATGATATGCCTGCACCGACATCTATTTCTCCATTTAATGATGTTCCGTTGCTAAGAGGCATTCCAAAAGATTAGGATATGCTTGTGAATTTTAAACCGAATTTCTTAACCTATTGCTGTTTATTAGCATTTGCTCAAGTGAGTTATGCTGAACAGTTGGCAATTCAAGAAAATGATGTTTCCATAGAGCAATCAGAGGAAACTGAACAGCAAGAGATTGCAGAAGAATCTGAAAACGAACCGCTTGTCGATTTAGAGGTTAAAGGGATTGAAGATAAAGATGCTTGGTCAAATGTAAAGATTTACTTAGATCAGCTTTCAAGTGAATATGCAGATGGTTCCGAACGACATCAATATCTTGTACAAACCACAGTAGATAAAGCATTACGGGCTAAAGGTTACTACAATACACAATATCAATTTATTCAAACGCCGCGAGTAGGTAAAAAGCCGTTACTTACCCTAAATGTTCAATTAGATAGAGAAAAAGTCAAAATTGATGAAACTGAAGTCAGTATTCACGGTGAAGCAAATAAAGACGAAGATTTTACTAAATTAGTTGATTCTGTGCCGAAAAAAGGTACAGATTTGAATCATGAGCAGTACGAGGGTTTTAAAAGTAATCTTGAAAGTCTTGCGTTCAAAAAAGGTTATTTTGACGGACATTGGATTTATCATCGCTTAGAAGTTTATCCTAAAGATCATTCGGTTGATTGGCGTTTAGACTATGACAGCGGTATTCGTTATCGTTATGGAAAAATTAGTTTTACCGATAATCAGATTAAAGAAGAATACTTACGTAATATTCTAAAAGTGAAATCGGGCGAGCCGTATTATGCGAATGATCTTTCTCAAATGACTTCTGATTATTCTGCAAGTAATTGGTTTGCTTCGGTATTGGTTGAACCCCATTTAAATGAATCGGAAAAATTGGTTGATCTCAATGTGTTATTTCAACCGAAAAAGAAGAATGATGTGGAGATTGGTCTTGGATTTGCAACTGATGTTGGCCCTCGTTTCCAATTAAATTGGAAAAAACCATGGCTTAATAGCCGTGGGCATAGTATTGAATCTCGTACCTATATTTCAGCACCCGAACAACGTTTTGAATTTGGTTATAACATTCCGTTAAGGGAAGATCCGCTTCATTATTATTACCAGTTTTCAGGTTCGTTAGAAAATGAAGATCAAAATGATACTAAATCGACTGCGGCAACATTAGGATTCCAACGTTTTTGGACACATGAAACCGGTTGGTCTTTTTCTGCAGGAATTAAAGCTCGTTATGATTCATTTACTCAGGCAGACGAATCACACCGTACTTTATTAATTTATCCGACCGCTTCACTCAATCGAACTAGAACGGATGGAAATCGTTTTCCTCTTTGGGGAGATAGTCAAAAATTAACGGCGAATTGGGGAATGAAAGCACTTGCTTCAGATGTAAATTTCTATAGCTGGAAAGCCTCGAGTGCATGGGTGAGAACGTATTTTGATCATCATCGTTTCTTCTTACGTGGTGAAGTCGGTTATATTCATTCGAAAGATTTTCATCGTATTCCGCCTGCATTACGTTATTTTGCCGGTGGTGATATGAGTGTACGAGGGTTTGGTTATAAAGATATCTCACCGAGAGATCCGAAAAATGGTAAATTAGTCGGTGGTTCTCATTTAGCAACGGCAACGGCGGAATACCAATATCAAGTTTATCCGAATTGGTGGGCGGCAATGTTTTATGATACCGGATTAGCCTCAAATAAATTTAAAGCCAAAGATTTGCACTCAGGTGCAGGGATTGGTGTACGTTGGGCTTCACCAATTGGTGCGATTAAATTTGATTTAGCCACGCCGGTAAAATCACCTAATAATGATAACGGTGTACAGTTTTATATCGGTTTAGGTTCAGAATTATAAGAATGATTTAAGCGGATAATATTATCCGCTTTTTTATATTAGTGGATGAATAGCTATGAATGAACAAGCTAATGAGCAACAACAAGATAATGGCCAAACTCAGCCAAAGCCGTCCGTAACAAAAGCTAAAAGTAAATGGCGTTGGATTCGTCATATTGCTTGTGGTCTATTGTGCTTAATATTCATTCCCGTTGTTTTTTTAATGACAGGGAAAGGGCAACGTACTGCTTTGGAATTAGCGGATAAGTGGTTGAATCAATTAACTATTGGTAGTGTAAAAGGTAGTTTACAAGATGGATTAACTTTATCTGATGCTAAATTTGTTATGGAGGGGATCGATGTATCTGTCGGACAAGCAGATTTACATATTGGCTTTGGTTGTTTATTGGATCGAGAAACCTGTATCGAAAATCTCGCACTAAAGGATACGAGTGTTGTAGTAGATACAGCTAAATTACCCTCTTCTCAACCGGATAAGGAAAATGAACCGTTTACCGAATTGAATTTACCGTTAGGTATATCAGCTAAAAAGATTGCTTTAGATAATATTCAAGTCAAAGTCGATGAGATGGATATTGCCTTAACGCATTTCCATTCAGGCATTTCAGGTAAAGGCAGAGCGGTGAATTTGGCACCGACAGCATTAGACGGCTTAACGCTTTCACTTGCACCGGCAAGTGCGGAACAAGCGGTCGAAAAAACGCAAGAAATTGCCAAAGAATCGGTAAAACAGACCGCTTCTAGTATTGACTGGACAGAAATTAAAGCGAAATTAGCTCAGCCGTTATTGACTAAACAAGCACCGATTAAATTGCCGTTAGATGCGGCAATTCCACAATTGGAAGCCAAAAATATTCACATTGAACAGAAAGTAAAAGATAAAGACGGAAAGTTCGTTACACCTCAATCTATTGTGAGAGTGGAATTGCTTTTATTGCAAGCAAAGGCTGATCAACAATCGGTTGAATTATCGCAGTTATCGATTAATAGTGACCGAGGTAATGTAAGTGGTAGCGGTTTACTGACTCTCGCAGAAAATTATCCGCTGAAGTGGTCATTAAATGCGGATTCACCGTTATTGGCGGATCTAAAAATTCCTGCTAGCCAAGTAAAAGCGGAGCTAAAAGGAGAATTGTTCGGTAAAACCTCGCTGGATATTCAAACAAGCGGTGCTGTTAAGGCAGATCTAAAAGGAGATATTCAGTTAGCTGAAGCTAAAACGCCATTAAATCTGCGTTTAACGAGTGATGCGATTGCTTACCCGTTTATGCCTGAGAAAGGAATAGAACCGCTAAAATTAGATAAAGTTAATCTATTACTTACTGGTGATTTACTCAATTATCAGTTAGATACACAAGTGAACGTCGGTGGGATGGATCTTCCATCTAGCCTTATTCATTTGCAAGGTAAAGGTGAAATCACGCAATTTAATATAGAGCAATTATCGTTAGAGGCTTTAGAGGGTAAAGCAAATCTGAATGGGAAAGTGAATTGGGAAAAAGGTGTCGAGTGGGACGTTAAAACGGCACTTAACACGATTAATACTAAATCACTTACACCAGAATGGGCGGCGGTACTTTCTGGTGGTTTACAGTCGAAAGGTTACGCTGGTCGAGGAGAGAACGGATCGGATTGGAACGTAGAACTTTCTGACCTAGATTTAAACGGTTCGTTGTTACAAAAAACTTTGCAATTAAAAGGTGAGATTAAATCAAATAATAAAACCTTATTAGATGTGCCTGCCGCAACATTAGTTTATGGAGAAAATACGATAGCACTTAAAGGTGAGCTTGGTGATAAATCGGATTTTTCAGCCCAAATTAATGCACCGAATTTAACGGGTTTATTGCCTAAACTAGCGACAAGTCTTCACGGGAATGTCAAGTTGACCGGTAAAGTGACGGAACCTAATTTAGATTTGGATTTAACCGCTAAAAGTTTAAGTTATGAACAGTTGAACCTGAAAAATTTAGTCGCAAAAGGAAAAATAACCACAGAAAAAACTATCCAAGGAAATGTGGACATCAACTTAGCACAGTTGGGGTATGGTGATGTTAAAGTGGAAAATGCAAGCCTAGTCGCGAATGGTAGTGAAGCTAATCACAATTTGAAGTTAAGTGCAAAGGGCAATCCTATCGGTGCCAATTTGCAACTTTCAGGAAAATTTGACCGCTCGCAACAAGTTTGGCGAGGTCAGCTAAGCCAAATTTCAATTGATAGCAAAGAATTTGGTACGTTTAAAACCAACCAAGCAGTTAATGTGAATTATGATAATAAAAAAATTAATGCGAATGTATCTGCACATTGTTGGCATAATCCAAAGTTGAATTTATGTTTTCCTCAAGCATTTAATGCTGGGCAAGAAGGGAAAGTACCGTTTGAAATTAAGCAATTTAATTTAGCGACGATTCAAGAATTTTTGGATAAAAATACCCAATTATCAGGCATTGTAAATGCAAAAGGGGATGCGGCTTGGTTTAAAAACAAACAACCTCAAGTAAATGTTGAACTTGATTCAAAAACATTAAAATTGGTGCAAAAATTAGAAGGCGGTAACAGTTTCCCACTTACGTTAAGCCCAGTTAAAGTGAATGCGAATTTAGCGGATAATAACTTAAAACTAAAAACTGATATTAAGGTGGAAAATAACGGTCGTCTTACGACAGATATTGTGATGAATGATGTGGCAAATAGCCGAAAATTATCAGGTAACATTCATATTGATCAGTTAACTCTTAAATTGATCAAACCGTTATTAAGCGGCGGTGAGTCGGTTGACGGTAATATCAATGCACGTTTAACCCTAGGAGGTTCAGTAACATCTCCATTGTTGAATGGTACGTTAAATCTGACTGAATTACGTGCAAAAGCGATTGCAATGCCGTTTGATGTAACCGGTGGTAATTTAGCATTACATTTCCACGGTGCAACTTCAACCCTTTCGGGACGAGTACAAACAACGGAAAGCGAGTTACGTTTAGATGGTGATGCAGATTGGCGACGTTTAGATGCTTGGAAGACTAGAGTTCATGCACAAGCAAACCGCTTCCGAGTGAATGTACCGAATATAGCAAAAGTGGAATTTAGCCCGAATATTGAAGTGACTGCGACACCGAGAGAACTGATTTTAGGCGGTAATATTGATATTCCGTGGGCAAGAATTGAGGTGGAAGAATTGCCGGAAAGTGCGGTGAGCGTGAGTGGTGATGAAGTGATTATGGATGGTTCAGTAAAACAAAAAATTCCGTTAGCACAACGTCAGATTCCGCAAAAAACATCGAATGGACTTGCGATTAAATCGAATATCAATATTAATATCGGCAATGATGTGAGCTTAAAGGCTTATGGATTAAAAAGTGATTTAAACGGTACTATTGCTGTTCGTCAGGGTAAGCAAGGTTTAGGGTTATATGGACAAGTAAACTTAAAAAATGGCCGTTATGCCTCATTTGGACAAGATTTACTGATTCGTAAAGGAGTAATCAGTTTTGCTGGTCTGCCGTCACAACCGACACTAAATATTGAAGCGATTCGGAATCCGGAAGCAATGGAAGATCCAAGCGTAACTGCCGGTATCAAAGTGATTGGTTTAGCGGATAGTCCTGAAGTGAAGGTGTTTTCCGAACCGTCTATGTCACAAAATGAAGCGTTGTCTTATATCTTGACCGGTCGTTCATTAGATAATAGTGGTGATGCCGGTTCCAGCAATTCTATGGCAGCAGACATTATTGAGTATGAGTTTATCGAAAAGTAGTAAAACTGTGGGAACTGTTGGTAGTACTTTCGGCTTAAATGATCTGAGTGTGACAACGGCGGGTATTGGCGATAATACCAAAGTAGAAGTCAGTGCGAGCTTAACACCTAAATTTAAAGTAAAATATGGGGTAGGAATCTTTGCGGCGTTGACTGAATTGACTCTGCGTTATAATTTAGCACCAAGACTTTACTTACAATGGGTTTCAAGCGTGAACCAAGCGGTAGATTTAATGTATCGTTTTGAATTTGATGAAATGTTTGAGTGATTTTTATCAAAACTGGTAAACAAGCGGTCTGTTTTGTGATTTTTTTTGCGAAATGGATCGCTTATTTTTTCTATAAATTCTACCCAATAATGTTGGATAACGTGTTAAAATCTATTTAATTCAAAGTGTTACCTAAATAAAAATTTATCAAGAATGGAAAAACAACGACAAAAGCAGTTACAAAAATGGCTTCGAGGACAACAGAATATCATCAAGAAGTGGATGTATCTTAATGTTTTATTAGGTAGTTTGAGTGCAGTCTTTATGATTGGACAAATGGCACTATTGGCAACGATGTTGCATAAAATGATTATTGAACATCAACGTCCTCAAATGTTTTTATTCGAGATCGGCTTATTATTTGTCTGTTTTTGTGCACGTGCTTTGCTGACGTGGCTACGTGAGCGAATTGGTTTTAAAGCCGGGCAAGTATTACGTTTACATTTGCGTGAACAGCTTATGGCAAAACTTGTTGAAATCGGTCCGATAAGTATGCGGCAAAAACCGGCAGGAAGCTGGGCAACATTAATGTTAGAGCAAGTAGAGAATTTACATAATTTCTATGCACGCTATTTGCCCCAACAATTTTTATCAGTATTGGTGCCGATGATTATTCTTTGTTTTGTATTCCCGATTAACTGGGTCGCTGGTGTTATTTTATTTATAACATTGCCATTATTACCGCTTTTTATGGCTCTTGCCGGTATTAAAGCAGTGGAAGCGAATCAACGTAATATCGGAGTGCTTTCACGGATTAGCGGTCAATTTTTAGATAAATTAAGAGGATTGGAAACCATTCGTTTATTCGGTCAGGCGGAGAAGCAAACCGAACAAATTTATCAAAGTACCGAAGCGTTTCGTTTAAGCACGATGGATGTGCTGAAAATGGCATTTCTGTCTTCTGCCGTATTGGAATTTTTTACTGCAGTATCGATTGCAGTGATGGCTGTTTATTTCGGTTTTATCTATTTAGGCGAATTGGATTTTGGTTATTACGGAACGGGAGTGAGCCTATTTATCGGTTTTTTCTGTTTAATGTTAGCACCGGAATTTTATCAACCTCTGCGTGAGTTAGGTGTGTTTTATCATGATAAAGCGGCAATCGGTGCGGCAGATGGCATAGAATCTTTTTTAAATCAACAAGTCACGCAAGTTCAAACCGATTTGCAAAAAGATTTGCCAAACCGACCGATTGAAATCGTTGCAAAAGATTGTGTGATTCTTTCACCACAAGGTAAGGAATTGACCAAATCGTTGGATTTTACTCTTACTGCTCGCCAACATATCGCTTTGGTTGGACAAAGCGGAGCAGGCAAGACTTCGTTGATGAATAT